>NZ_JBSYOP010000026.1:0-15680 GCF_058244685.1 Candidatus Thiodiazotropha sp. AKAK2 | reverse complement strand
TGCCGGGTGACAACGTGAAGATGACTGTGAAGTTGATTGCGCCGATCGCGATGGAAGAGGGTCTGCGTTTTGCGATCCGTGAAGGCGGTCGGACCGTGGGTGCCGGCGTGGTATCCAAAATTATCGAATAATCGATAACAGGACCGGCGGGGCTGGCCGGTGGTCAGCTCCGCTTTAAAATTTTCTAGGCCAATAGCTCAATTGGTAGAGCAGCGGTCTCCAAAACCGCAGGTTGGGGGTTCGATTCCCTCTTGGCCTGCCAAACAACCGGCAGTCAGAAATTATGAATGCGAAGTCCCAGGTGGAGGCATCAAGTCTCGATACCGTAAAGCTGATTATTGCGGTAGGGATAATCGTGGGCGCTATTCTCGGCTTTTACTATCTTGATGCCTATTCACAGCTGCTGCGTGTGCTCGGGCTGTTGGCGATGATGGGATTGGCAGCGTTGTTGGCCTACCAGACCGCAATGGGTAAGTCGGTGTGGGATTTTGCCTCGTCCGCCAAGATGGAGGTACGCAAAGTCGTCTGGCCGAGTCGCCAGGAGACGGTGCAGACCACGCTGATTGTATTTGTCATGGTGCTCTTCATGGGTGTCGTGCTGTGGCTGTTTGACATGATGCTTGGCGCCATATTGCGCGCCTTGACCGGGTCTGGTTAGGGAGTGGTGAGATGACCATGAGATGGTATGTTGTGCACGCCTATTCCGGCTTTGAGTCCCAGGTCCAGCGCTCCCTCAAGGAGCGCGTTGAGCGTTATGGGATGCAGGATAAATTTGGTGAGATTCTGGTCCCTACTGAAGAAGTGGTAGAGATGAGAGCCGGACAACAGCGTAAGAGTGAGCGGAAGTTTTTTCCCGGTTATGTGCTTGTCCAGATGGAGATGACCGATGAGACCTGGCACTTGGTGAAAGATGTGCCGAAAGTTATGGGATTTATCGGTGGCACCGGGGATCGTCCGGCGCCGATTTCTGAGAAAGAGGCAAACGCCATTCTGCAGCGTGTACAGGAAGGTGTTGAGAAGCCTCGTCCAAAGATTCTATTCGAGCCGGGTGAAGTGGTTCGGGTTACCGATGGGCCGTTCAACGACTTTACCGGTGTTGTCGAAGAGGTCGATTACGACAAGAGTCGTTTGAAGGTCTCGGTACTGATTTTTGGCCGTTCCACCCCTGTGGATCTGGAGTTCGGCCAGGTAGAGAAGGGCTGACGGTCCTTCATTTAGCGGGCCTCTGATTGCTGTTTGATCGGCAGTTGGAGGTTTTATTCTATTGATGGGGAGTCATGGTGAGAGCCCATGGCGTCAGCACCCGGAGAAGAGGTAAACATGGCTAAGAAAATAATGGCTTACATCAAGCTTCAAGTGAAGGCTGGTGAAGCGAATCCAAGTCCACCGGTTGGTCCTGCGCTGGGTCAGCACGGTGTCAATATCATGGAATTCTGTAAGGCGTTCAACGCCAAGACTCAGAGTGTGGAAAAGGGTCTGCCGATTCCAGTGGTGATCACGGTCTATAACGATCGTTCGTTCAGTTTTATCACCAAGACTCCACCGGCTTCAGTGTTGCTGAAGAAGACCATGGGTCTGCCTAAAGGCAGCTCGACACCGAATACAGTCAAAGTTGGTAC
This sequence comes from Candidatus Thiodiazotropha sp. AKAK2, assembly GCF_058244685.1. Lineage (NCBI taxonomy): Bacteria > Pseudomonadati > Pseudomonadota > Gammaproteobacteria > Chromatiales > Sedimenticolaceae > Candidatus Thiodiazotropha > Candidatus Thiodiazotropha sp. AKAK2. Next base: position 14,061 of record NZ_JBSYOP010000026.1, on the reverse strand, counting down.
GGTAACCCGTAAGCAACTGGAAGAGATTGCGACCATCAAAATGCCTGACCTCACAGCTGCAGATATGGATGCGGCGGTACGTACCATAGCGGGTAGTGCTCGTCAGATGGGGCTGGAAGTAGAGGGGGTTGAATAATCATGGCTAAGTTGAGCAAGCGAGCAAAAGCGATTCGTGAGAAGGTTGAGCCCGGCAAGCTGCACGCAGCCGAAGATGCATTCAGCCTGTTGAAAGAGGTCTCTTCGATAAAATTCGGCGAGTCTGTGGATGTCAGTGTCAACCTGGGTGTTGATGCGCGTAAGTCCGATCAGGTTGTGCGTGGCGCCTCTGTACTGCCCCATGGTACCGGTAAAACGGTACGTGTTGCGGTATTTGCACAAGGTGCTAATGCTGATGCAGCCAAAGAGGCTGGTGCCGATATTATCGGTTTTGAAGATCTGGCAGCAGACATCAAAGCCGGCAACATGAATTTTGATGTAGTGATTGCGTCTCCCGATGCGATGCGTGTGGTCGGTCAGCTGGGACAGATTCTCGGCCCCCGCGGCCTGATGCCTAACCCCAAAGTGGGTACCGTCACACCGAATGTGGCAGAGGCGGTACAAAACGCTAAAGCGGGCCAAGTGCGTTACCGTACTGACAAGGCAGGCATCATTCACTGTTCAATCGGCAAAGTCGATTTTGAACCGCAAAAACTGAAAGAGAACCTGGAGTCCCTGTTGGCTGCGCTGGTTAAAGCAAAACCGAGTTCAGCCAAGGGCGTCTATCTGAAGAAGATAACTGTCTCTTCAACCATGGGACCAGGTCTGATTTTGGATCAGGCAACTCTGAGCCTGTAACCGTATGAACACTGGGCATCACGCCGGATGGTGATGATGCCCTTTTTGAACTTTGGGGTGCCGGAAATCCGGTGCTGTCAAAGACCGCAGGTGCATGGTTTTCATGCTTAATCCTGCCTGCGCAGATGGTGCGCCCCCAATCAGGAATTAACCTGGTGATGGCGTGCGTTAGGTTGCGACACTTAGGTGTCGTGTAGTGTGTATTGGGAAATGTGATATTTCCCCATTATCAGGAGGTGACGACTTTGGCACTCAATATTGAGCAAAAGAAAGCCATCGTTGCCGAAGTCAATGATGTGGCCAGTAGTGCACTGTCAGCTGTTGCAGCTGAATACCGTGGCCTGACTGTTGAGCAGATGACCCTGTTGCGTCGTGATGCGCGTAACAATGGTGTCTACCTGCGGGTAGTCAGAAACACCCTGGCCAAGCGTGCCGTAGAGGATACGGATTTTGCCTGTATGCAGGAAGGATTGACGGGTCCGTTGATCCTGGCCTTCTCGCAGGAAGACCCGGGTTCCGCTGCACGTGTCATTAAGGACTTTGCCAAGGAGCATAAGCTTCTCGAGGTCAAGATGGTATCCATCGGCGGCAAAATGCTTGCCCCGAGTGATATCGATACGCTGGCCAAGATGCCGACTTACGACCAGGCTATCAGCTTGCTGATGGCGGTCATGAAGGCGCCGATCGAGAAACTGGCCCGTACCGTCAACGAGGTACCTGGCAAGCTGGTCCGGACTGTGGCAGCGATCAAGGACGCCAAAGAGGCGGCCTGATCGGCTTTATCAAACACAAAGTTATCGTACAAAATTTTTTCAGGAGTTAAACAATGGCCGTTTCTAAAGAAGAGATTCTCGACGCAATTGCCGAAATGTCCGTGATGGACGTTGTCGGTCTGATCGAGGCAATGGAAGAGAAGTTTGGCGTATCCGCAGCTGCCGCTGTGGCCGCTGCACCTGCAGCCGCCGCTGGTGGTGATGCAGCCGCCGCTGAAGAGAAGACCGAATTCGACGTGGTACTGGCCGAGATCGGCGGCAACAAGATTGCTGTCATCAAAGCAGTTCGCGGCATGACCGGTCTTGGCCTCAAAGAGGCAAAAGAAGCTGTAGAAGGCGCACCTTCCACCTTGAAGGAAGGCGTCAGCAAGGAAGAGGCCGAAGAGGCCAAGAAGCAGCTTGAAGAGGCGGGCGCTAAAGCCGAGATCAAATAAGATTCTCGTCTCGATCGTCTGTAGACAAGCGCGGTTGAGGCTGGTGGCGTAATGCCACCGGCCTTTTCCCGCTTGCACAATGTGCTTTATAAGAGCGGTTCAGAGCTTAAACTGGATCGGTAGCTCTCTAAAGCAGGTTCCCTGAGCCAATAAGTCAGGAGACAGTTTGAAGCGATGGTGATTTCGGGGCGGTTTGCCCGGTCCTCATCGCAACCACCAAGCCTAAGACACTGAGGGATGGCAGCATGGCCTATTCTTTCACCGAAAAGAAGCGAATCCGTAAAGACTTCGGTAAACGACCCAGTATTCTGGATGTTCCGTTTTTACTTGCAACACAGATTGACTCCTATCGGAGCTTTCTTCAGGACGGTGTGGCATCCGATGATCGCCAGGAACTCGGGTTGCATGCCGCATTCAAGTCGGTAATGCCGATAACGAGTTATTCCGGCAACGCCGTTCTCGAATATGTGAACTACAAGCTTGGTGAGCCTGTATTCGACGTCAGGGAGTGTCAGCTGCGTGGTACCACCTACGCCGCGCCTCTGCGTGTATTGGTTCGCCTGGTCATCTATGACAAAGAGGCGCCGGCGGGCTCCAAAGTGGTCAAGGATATCCGTGAGCAGGAAGTCTATATGGGGGAACTGCCCCTGATGACCGATACCGGTACCTTCGTGATCAATGGTACCGAGCGGGTTATCGTCTCCCAGCTGCACCGTTCACCTGGTGTGTTCTTCGATCATGACCGGGGAAAGACACACTCATCGGGTAAGCTGCTGTTCTCTGCCCGGGTGATTCCCTATCGTGGTTCTTGGCTCGATTTCGAGTTCGATCCGAAAGACAACGTCTTCGTACGTATCGACCGTCGTCGCAAGCTGCCGGCCACCATTCTGCTGCGCGCCCTGGGTTACGAAACCGAAGAAATCCTCAGTATGTTCTTCGAGACCGACCGCTTCACTCTGACCAAGCGCACCCTGAAGCTGGATCTGGTGCCGGAAAGGCTGCGTGGCGAGACAGTCAGTTTCGATATCAAAACCGGCGACAAGGTACTTGTCGAAACCGGTCGACGCATCACCGCCCGCCATATTCGTGAGCTGGAAAAGGCAGGTGTCAACAAACTCGACGTACCGCGTGAGTTTGTCTATGGCAAGGTGCTGGCGCACAACGTGGTGGACAAAGAGACCGGTGAGCTGGTCGCTGAAGCCAACTCCGAGATCACCGAAGAGATTTTCGAGAAGTTGATCGAGAACGGTGTGAAGAAGCTGGAGACCCTGTTCACCAACGATCTGGATCACGGCCCCTTCGTATCGGAAACCTTGCGTATCGATCCGACCACCAATGAGCTTGAAGCCCAGGTCGAGATCTACAGAATGATGCGTCCTGGTGAGCCGCCAACCAAAGAGGCCGCGCAGAATCTGTTCAACAATCTGTTCTTCACGGCGGAAAGATACGATCTCTCTGCGGTTGGGCGGATGAAATTCAACCGTCGTCTGAGTCGTGATGATGAGACCGGTGAAGGCGTGCTCTCCAAAGAGGACATCGTCGATGTGCTCAACGAATTGATCAACATCCGTAACGGTAACGGTGTGGTGGACGATATCGATCACCTGGGTAACCGTCGTATCCGCTGTGTCGGTGAGATGGCGGAGAACCAGTTCCGGGTCGGTCTGGTGCGTGTCGAACGTGCCGTTAAAGAGCGTCTGACTCAGGCGGAATCCGAAGGCCTGATGCCACAGGAGATGATCAACGCGAAACCGGTATCGGCTGCCATCAAGGAGTTTTTCGGCTCCAGTCAGCTGTCCCAGTTCATGGATCAGAACAACCCGCTTTCAGAGGTTACCCACAAACGCCGGGTTTCAGCTCTCGGCCCGGGCGGTCTGGCCCGTGAGCGTGCCGGCTTTGAAGTGCGTGACGTCCATCCGACCCACTACGGTCGTGTCTGCCCGATCGAGACCCCTGAAGGGCCGAACATCGGTTTGATCAACTCTCTGGCGGTCTATTCGAGAACCAACCGTTTCGGCTTTCTCGAAACCCCATACCGTAAAGTGAACGATGGCAAGGTAACCGATCAGATCGATTATCTCTCTGCCATTGAAGAGGGGCGCTATGTCATTGCCCAGGCAAATGCCTCACTGGATGAGAAAGGATACCTGGCGGATGAGCTGGTCTCATCACGTTTCCAGAATGAGTTCACCCTCTCCTCGCCGGACAAGGTGCAGTATATAGACGTGTCACCGAAACAGATCGTCTCGGTTGCGGCCTCCCTGATCCCCTTCCTCGAGCACGATGATGCGAACCGCGCGTTGATGGGCTCCAACATGCAGCGTCAGGCAGTGCCGGTACTGCGTGCTGAAAAACCATTGGTGGGTACCGGCATCGAGCGTGTCGTGGCGGTTGACTCCGGTGTCACCGTAGTGGCCAAGCGTGGCGGCGTGATCGAATCGGTCGACGCGGCGCGTATCGTGGTGCGGGTCAACGATGATGAGACTGAAGCGGGCGAACCCGGTGTGGATATCTACAATCTGACCAAATACACCCGCTCCAACCAGAATACCTGCATCAACCAGCGTCCGCTGGTGAATGTGGATGATGTGATTGCCCGTGGCGATGTACTGGCCGACGGTCCCTCCACCGATCTGGGTGAGCTGGCCCTGGGACAGAACCTGCGGGTCGCGTTCATGCCCTGGAACGGTTACAACTTCGAGGATTCCATCCTCATCTCCGAACGTGTCGTGCAGGAGGATCGTTTCACCTCGATCCACATCGAAGAGATGACCTGTATGGCTCGGGATACCAAGCTGGGTCCTGAAGAGATCACCGGCGATATCCCGAATGTGGGTGAAGCCGCTCTCTCCAAACTGGACGAGTCGGGCATCATCTATATCGGTGCCGAGGTGCGCGAAGGCGACATCCTGGTGGGTAAGGTCACTCCCAAGGGTGAGTCACAGCTGACCCCGGAAGAGAAACTGCTCAGAGCGATCTTCGGTGAGAAGGCGTCTGATGTGAAAGACACTTCCCTGCGGGTCTCCTCGGGTATGGTCGGTACCGTGATCGACGTACAGGTCTTTACCCGTGATGGCGTCGAGAAAGATGCCCGCGCCCTGCAGATCGAGCAGGTGGAGCTGGACCGGGTACGCAAGGATCTGGACGATCAGCTGCGTATCATGGAAGACGACACCTTCCAGCGTGTGGAAAAGATGCTGATCGGCAAGGTGGTCGATGGCGGTCCCAGTCAGATCAAGGCGGGCACCAAAGTCACCAAATCCTATCTTGCGGAGCTGGAGCGGGATAAGTGGCTGGAGATCCGTCTGCGCAATGAAGAGTCTGCAGCACAGCTGGAGGCAATTGCCGAGCAGATCAGAGCCCAGCGTGAAACCTTCCGCGACAAGTTCGAAGAGAAGAAACGTAAACTGACCGCCGGAGACGATCTGGCGCCTGGCGTGCTGAAGATGGTCAAGGTCTATGTGGCAGTGAAACGTCGCATCCAGCCTGGCGATAAGATGGCGGGTCGTCATGGTAACAAGGGTGTTATCTCCACCATCGTGCCGGTTGAGGATATGCCTTTCGATGAGCATGGCGAACCGGTGGATATCGTACTCAACCCGCTCGGTGTACCTTCACGTATGAACGTCGGGCAGGTACTGGAGACCCATCTGGGTTTTGCCGCCAAGGGCGTTGGACGCCGTATCGGTGCGATGCTTGAGGCGCAGAGCAAAATGACGGAACTGCGCAAGTTCCTCGACAAGGTCTATAACACCAGCGGTAAAAAAGAGGATATCGACTCCTTTACCGACGAAGAGGTGGTCTCCATGTGCATGAACCTGAAGAAGGGTGTGCCGATGGCGACACCGGTATTCGATGGTGCCCATGAGAGCGAAGTCAAAGCGATGTTGAAACTGGCGGGTCTGCCGGAGAGCGGTCAGTGCAAACTGTTTGACGGGCGCACCGGTGACTCCTTCGAACGTGAGGTCACCGTGGGCTATATGTACATGCTGAAACTCAACCATCTGGTTGATGACAAGATGCACGCCCGTTCAACCGGTCCCTACAGCCTGGTTACTCAGCAGCCGCTGGGTGGTAAGGCGCAGTTCGGTGGTCAGCGCTTCGGTGAGATGGAGGTCTGGGCATTGGAGGCCTATGGTGCCGCCTATACCTTGCAGGAGATGCTCACGGTCAAGTCGGATGATGTCAATGGCCGTACCCGCATGTACAAGAACATCGTTGATGGTAACCATCAGATGGAAGCAGGCATGCCCGAGTCGTTCAACGTACTGGTCAAAGAGATCCGATCTCTGGCGATCAACATTGAACTGGAACAGGACTGAAGTACTGGCTCAGGTCAGTAACTGAATGCAGGAGAGACGATCTTGAAAGATCTACTGAATATTCTTAAGCAGCAGGGTCAGACTGAAGACTTCGATGCGATCCGCATCGGTTTGGCGTCACCGGACATGATCCGTTCCTGGTCCTACGGCGAAGTGAAGAAACCGGAGACCATCAACTACCGTACCTTCAAACCGGAACGGGATGGCCTGTTCTGCGCCAAGATCTTTGGTCCGGTGAGTGACTACGAGTGTCTGTGCGGTAAATACAAGCGCCTCAAGCACCGCGGTGTGGTGTGTGAGAAGTGTGGCGTTGAGGTTACCCTGGCGAAAGTGCGTCGTGAGCGTATGGGCCACATCGAACTGGCCAGCCCGGTTGCCCACATCTGGTTCCTCAAGTCCCTGCCATCGCGGATCGGTCTGTTGATGGACATGACTCTGCGGGATATCGAGCGTGTGCTCTATTTCGAATCCTTCGTGGTGGTCGATCCGGGCATGACACCGCTGGAGCGCGGTCAGCTGCTGACCGACGAACAGTATCTGGAGGCCATCGAAGAGAATGGTGACGAGTTCGATGCGCGGATGGGTGCCGAAGCGGTCTATGAACTGCTGAAGACCATCGATATTCCGGAAGAGATCAAGCGACTGCGCGAAGAGATCGACGCTACCAACTCAGAGACCAAGATCAAGAAATTCACCAAGCGGCTGAAGCTGCTGGAGTCCCTGCAGGAGTCGGGTAACCGTCCTGAGTGGATGGTGATGACCGTTCTGCCGGTACTGCCCCCGGAGCTGCGTCCCCTGGTACCTCTGGATGGTGGCCGTTTCGCCACTTCCGACCTGAACGATCTCTATCGTCGGGTGATCAACCGTAACAATCGTCTGAAGCGTCTGCTCGACCTGAATGCGCCGGATATCATCGTGCGCAACGAAAAGCGTATGCTGCAGGAGTCTGTGGATGCGCTGCTCGACAACGGTCGTCGTGGTCGCGCCATCACCGGCACCAACCGACGTCCGCTGAAATCCCTGGCCGATATGATCAAGGGTAAGCAGGGTCGTTTCCGGCAGAATCTGTTGGGTAAGCGTGTCGACTACTCCGGTCGTTCGGTCATCGTGGTGGGTCCGACCCTCAAACTGCATCAGTGTGGTCTGCCGAAACGTATGGCACTGGAGCTGTTCAAGCCGTTCATCTTCAGCAAACTGCAGCTGCGTGGTCTGGCGACCACCATCAAAGCCGCGAAGAAGCTGGTCGAACGTGGATCAGGTGAGGTCTGGGATATCCTCGAAGAGGTTATCCGCGAACATCCGGTGATGCTGAATCGTGCGCCAACCCTGCACAGACTCGGTATCCAGGCATTTGAGCCGGTACTGATCGAAGGTAAGGCGATTCAGCTCCATCCGCTGGTCTGTACCGCATTCAACGCCGACTTCGACGGTGATCAGATGGCCGTTCACGTGCCTCTGTCGCTGGAAGCCCAGCTGGAAGCGCGCAGCCTGATGATGGCCACTAACAACATTCTCTCGCCGGCGAATGGTGATCCGATCATCGTACCTTCACAGGACGTGGTACTGGGTCTCTATTTCATGACCCGTGAGCGTATCAATGCCAAGGGAGAGGGCATGGTGTTTGCCGACGTGGCTGAAGCGAAGCGTGCCTATGAGGCGGGTTTTGCCGATCTGCAGGCTCGGGTCAAGGTGCGGATGAAAGAGACCGTGCTGGACGACGATGGCAACCTCTCCGAGGAGACCCGGGTCATCGACACCACGATTGGCCGTACCCTGGTCTACAGCATTGTGCCTGCCGGACTGCCCTTCAACCTGGTCGATCAGGCGATGGGTAAGAAGCAGATCTCGAATCTGATCAATGCCTGTTATCGCCAGCTCGGTCTGAAAGATACGGTTATCTTTGCCGACCAGCTGATGTACATGGGTTTTCGCTACGCCACCAAGGCGGCTGTCTCCTTCTGCTCCAACGACATGGTGGTGCCGGAAGAGAAGAGCGAAATCCTTGCTTCCGCCGAGTCGGAAGTCAAAGAGATCGAGAGTCAGTACACCTCCGGTCTGGTAACCAACGGTGAGCGCTACAACAAGGTGGTTGATATCTGGTCCCACACCAATGACCAGGTGGCCAAGGCGATGATGGGCAAACTGGGTAAGGAGATGGTGGTCGACCGGGAAGGTAATGAGGTCGAACAGGACTCTTTCAACTCGGTCTACATGATGGCCGATTCCGGTGCTCGTGGTTCCGCGGCCCAGATCAGACAGCTGGCCGGTATGCGTGGCCTGATGGCGAAACCCGACGGCTCCATCATCGAGACCCCAATCACAGCGAACTTCCGTGAAGGTCTGGACGTTCTGCAGTACTTCATCTCGACCCATGGTGCACGTAAAGGTCTGGCGGATACCGCACTGAAGACCGCCAACTCCGGTTATCTGACCCGTCGATTGGTTGACGTGGCCCAGGATATGGTGGTGCTTGAAGAGGACTGCGGTACCGAAGAGGGGCTGCTGATGCAGCCGATCATCGAGGGTGGCGACGTGGTCGAGCCCCTGAGAGAGCGGATACTGGGACGTGTCACCGCCGAGGCAGTGTACGCGCCAGGCGGTGATGAAGTGGTCTGCGAGGCTGGTGTGCTGCTGGATGAAAAGTGGATGGACAAGCTGGAGACCGCAGGTGTCGACCAGGTGGTGGTTCGCTCGGCGATCACCTGTAATGCCAAAGTTGGTGTCTGCGGCAAATGTTACGGCCGTGACCTGGCCCGTGGTCACCAGGTGAACATGGGCGAGTCTGTCGGCGTTATCGCCGCTCAGTCGATCGGTGAGCCCGGCACTCAGCTGACCATGCGTACCTTCCATATCGGTGGTGCTGCATCCCGTTCGGCTGCGGTCAATAACATTCAGGTGAAGGCGGCCGGTATGGTACGTCTGCACAACATCAAAACCGTGAAGCACTCGAGTGGTCATCTGGTGGCCACCTCCCGTTCCGGTGAGCTGACCATCGTCGATGAGGTCGGTCGTGAACGCGAGCGCTACAAGGTGCCTTACGGTGCCACCCTGCAGGTGGAAGACGGTACCGCAGTCGATGGCGGCCAGATTGTGGCCAACTGGGATCCCCACACCCATCCGGTTGTTACCGAGGTGGAGGGCGTGCTGCGCTTTGTCGACTTTGTTGACGGTGTCACCGTACAGAAGAAAACCGACGAGGTTACCGGTCTGAGTTCCCTGGAGGTCATCGATCCCAAACAGCGTCCGGCGGCGGGTAAGGATATTCGTCCAATGGTGAAACTGGTGGACGATAAGGAGAAAGACCTGAATATCGCAGGTACCGACATCCCCGCCCACTACTATCTGCCGGCGAATGCGGTGGTTAACGTACAGGATGGGGCGAATGTCGGCGTGGGTGATATTCTCGCCCGTATCCCGCAGGAGTCATCCAAGACCCGTGATATCACCGGTGGTCTGCCCCGGGTTGCCGATCTGTTTGAGGCGCGTAAGCCGAAAGATCCGGCGATTCTGGCGGAGGCGACCGGTACCGTCAGCTTCGGTAAGGACACCAAAGGTAAGCAGCGTCTGATCATCACCGATCCGGATGGTGAGCAGCACGAGGAGCTGATTCCCAAATGGCGCCACGTCAACGTGTTTGAGGGTGAGCAGGTGGTGAAAGGGGAGGTCATCTCCGATGGTGAGCTCAACCCCCATGACATTCTGCGCCTGAAAGGTGTTACCGATCTGGCGGAGTACCTGGTGAAAGAGATTCAGGACGTCTACCGTCTGCAGGGTGTAAAGATCAACGACAAGCACATCGAGGTGATCATACGCCAGATGCTGCGTAAGGTTGAAGTCTCCGCTTCCGGCGACAGCCGCTTCCTCAAGGGCGAGCAGGTGGAGCGCTCGATGCTATTGGAAGAGGCCGAGGCGCTACGTGCCGAAAGCAAGCACCCGGCACTCTACGATCCGCTGCTGCTGGGTATCACCAAGGCCTCGCTGGCGACCGAGTCGTTCATCTCGGCGGCCTCCTTCCAGGAGACCACCAGGGTTCTGACTGAAGCGGCTGTGAGAGGCCTGGGCGATCGACTCAACGGTCTGAAAGAGAACGTGATTGTCGGGCGTCTGATACCGTCCGGTACCGGTCTTTCGTACCACAATGAGCGCCGCCGCAGACGCCACGAGGAGACCGCTGAAGCCGATGCCAAGAACGAGCTGGTAGTGGAAGAGGTCGAACAGGCGTTCAAAGAGGCGCTCAACACCCCGGAGTCTGAATAGGTGTTGTGTAGGTGATATTACATACTCCTTGACATGGGGGGTGAGTGGGCATAGAATGCGCGCTCCTTAGGACAGGCCGGCCCTTGCCGGCCTGTCGTTTCTGATACTCAAAGCCCCTTTTAAGGTGTTGTTGAGTAAAGTTATTCAAACCTGAGAATGTATGAAGCCCGGGTGCTGCTTATATAAGGTGGCAAGGGGAAATGTTCTCCGGTTTTTTTTATGCAAAATAGCAAAGATGACGTCCCTGGAGACGGAATAGATGGCGACAATCAACCAGCTGGTGCGTAAGCCCAGAAAGAGAAAAGTCCAGAAGAGTAACGTACCGGCGCTGGAGGCCTGCCCACAACGCCGCGGTGTGTGTACACGTGTCTATACCACGACGCCTAAGAAGCCGAACTCGGCGCTGCGTAAGGTGGCTCGTGTCAGACTGACCAACGGCTACGAAGTCTCAAGCTACATTGGTGGTGAGGGGCATAACCTGCAGGAGCACTCTGTGGTGTTGATTCGTGGTGGTCGTGTCAAGGACTTGCCAGGTGTTCGCTATCACGTAGTGCGCGGTAGTCTCGATACCTCCGGTGTTGAGAAGCGGCGTCAGGGTCGCTCCAAGTACGGCGCGAAGCGGCCAAAAGGCTAAGGTCTGCGGATCTAACATATTCAACAGGTTTGAGATAGAGCAATGCCAAGAAGACGAGTTGCAGCACGGCGTGAAGCCCTGCCGGATCCCAAGTACGGGAGTGAGCTACTGGCCAAATTCATCAATATGGTGATGCAGGACGGTAAGAAGTCAGTCGCCGAAAAGATTCTATACGGTGCGTTGGACAGCGTGGTAGAGAAGCGTGGCGGTGCGCCGTTGGAGCTGCTCGAGACGGCACTTGAGAATGTCCGTCCGCTGGTCGAGGTAAAGTCCCGCCGTGTTGGTGGCGCTACCTACCAGGTGCCTGTGGAGGTTCGTCCTAACCGCCGTAACTCTCTGGCAATGCGTTGGTTGATTGAAGCATCCCGCAAGCGCAGCGAGAAGTCGATGGCTTATCGCCTGGCTGGTGAGTTGCTCGACGCGTCGGAAAACAAAGGTGCGGCCGTCAAGAAGAAGGATGATACGCATCGTATGGCGGAGGCCAACAAGGCATTCTCACACTATCGCTGGTAAGCGGTCGTTTAACCCTTAACTTTTTAGCTCTTTAAAAACAGGTTTGTAACGTGGCACGGAAAACTCCTATCGAGCGCTATCGCAATATCGGTATCATGGCGCATATCGATGCTGGTAAGACGACGACAACTGAGCGTGTGCTCTACTATACTGGTGTCTCCCACAAGATTGGTGAGGTGCACGATGGTGCAGCTACCATGGACTGGATGGAGCAGGAGCAAGAGCGCGGTATCACCATTACCTCGGCTGCCACGACCTGTTTCTGGAGCGGTATGGCTCAGCAATTCCCTGAGCATCGTTTCAATATTATCGACACCCCCGGACACGTGGACTTCACCATTGAGGTGGAGCGTTCCCTGCGTGTGCTCGACGGCGCGGTATTCGTACTCTGCGCTGTTGGCGGTGTTGAACCTCAGTCCGAGACTGTCTGGCGTCAAGCCAATAAATACAATGTTCCTCGCATGGCCTTCGTCAACAAGATGGACCGCATGGGTGCTGATTTCTTCCGTGTGGTTGAGCAGCTGAAAGAGCGCCTGGGCGCCAACGCCGTGCCGATTCAGGTGCCGGTGGGTGCGGAAGAGGGCTTCAAAGGTCTGATCGATCTGGTGAAGATGAAGTCGGTCGTGTGGAGCGAGGAGAATATGGGCGTAGAGTTTGAATACGTCGATATCCCTGCTGATTTGCAAGATACCTGTAACGAGTGGCGCGAGCACATGGTCGAGGCTGCTGCGGAAGGTAATGATGAGCTGATGGAAAAGTACCTCGAAGAGGGTGACCTCTCTGAAGAGGAGATCCTTGAGGGCTTGAGAATCCGTACCCTGAAGCTGGAGATCATTCCGGTGACCTGTGGATCAGCTTTCAAGAACAAAGGTGTTCAGGCCGTTCTCGACAAGATCATCGAGCTGATGCCGTCACCTGTGGATGTGCCTGCGATTACCGGTATTCTTGATGATGCTGAAGGTACTGAAGAAGAGCGTCCTTCAGATGATAGCGCACCTTTCTCTGCATTGGCTTTCAAGATAGCCACCGACCCCTTTGTTGGAACGCTTACCTTTTTCAGAGCCTATTCGGGTGTACTGAAATCTGGTGACCACGTCTATAACCCGGTTAAGGGTAAGAAAGAGCGTGTCGGTCGTATTCTGCAGATGCACTCCAACTCTCGTGAAGAGATCAAGGAAGTGCTGGCTGGTGATATCGCCGCTGCGGTAGGTCTGAAAGACGTCACTACCGGTGATACCCTCTGCGCCCTAGACAAGCCAATTACGCTGGAGCGTATGGAGTTCCCTGAGCCGGTTATCTCTGTTGCGGTTGAGCCGAAAACAAAAAGTGACCAGGAGAAGATGGGTATCGCACTCTCCAAGCTGGCTCAGGAAGATCCCTCTTTCCGCGTCAGCTCAGACGAAGAGTCTGGTCAAACCATTATCTCCGGTATGGGTGAGCTGCATCTCGACATTATCGTCGATCGTATGCGTCGCGAGTTCAAGGTTGAAGCGAATGTTGGTGCGCCTCAGGTGGCCTATCGCGAAACCATCCGCAGATCCATCGAGCAGGAAGGCAAGTTTGTACGTCAGTCCGGTGGTCGTGGTCAGTTTGGTCATGTCTACCTGAAAATCGAGCCGCAAGAGGCTGGTGAAGGTTATGAATTCGTCAACCAGATCGTTGGTGGTGTGGTGCCGCGTGAGTACATTCCGGCTGTAGATAAAGGTATTCAGGAAGCCATGGGTAACGGTGTTATCGCCGGTTACCCGGTGGTGGATGTCAAGGTCACGCTTTACGATGGTTCTTACCATGATGTCGACTCAAGCGAAATGGCCTTTAAGATTGCAGGTTCTATGTGCTTCAAAGAGGGTGCGGCGAGAGCCAAGCCGGTACTGCTGGAGCCAGTCATGAAAGTTGAGGTTACAACACCTGAGGAATACATGGGTGATGTCATGGGTGATCTCAACAGTCGTCGCGGAATCGTGCAGGGTATGGATGATGCACCTGCCGGTCGCCAGATCAGAGCTGAAGTTCCACTGTCAGAGATGTTCGGTTACGCAACCGATCTGCGCTCGGCCACTCAGGGTCGCGCCAACTACAGCATGGAATTCGGTAAATATGCAGAGGTGCCGGCCAGCATTGCCGACGCCGTAATCAAGAAACAGTAACGGGTATAGGGGTAGCACTGTGTCCAAGGAAAAATTCGAACGCACAAAGCCGCATGTCAATGTGGGCACGATTGGTCACGTAGACCACGGCAAGACCACGCTGACGGCGGCCATCACAACAGTCCAGGCGTCCAAGTACGGTGGCGA
>NZ_JBSYOP010000022.1:0-366156 GCF_058244685.1 Candidatus Thiodiazotropha sp. AKAK2 | reverse complement strand
AAAAAAGTTGCATTAACGGCCTGCATGCGAAAGTTTATTACTATGTTGAATGCCATGGTAAGAGATCAAGTTACTTGGGCTTATTGATCTTTTTATTAGTCGGGTTGACGCCACAGTCGCTTGTTAGGGCCTTACTCCGCAATGCGATAAATGGTATTACCCTTTTTACTAACACGAGTTTCCAACACGCCTTCGGCCACCAACTTTCTTAATGTGCTTCTAAGCAGAGCTGGATCGTAGTTGCTAAGATTCTCGAACCCCGCCTGTTTTGATCCCCATTTTCTGATTCTAAGGGGCGAAAACGCCCACCTATTATGAGTAGAAAGGAAGCTGATAAGTAAGTTTCTCAACTCTGGCTCGGCAAGCATTTCATTGAACTGGACACCCTCGTGAGTTTCTCGCATTGCTTGTTCTAAATTCAGAAGGCGCTCTTCTACCTCGGAAAGGTCTTCAGCGTGCTCAGCAGCTTGTGTTTCAACGACTTGTTCGAATTCAAGTGCGCCAATTCGTTTAATACGAAGGCCGTATTTTTCCCATGGTATGTGCAATACAAATAGAACAGAAAAACAGAAAATGAGAATTACTGACAGGTTCAGGTCACTTGGCGAAGCAACCTCGTCGGGGCACGAAAGATACGAGTAGTAATAGTAAAGACACCAAATGGCGATAAGGGCAAAAAACAAAGATAGCCCCCAACGAACAATTGGATTAATACCAAAGGCTAATTGTTCTTTTTGCTCTTCTTCGATTGGCACTTTACTTACCTTTTATGCCCTAACAGTGGATTATGTGGACGGCACATATAACGTATTATGACGCCCCGCTTCTTTTCCCTAATCCAGAAAAAATCAATCTTAACTTCCATCAACATATTAAACAGTTTATAAATATATATTCCTACTCCCGTTTGGGTCGCCATACTGCTTTTACTACCGGGAGTTTTCTCTACTACGTTACTGGACGTACCAGACTCTCCGAGTGGCAGTCTCGCAACAAGATCGATACACATGGATTCATTGTATACAACTTGCTCCAGGCGCTTCGGCGCAATGGCATCGACAGTGAGCCTCGGCCCATAGAGTTCATGGTTTTGGAATCGCCCAACCTCACAAGCGTGTGACGTTTTGCAATATTGGATAGTGTAGAGGATGTTCTGAATATCGATCCGGGAAATAAATTCCCTGATTTGAGCCGAGAATTTCCTGTTTTGATCTGCTATCCCGGCGATTTGGTGGACAGCGAATGTTACTGGCTCGGTTGGACCAATCGATTTCTCTATTTCCATAAAGAGAATCATCCCTGTGATTGTACTGAATCTAACGTTGCTTCATTTCTAGAACATTTATCCTTGAAACGCAAGCTCTCACGGAAAATCGAACTAAGCTACTCTGCTTTTAATTCTTCTACACACACCGTTAAATCACCGGAACAATCCAATCTGTCACCTCAAACGCCGCTTGCGTTACTACCCAGATGCCAGCCATTTGTACATGACCAAGGCATCAACATAACCTTTTACCGGATGGTTAAACGCATCCGGCAGGCGCCCTACAATTTTAAAACCGAGCTTTTGCCAAAGTTGCACGGCTCCTTCATTGGCGGCGGCGACAAAATTGAATTGCATGGCTTTGTAGCCCATTTCGCGGGCTATTTCTTGCGAATGTTCGCACATGGCTGTGGCAAGACCTTTTCCTCTGGATGAAGATGGCACCATATAACCGCAATTACAGACATGACTGCCCGGTCCGGCCTGATTGGTTTTGATGTAATAGGTGCCAACGATTTTCTTATCTTCCACCACGACATAAGTTTTTCTCGGCAGATCCATCCAAAGCCTTTTCCCTTCGTTTTTGCTTGTATCGCTAGGGTAGGCGTAGGTGTCACCTGCGGAAGCTATCTCTTTGAAGATTGGCCAGATAGCATCAAAATCAACTTCGGTTGCTTCACGTATCTGCATGGCAGGTTCCTTTTATTCATGACGCTTACCACAATGTGCTAACGCGTATCGTTGAAGTTATGAATATCAGGGCATCTGAGAAAGGCTAGCCGCTGATGTGAATAGCAGCTGAATCGACAAAGAGAGGGGGATGGTCAATCAGTGGAAACGGCCCGGGATGAGCGCCCGGGCCGATGAAGTTTTACCACAATGGCAGATCAGTGGTTCCCATCAGGAATTCGTCAACCGCACGTGCACACTGACGACCCTCTCGGATGGCCCAGACCACCAATGACTGACCACGGCGCATGTCGCCTGCGGTGAAGACACCGTCGATGGAGGTCTTGTAGGCTGTGCCCCCTTCAGTGGCCGCTTTGACGTTGCCCCGGTTATCGAGTTCAACGCCCAGCTCCTCCAGCAGGCCTACATGCACCGGATGGACAAAACCCATCGCAAGGGTTACCAGATCCGCTTTCAGTTCGAACTCTGAACCATCGACTTCGCTCATCTTCCAGTTACCGGCGGAATCCTTCTCCCACTCGACCTTGATGCACTCGACACCGGCCAGGTTGCCCTGCCCGTCGTCGATGAATCGCTTGGTGGCGATCTGCCACATCCGCTCGCAACCCTCTTCCTGGGAGCTTGAGGTGCGCATCTTGTTGGGCCAGTCGGGCCAGGTGGTGCCCTTCTCCTCTTTTTCCGGAGGTTGGGGCAGAATTTCCAGCTGGGTGACCGAGGCGGCGCCATGACGATTCGAGGTGCCGATGCAGTCGGAACCGGTATCACCACCGCCGATCACCACAACGTTTTTACCTTCGGCGGAGATGAAATCCTCCACATGGTCGCCCTGCACTCTGTGGCTGTTGCTGCGCAGAAAATCCATGGCGAAATGGACGCCATTCAGTTCACGGCCGGGGATTGGCAGATCCCGTGGCTTTTCTGAACCACCGGTCAGTACGACCGCATCGAAATCGTCCAGCAGCTGTCTGCCGGGTAGATCCACACCGATGTGGGTGCTGGTCTTGAACTCCACGCCCTCGGTACGCATCTGCGCCATGCGGCGGTCGATGATCTTTTTATCCAGCTTGAAATCGGGAATGCCGTAGCGAAGCAGTCCGCCAATGCGGTTCTGCTTTTCGAACAGCACTACGCCATGCCCTGCCCTGGCGAGCTGTTGGGCGGCGGCCATTCCGGCCGGTCCGGAGCCGACGACTGCAACCCGTTTGCCGCTTTTATGATCGGCAATCTGCGGTTTCACCCAGCCTTCGCTCCAGGCCTTTTCGATGATGCTGTATTCGATGGTCTTGATGGTGACCGGGTTGTCTTCCAGATTCAGGGTACAGGACGCCTCACAGGGCGCCGGACAGATACGACCGGTGAACTCGGGAAAGTTGTTGGTGGTGTGCAACACATCGATGGCCGCCTGCCAGTCGCCCTTGTAGACCAGATCGTTCCAGTCGGGAATGATGTTGTTCACCGGGCAGCCCTGATGACAAAAGGGTATGCCACAGTCCATGCAGCGCGCACCCTGCTGGCTGACATTTTCATCGGTCAGCGGGATGACGAACTCTTCGTAGTGAGTGATCCGGTCCGACACCGGTGCATAGGTCCGGTCCTGACGATCGATCTCTTTAAAACCTGTTGGCTTGCCCATGCTTAGTGACTCCCATGGCTGGCAGCTGAACTACCACGCTTTTTTGCCTGCATCTCTTTCAGCGCACGCCGATACTCGACCGGCATGACCTTGACGAACTTCGGTAACATGGTCTCCCAGTTGTCCAGAATGTTCTTCGCCACATCCGAGTTGGTGTAGTGATGATGACGCTCGATCAGCTGCTTCAGGCGCAGCGCATCGAAGCGGGTCATGTCGTGGCTGAGGTCGACCATGCCGTGGCTCTCCAGATCGCCACCCTGATGATCCAGTGCTTCCAGCGCCTGATCCTCTTCCTCAATCGGTTCCAGTTCGACCTGAGCCATGTTGCAGCGATCGCCAAAATCGCCGACTTCGTCGAGCACATAGGCGATACCGCCGGACATGCCTGCGGCGAAGTTGCGTCCGGTCGGTCCGAGACAGACCACCACACCACCGGTCATGTATTCACAGCCGTGGTCACCCACGCCTTCAATGACCGCGGTGGCGCCGGAGTTACGCACGCCGAAACGCTCACCACCCACACCGCGGAAATAGCACTCACCACCGATGGCGCCGTAGAGTACGGTGTTGCCCACGATGATGTTCTCTTCCGCTTTGCCGATCGCCGACTCTTGTGGTGGATAGATCACCAGACGGCCGCCGGAGAGACCTTTACCCACATAGTCGTTACCTTCACCGGCCAGCTCGATGGTGATGCCTTTGCCCACCCAGGCGCCGAAGGATTGTCCTGCGGTACCTTTGGCCTTGATATAGATGGTGTCGTCGGTCAGGCCCGCATGGCCGTACTTCTCGGCTACCCGCCCTGAAAGCATGGTGCCGAAGGTCCGGTTGTAGTTGTGAATATCGATCTCGATCTTAACCGGCTGTCCGGACTCGATTGCCGGTTGGGCCTGTTTGATCAACTCGTGATCGATCGCCCTGTCCAGCCCGTGGTCCTGGTCTTCGCAGTTGTAGATCGCCACATCATCGGTCGCTTCGGGTTTCTTCAGCAGTCTGCTGTAGTCAAGCCCTTTCGCCTTCCAGTGGTTGATCGCTTTGCGCATATCCAGTCGATCGCTCTGGCCAACCATCTCATTCCAGCTCTTGAAGCCCAGCTCAGCCATCAGACGACGCGCCTCTTCGGCGACGAAGAAGAAGAAGTTCACCACGTGATCCGGGGTACCGGTGAAGCGCTTGCGCAGCTCCGGATCCTGGGTGGCGATACCCACCGGGCAGGTGTTGAGATGACACTTGCGCATCATCAGACAGCCTTCCGCGATCAGCGGGGCGGTGGCGAAACCGATCTCGTCCGCACCCAACAGGGCGGCGATCACCACATCCCGGCCGGTACGCATACCGCCGTCGGCCTGCACCGCAATGCGGCCACGCAGTTTGTTCAGCACCAGGGTCTGGTGGGTCTCGGCCAGGCCGATCTCCCAGGGAGAGCCGGCATGCTTGATCGAGGTCAGCGGGCTGGCGCCGGTGCCGCCGTCGTAACCGGAGATGGTGACATGGTCCGCATGGGCCTTGGAGACCCCGGCAGCCACGGTGCCCACTCCGACTTCGGAGACCAGTTTGACGGAGATCCGCGCATTCGGGTTGACGTTCTTCAGATCATGGATCAGCTGAGCCAGATCCTCGATCGAGTAGATGTCGTGATGAGGTGGCGGAGAGATCAGACCAACCCCTGGTGTGGAGTGGCGCACCCGGGCAATCTGCTGATTGACCTTATGGCCGGGCAGCTGACCGCCTTCACCGGGCTTCGCACCCTGAGCCATCTTGATCTGGATATCATCGGCGTTGACCAGATACTCACTGGTGACACCGAAACGGCCGGATGCCACCTGCTTGATGGCGGAACGCTCCGGGTTTCTTGTGCCGTCCGGCAGCGGATTGAAGCGCTCCGGCTCTTCACCACCCTCACCGGTGTTGGACTTACCGCCGATGCGGTTCATCGCCACCGCCAGGGTTGAATGGGCTTCATAGGAGATGGAGCCGAAGGACATGGCGCCGGTTGCGAACCGCTTGACGATCTCACTCGCCGGTTCCACCTCATCCAGGGAGAGTGGCTGATCCACCGCTTTGAATTCGAACAGACCGCGCAGGGTCAGGAGAATCTCGTTTTGCTCGTTGATCGCATCCGCGTAGGACTGATAGGTGTCCCAATCGTTGCTGCGCACTGCGTGCTGCAGCTTGGCGATGGTCTGCGGGGTCCAGTTGTGGTCCTCGCCGCGCAGACGGTAGGCATAGTCACCACCCACATCGAGGTGCTTCTTGTAGATCTGCTGATCGCCAAACGCCTTGTCGTGCCACTTCACCGCTTCAGCTGCCACTTCACTCATGCCGGCACCCTCGATGGTGGTGGTGGTACCGGTGAAGTAATCACTGACAAACTGGCTGGAGAGACCGACCGCGTCGAAAATCTGAGCGCCGCAGTAGGACTGGTAGGTGGAGATGCCCATTTTCGACATCACCTTCTTCAAGCCTTTGCCGATCGCTTTGATGTAGCGGTTCTGCGCCTCGTGGAAGGAGAGCGGCTCAGGCAGCGTATCGAGCTGGTTCTGAATGGTATCGAAGGCCAGATAGGGATTGACCGCTTCCGCACCATAACCCGCCAGGGTGGCGAAGTGGTGTACTTCCAGGGCGCCACCGGTCTCCAGCACCAGACCCGATTCGGTACGCAGACCTTTGCGGATCAGGTGGTGATGCACAGCCGAGGTGGCCAGCAGAGCGGGAATCGCTATGTTGTCAGCATCCACTTTCCGGTCGGAGAGGATCAGAATATTATAGCCCTCTCGGACATTCCGCTCCGCCTGCTCACAGAGCGCCTTCACCGCAGGCTTCATGCCTTTGGCGCCGTTCATCACCGGATAGATGATATCCAGAGTCTTGGTACGGAACACGCCACCGGTGTTGTCTTCGATGTGACGGACCCGTTCCAGGTCTTCATTGGTCAGCACAGGCTGGCTGACCTCAAGCCGCATATGATCGCCGGCGTCACCCAGATTCAGCAGATTGGGACGCGGGCCGATCAGGCTGACCAGGGACATCACCAGCTCCTCACGAATCGGATCGATCGGTGGATTGGTTACCTGGGCAAAGTTCTGTTTGAAGTAGGTGGAGAGATGCTTGGCTCTCAGTGACAGCACCGAGGGCGGATTGTCCGCACCCATCGAGCCGGTCGCTTCCTGTCCGGTCACCACCATCGGGGTGAGCAGGAATTTGATATCCTCCTGACTGTAGCCGAAGGCCTGCTGGGCATCCAACAGATCTTCATCACTGGGCGCCATGGGCGCCACATCCGCCGGCAGGGCATCCAGGTGGACCTGGGTCTGATCCAGCCAATCCTGATAGGGCTTGGCCTTGGCCAGTTCCGCTTTGATCTCGGCGTCGTCGATGATACGCCCTTGCTCCAGGTCGATGAGGAACATCTTGCCTGGCTGCAGACGCCACTTCTTGACGATCTTCTCTTCCGGGATATCCAGCACACCCATCTCGGAGGCCATCACCACCATATCGTCTTCGGTGATCAGGTAGCGAGCGGGACGCAGACCGTTACGGTCGAGGGTGGCGCCGATCTGGCGACCATCGGTGAAGGCAACTGCTGCCGGACCGTCCCAGGGCTCCATCATCGCCGCGTGGTATTCATAGAAGGCGCGACGCTGCTCATCCATCAGTTTGTTGCCACCCCAGGCTTCCGGGATCAGCATCATCATGGCGTGAGACAGGCTGTAGCCGCCGGCCACCAGCAGTTCCAGGGCGTTATCGAAACAGGCAGAGTCTGACTGCCCTTCCGGGATCAATGGCCAGATCTTGTCCAGATCGTCACCCAGCACTGCCGAAGCCATGGAGTTCTTACGCGCCCGCATCCAGTTGACGTTGCCACGCAGGGTGTTGATCTCACCATTGTGGGCGATCATGCGGAACGGATGGGCAAGATCCCAGGTCGGGAAAGTATTGGTGGAGAAGCGCTGATGCACCAGGGCCAGCGCCGAGATCATCCGCTCATCGGTCAGATCGGTAAAGTAGTCACCCACCTGATCCGCCAGCAGCATCCCTTTGTAGACCACGGTGCGGGAGGAGAAAGAGGTGAAGTAGAAATCACTGCTTCCTTCCATCTCCGACTGTTCGATCTTGTTTTCAATCTGCTTGCGGATCACAAACAACTTACGTTCAAAGGCATCCTGATCAGCGCAGTTGTCACCACGTTCGACAAACACCTGTTTCACCACAGGCTCCGTGGGAATCACACTGTAACCAAGATCCTTGTTATCGACCGGCACTTCGCGCCAGCCAAGCAGTTTCTGACCCTCGGCGGCGATCATCGCCTCGATGGTGTCTTCGGCTACAGCCCGACTGTCGCTGTTTTGTGGCAGGAACACCATACCGATGGCGTAGTCACCACTCTCCGGCAGGTCGAAGCCGGTCTCGGCCTGGAAAAAAGCATCAGGAATCTGTAACAGAATACCCGCACCGTCCCCAGCCTTGGGATCCGCGCCTACAGCGCCACGGTGGGTAAGCCGCTCCAGTATCTCCAGTCCCTGAAGGACGGTCTGATGGCTTTTAACCCCTTTGATGTTGGCAACAAAACCAACACCACAGGCGTCATGTTCATTGGCGGGATCATAGAGTCCCTGTTTTGGTGGTAAAGCACCATGGCTCATTTCACAAACCTCATTTTGCCCGCCCCCGGCAGATTGTTAGATCGCGCCGAAGGTTTTGCAAATAACCTGAAATAAGGAATTCACGGCGGCGAATCAAGCCGCCCGGTGTCGCAGAACCTGAAAGGATACTTGAGAATTACGTCTCAGACCAGAGCTTAAGACTTTTTTAGTTTGCCTATCGGATTTTCAATTCTAAACCGCCGTGTACTGGCCCCTAGATTATACAGTCCAGGAAAAATGAGACCATTGTTCAAACATGGTTTTAACTGGCACCCCGATGTTTGCCAGGTTATCGTTTAAAAATCAGATAGTTGTCTCATCAATAGAGCGGCCGCTAACTCAAGGAAGATTCTGCAGGGAAGCAAAACTTCGGGCCCACACACCCCCCTTGCGTACCGCTGCCGGCAGATCGCTCTGTGCGGCCAGCGCCAGGTCACGATTGGCGAAGGACCCCCAGATCAGCGCATACCAGGGTGCGCCCTTTCTCAGGGTTTTCACCGTTACAACCTGATTATCAAGAGAATTGAGTGAAATATAACGATTTAACGAGGCAAGATTCTCAACCGCGATCAGCTGCAGTGTATAGTTCTCCCCCGGCTGAGACTTGATCCAGGCCGCCGACTCGGCAAAAGGATCAGTCTCGACCTTAGGTTCAGTTACCGGAGCAACCACCTCAACCGGCTCCGCGCCCACCTCTTTGACCTCAGCGACAACCGCAGGTGGCTCGATTGGTTCAACCGGCTCAGCCTCGACAGTGGTGTCAGCGGCTGTCACCGCCGGCGGGCTGTCTGTCGTGACATTAGCTGTTACTTCTTCCGCAGCAGGCACCAGATCCGGCAATGGAGCAGGCTCGCTCAACTGCGCTTCAGGGGATGCACTGGGCTCAACTGTCTCAACAACCATTTCAGCTGACTTTTCCAGCTCGCCAACTTCAGCCACGACTTCTTGCTCAACGGCCTTCCCAGCTTCAGCCTCTCCATCATCTGTGGGGGCTGCCGCATCGGCCGTGTAGTCCATGGAGACCGGATCGACTCTGTTCACCTGCTCCTGACTCTGCTCAGCCATACCGCTTTGGCCCACTTCCGCCAATCCCGGCTCGGCAGCTTTAACAACCTGTTGATCATCCAATGCCGGCGTCATCGAGGCCAGGTCAGCGGTTTCATTCGGATCAACTGGCGCATTTGGATTGGGTACGAGATTTTGCGCCACCGCATCCGGCGGTGGTAGAACGATATCCTCCGCTTCCGGCTGACTTACCTTAGGTTCGGCCTGAGGCTCATCTATCGGTTCGAACAGAGAATTGATCGGCCCCTGAAGGAGCAACAGCAACAGAATCACCGACACCACCGACACACCGATCATCAATAGCTGTTTTCGGTAGCCACTCAAAGCCTCCGGTTTTGCCTCTCCCTGTATACCAACTTCACTCAGAATCGCACTTGCCAGAGGTCCGGGCACTCCGCCGGTCTCCTTGTACAAACGGTTCAGCTTGGTCTCTTCGAGGGTAAAGTTGTCGGATAATCCCTCATTTTTGAGCAGATGCCCCATGAATCCATTAGCTTCCTGCCGGGTCAGTACAGGCATATCGATAGCCTGAATCGATTGCGGGGTCATCACCTGCAGCTGTGGGGTGGAGAGAAGTAGATCGATCTGCTCATCGGCGAACAGCACGATACTCACCAGCCGGTCACCTTCAACCTGTCGTTCAAACAGCCGCAACAGGGTCATCAGACTGGTGGGTGGCAACATCTGTGCATCATCGACCAATAGCACCGGGGTTCTGCCGCGCTTTCTCAGCACTTCAAATCGATCCGCCAGGCGCTGCATGAGATCACCGGCAATGTCCGGCAGGCCGCTGCAACGGGCGATGAAGGCCAGCAGCCGCTCAGGTTGCAAGGTTGGCTCAGCAGAAAAATGGCAGACCATCCAATTCTCAGGAGCCATCTGCTGTAAGCGGGATGCCAGCAGTGATTTACCGCTCCCCTCGGCACCCCGAACCAACGGCACCAATTCACTATTCTCGATCAGGTGACGGATCAGGTCGAGATGGGCGGTGACTTCTGGAGTTGAAAAGAACTCATTGCTATCAGACACAATTGTTTCCGTTATAAATGAGATCAGTCAGCGTAGTGCTGTAATGTTTGTTCGAGTTTTTTCAGATCAAAATCATCTGTAACCAAAGACTGGCCGATTTTTTTCATGAGAACAAGTCTTAACTTGCCATCCATGACCTTTTTATCGACGGCCATAAGTTCTAGGAAACGCTCAGGGGTTAATGTCTTGGGTGGCGTTATCGGCAGTTTGGCCCGTTCAATCAACCTGACTGTACGATCAAAATCCTGCTGTGACATCCACCCCAATCGACAGGAGAGATCCGCAGCCATGCACATGCCGGTCGCCACCGCCTCGCCGTGCAGCCACTCACCATAGCCCATGCCGGTTTCAATCGCGTGACCGAAGGTATGCCCAAGGTTGAGTAATGCCCTCTGCCCGGCCTCTTTCTCATCCGCTTCGACCACATCCGCCTTACAGCGACAGGAGACCTGGATGGCGTACGCCAACAACTCCGGATCCCGCGCAAGCAGACCATCCATATGCGCTTCAAGCCAGCTGTAGAAAGGCTCGTCCACAATCAATCCGTATTTGATGACCTCCGCCAGTCCGGAGGCAAACTGCCGGTCATCCAGGGTTCTGAGGGTTGCGGTATCCGCCAGCACCAGACGGGGTTGGTAGAAGGCCCCAATCATGTTCTTGCCAAGCGTGTGATTGACACCGGTTTTCCCCCCCACGGAGGAATCCACCTGGGCCAACAGCGTGGTGGGCACCTGTATGAAGTGGACACCCCGTTGATAGGTCGCTGCAGCGAAACCGGTCATATCACCGATCACACCCCCACCCAGCGCAACCAGCGTGGACTGTCGGGTAAAACGTTGCTCAAGCATGGCGCTGTAGATCCGGTTTACCATATCCAGCGTCTTGTACTGCTCACCATCCGGCAGGATACAACTGGCCACATCGAAATCTGACAATGCGTTCAGAGTCTGTTCCAGATAGAGCGGAGCGACCGTTTCATTACTCACCACCATCACCTGGCGACCTGGAATCGCCTCTTTATAGTGATTGGCTTCGGCATACACTCCTTCACCAATGTAGATCGGATAGCTGCGATCGCCTAAATCCACATCCAATCGTTGTTCATACTTACTCAAGACTTCTACCCTACGAATTTAGTGTATTGATCTGCTTACGAATATCCTGCACCACAGCCTGGGTGTTTCTGCCCTCGGTACTGATCAACAGGTCGGCGGTCTGGCGGTAGAGAGGGTCACGCTCAGCCATCAGCGACTTGAGTTTGGCCATTGGATCATCAGTCTGCAGCAAAGGCCGGTTTTTGTCTCGATGGGTTCGCTCAAATTGCTGCTCAACCGTACAGTGGAGATAGATCACCAGCCCCCTGGAAGAGAGCACTTTGCGATTCTGCTCTTTGATCACCGCGCCACCGCCGGTCGCAAGCACCACCTCTTCTCTTTGGGTCAGCTCGTCGATCACCTCCTGCTCACGCAGGCGGAAACCCTGCTCACCCTCAAACTCAAAAATCGTTGGAATATCCACACCGGTGCGCCGCTGGATCTCCAGGTCGGAGTCGATAAACTCCTTCCGGAAATGCTCAGCCAGTTGGCGGCCGACCGTGGTCTTTCCGGCACCCATCGGGCCGATTAAAAAAAGGTTTTGAACATGCATACTATCATCGGTTTGACGAAGTGGCGGTACAGTTAAGCTGAGTTTATACAGCAGATTTGTCGCTACAGAAAAGCTTTATTCTATACGTGAACTGCTAAGCTGCGTCAGAAACAGCTAGGAAATTATGCTAAACCAGTGTTTTCATACGAAAAAAGGCGTGCAACCAAGGCACGCCTTTTGATCCGGGTGAATTCGCTTGTTAACGAACGGTGAGGGTTTCCTTGAGGATTTTCGGGGTTACGAAAATCAGCAGCTCATTGTTGTCGTCAACTTGTTCGTTGCGTCTGAACAGCACACCCGCATAGGGGATGTCGCCAAAGAATGGGACCTTTTCAGTCGCCTTGGTTTTGTTTCTCTCAAAGACACCACCGAGAACCACGGTTTCACCATTGTCCACCAGGACGGTGGTTTCAATCTTACGGGTATCGATGGGCGGTACACCGAGGATCGAGCGGGTGTAGTCCGGATTATCTTTATTGATGATCAGATCCATTCTGACCCTGTCATCCGGGGTAATGTGGGGGGTCACATCCAGCTTCAACAGCGCCTCTTTGAAAGAGATCTTGGTCGCACCACTCGAGGTAGCTTCCTGATAGGGAATTTCAACACCTTGCTTGATCGATGCCTGGGTCTGATCCGAGGTAATCACCCGCGGGCTGGAGATCAGTTCACCCCGGCCTTCGGTCTGCATCGCGGTAAGCTCAAGCTGCAGCAGATAGCTGCCGACCTTGCCGACCAGGAAGTTAAGACCACCGGATGGTGAATTCACTGGCAGATTGACCATCAATGCTTCACGATTTGCATCCGTACTGCTATCCCCATTGTTCTCGATACCAGGGGCAATACCAAATGAATTATCCAGATGACCAGGCATGGCACCGGCTGTCAGGGTGAAATTATCATCAAAGGAGCCATCGAAATTGGCGCCAAAGCGCACACCGAGATCCTTGGCAAAATCATTGTTAGCAATGACGATTCTGGATTCGATGAGTACCTGTCTGACCGGGATATCCAATCTCTGCAGCAGACGCCGAATATCCTCAAGTTTGGCCGCCGTGTCCTGGATCAACAGGGTGTTGGTCCTGACATCCACCGTGACATTACCACGCTCAGACAGCAGACGGTTTTCTTCAGATTTCAACAGATCCGCCAGATCCTGGGCCTTGGCGTAGTTGACCTGGATAAAATCGGATCTCAAAGGCGCCAACTCTTCAATCTTCTGCTGGGACTCAAGCTCCAGCTGCTCTCTCGCGGCTACCTCTTCTGTCGGCGCCACCATGATCACGTTATCGATCTGGCGCTTGGTCAAGCCTTTAGACTTGAGAATGATGTCGAGGGCCTGATCCCAGGGTACGTTCTTCAGTCGCAGTGTAATCCGGCCATCCACAGTATCACTGGTGACAAGATTCAAGCCGGTGAAATCAGCCAGTAGCTGCAGAACAGCGCGGACCTCGATATCCTGAAAGTTCAGCGACAGTCTGTCACCGGTGAAGACCAGTCGCTCCTTCAGCAAAGCATCTTTTTCCTGCTTGCTGAGTGAGCGAACTTCAACCGCAAACACCTCGTTTGCCTGATAAGCGAGATAATCATATTCACCGGTTGGGCTGATTTCTATAACAATATTCTCACCCACAGGTTTGGTTTCGATTTTGCTGATCGGGGTGGCGAAATCCATCACGTCGAGCGATTGCACCAAGGTGTTGTCAATGGTGGCCTTGAAGATCTCCATAACGATCTTGCCACCCTGCTCCCGCACATCAACCGGTACGGCAGGATTGCCAAGGGTAACCAATACGCGCCCTTCACCCGCTTCACCACGACGGAAATCAATATTTGCAACATCGTAACTGCCACCACGTGTTGAGGTGGATTCTGCCTCCTCATAGGTCATACTCGTGGTATTGGGTTGTTGGGCAACACTGGCGCTGGCGCCAATTCCCTGATTACTCACATCCAGGGTAATCATAACTGTGGAATCTTCAACTTCAGTCTTATAACCCACCATGGATGACAGGTTGATCACCAAGCGGGTTCTGTTACCCGCTTCCAATGCCGTGATGCTGTGCGCCGGTCCGACACCGATCAGTTTTGTTTTATATCCAAGAGAACTGCTCACACCGGAGAAATCAAAGGAGATACGAGCTGGATTCTCAGTCACAAAGCTGGTTGGCTCGCTGGCCGGACCAGACATCTCCAAAGCAATTTGAACCCTGTCTCCAGGCAGTGCGGAAAAGTCTATGGACTGCAGAGCAGGCCCGGCCATGACAGCCAGAGGCGTACCCGTAAATATCATCAGCAACGCCAATCCAAAAAACCTGTGCGCTAATGCGCGAACCAGCCCAGATTGATCCATCCCACAGTGTCTGAGTGCCATTGGCAAACCCCTCATCTCGAATTCCTCTTGACTATTCCGCCAACGCTAGCGAAGCCTGACGCTCAATGTAACCACCAGAACCATCCTGGACAATCTCGTTCAATTCGATTCTGTCTTCTGTAATCAGCATGATGCGACCATGATTCTGGCCCATATAGTTGCCAGACTTCACCTTGTGAACCGTCCCCTCTTTGGTTTTGACCAGCCCCCAAGCGACGCCAGTCTGCTCCAAAGTTCCCACCATTCGAATTGAATCGAGCGGGAAGCTCTCCAGCTCTTCTTTACGGCGATTGAAATCCGGTGTTAATCCATTTCCGGAGATACTGGAGGTCTCAGCCTCTTCTCCAGACATATCGATGAACGGATTGCGTCGTCCAGCCGCAGAGTAGAGAAATGTCTCGATCTGCCTGATCTCCGGAAGTGGCTCGATACGGGCCGGTGGCGCAGCCTTTCTTTCAGCCACGTAGCCCCTCAGCTCTGCCAGATTCGGATTGGCGCACCCACCAAGGATCAGCAGAGGCAGTAGAGCGGTCAATAACCGGTATTTATGCTGCACAATACTCACACTCACTCTCCTCCCTCTTCATCGAGATAGCGGTAGGTTTTGGCAGTAGCCTCCAGTGTCAGCTTGGGATCTGAAGATTTGGGATCGCCCCTTTTAATCTTGATATCATGAATTGTCACAATCCGGGGCAATGCGGCAAGCCCACTGATAAAGTTACCAAATTCATGATACTCACCTTTCACTATAACCTGGATCGGCAGCTCAGCATAAAAGTCTTTCGGTAACTCCTCCTGTGGCTTGAAGAGTTCAAACTCCAAGCCCGAGGCCAGTCCAGTCTGCGATACATCGACCAGCAACTCAGCCACTTCAGTCTTGTCCGGCAGCTGACGAAGCATGGTTCCGAACGATTGCTTCATCTCTTCCAGTTGCTGACGGTAGGCATCCAGATTGGAGGCTTTGGCCTGCTTTTGTTCGAACTCTTTACGCAGATCGAGCTCTTTTCTCTCCACTGTATCCAGTTGCGTCAGCTGGGCTTCGATAACCAGATAGTAGCCCGCAACCATCACAGCAATGGCTACCAGTACAACAGCAACCATTTTGACCGGTGTTGGCCAGATGCCGACATTGCTAAAGTCTAATTCATTGAGATCTTCTAAGTTCATTCTTCAACCTCCTCGGTCTGGGAGGCCTGTTTTACCGTGAGCTTGAAATGGCTGTAACCTGTACCCGTCTTCTCTTTGCTCTCAATAAAGTCCAGAGTTGGATTCTCCAGCCACTCTGAGTTGTCGATGTTGCGCATCATGGAGGATACCCGGGCATTGGACTGAGCCTGTCCTTCGAATGTCACTTTGTTGGCCGTCTGATCAATCTGATCAAGATAGACCCCCATCGGCAGGGTGGTCACGACCTCATCAAACAGATGCACAATCTGTGGCCGGCTACTCTGCAGTTCCTGAATGATATTCATTCTGGCCAGCAGATTCTGCTTGGTCTTATCCAGGTCACGAATCTCACTGATCTGCTTCTCAACCGTCTTGATCTCTTGCTTCAGAAAATTGTTACGCTGGTTCTGCGCCTCGATTTGAGACTGGATGATACTGTGGACGCCGTATACGGCCAGGGCGGAGAAGAGAACTCCGGCCAGCACCATCATCCCAAACTCTTTTTGGCGCTCTTTGCGTTCTGCTTCCCGCCAGGGGAGTAAGTTAATGCGCGCCATCAGTCAAAACTCCTCAGTGCGAGACCGCAGGCAATCATCAGTGCAGGTGCATCAGCACTCAACGCCTGGGGTTTAACCCTGGATGATACCGACATGTTGGCAAATGGATTTGCCACCGATGCCGGGGTTCCCAATTTCTCCTCCACCAGATCGTCTATGCCCGGTATGGATGAACTGCCGCCGGCCAGGATGATATGGTCAACGCTGTTATAGGCACTGGAAGAGAAGAAGAACTGTAGCGAGCGGCTAACCTGTTGCGCCATCGCCTCCTTGAACGGCTCAAGCACTTCAGGCACATAGTTATCGGGTAGCCCGCCCTGACGTTTCGCCATGCCGGCCTCTTCGATTGAGAGTCCGTAGCGACGTTGAATCTCTTCTGTCAGTTGGCGACCACCAAAATTCTGTTCACGGGTGTAGATGATCTTGTTGTTATGCAGCACATTCAGTGTGGTCGTGGTGGCACCGATGTCCGCAATTGCGATCGTCTGGTCTTCACCATGCTCCGGCAACTGATCGAGTAGCTGGGAGCAGGCATTCTCCATGGCGTAGGCTTCAACATCCACAATGTTGGCCGTCAGCCCGGCGATATCCAGCGCCTCAACCCGGTCATCGACGTTCTCACTTCGTGAGGCGGCCAACAGCACATCCACCAGCTCCGGGTTCTTCTCGGAAGGACCAATAACCTCGAAATCAAGGTTAACCTCTTCCAAGGGGTAGGGGATGTATTGATCGGCTTCCAACTGAATCTGGCTTTCCAGCTCCTGATCAGAGAGCGTGGCCGGCATCGATATCACCTTAGTGATGACTGCAGAGCCTGAAACGGCGACAGCAGCATGCTTGGCCTTGGATCCCGATCGCCTGACCGCTGTGCGTATCGCCTCGCCGACAGCGTCGACTTCAGCAATATTTTTCTCCACGACAGCATTCCCGGGGAGCGGCTCCACGCCATAGGCCTCGACACGATAAGTCGAACCGGTGCGCCCCGTGGCTTGCGACAACTCCAACAGCTTCACAGCTGTAGAGCTTATGTCGATGCCTATCAAAGGCGGCTTTTTTCTTCCGAATAGTGACATGCGGTTTACCCAAACGATCCTTATGCCGCAGAACTTAACTAGGATTCTCTTTAACTAGAGTAAGTAACTATATAGCAGCAAATGATTTTTTTGTGAAGACATTTTTTCACAAAAGAGCTCAAAAAGCTCGCATTTTATTTGCTAGACTATCGGACTTTGCATGGGACCATTCTGGTCTCCCCGGATCAACTAATTCTGTGAACCAGCGCATGAAGTCGTTCTACAGACTCTTAAGATACCTCGTTTACTTCTTATTCGGCCTATCCGTGATAGGTGCCTGCGGCCTTTATGGCGCCTATCTGTATCTTGAACCCAAGCTGCCATCCATTGAAACACTCAAGGATGTGCGTCTGCAGGTTCCCCTTCGTATCTACAGCAGCGACCACCTGTTAATCGCCGAGTTTGGTGAAAAACGCCGTGAGCCCCTTGGCTATGACGATATTCCACCTCGCATGATACAAGCGTTTCTGGCCGCTGAAGATGACCGATTCTTCCAACACCCTGGTGTGGATTATCACGGCATCATACGTGCAGCCGTCCAACTGCTCCTGACCGGCGAAAGACGGCAGGGTGGCAGTACCATCACGATGCAGGTCGCGAGGAACTTTTTCCTCAGTAGCGAGAAGACCTACACTCGCAAACTCAACGAGATATTTCTCTCCTTCAAGATAGAGCGCTTGTTATCCAAAGAGGAAATACTCGAACTCTATCTGAACAAAATCTATCTCGGTCACCGTTCCTACGGAGTCGGTGCCGCTGCTTTAGTCTATTACGGCCGACCTGTGGAAAAACTTGAGCTTTCCGAAATCGCCATGATCGCCGGTCTGCCCAAGGCGCCTTCACGCTTAAATCCCCTCTCAAATCCGCAGCGGGCTCTAATCCGCAGAAACTATGTTCTCGGCCGAATGCTGGAGCTGAACCAGATCAGCCGGGCTGAGTTTGATGCTGCCAAAGCAACCCCGATCACAGCCGAACTCCATACCGCACCAAGCGAGATCGAAGCTCCCTATGTTGCTGAAATGGCAAGGGCTGAAGCAGTTTCACGCTATGGACAGGAAGCCTATACCAGTGGCTACACCATCACAACCACAATTGAAAGCCACCTTCAGGAAGCAGCAAATCTCGCTTTACGGAACGCGGTCCAAGCCTACGACAAACGGCATGGATACCGGGGGCCCGCTGGCCATCATGAACTCAGCGAAGAGCCTGACCAGACGGAACTGATAGAGATCATAACCGGCATCCCCAGCGCTGCCGACCTAAAAAAAGGGATGGTAATTGCTTTAGATGAGAAGTCGATCACAGTTCTAACCGGGCAAGGCGAGGAACTAACCATCGACTGGCCAGGCCTCTCCTGGGCCAGCGCCTACATCGACAGCGAACGCAAACAACCTGAACCCAAACAGGCCAGTGAAATCGTCAAGCCAGGTGATCTGATCTATCTCTACAGCGACAAGGATGAAAAGGGTGAGGCCTACTGGCGACTTGGACAGATCCCGAAAGTCTCCGGTGCATTGATCTCACAATCACCTTCCGATGGCTCAATCAAGGCTCTGGTGGGTGGTTACGATTTTTATCTGAGCAAATTCAACCGGGTTACTCAGGCCAAACGCCAGCCTGGCTCCGGTTTCAAGGCGTTTATCTATTCCGCAGCACTTGAAGCGGGCTACAATCCGGCCAGCATCATCAATGACGCGCCGGTTGTTTTCGATGATGAAGGCCTAGAGGCCACCTGGCGCCCGGAAAACTACAGCGGAAAGTTTTTCGGACCCACCCGCCTCAGATACGCCTTGACCCACTCCCGTAACCTGGTCTCGATTCGCCTGTTGCGCAAGATGGGAATCAAACATGCGGTCAACTATGCCAGCCGCTTCGGCTTCGATAAAAACCAACTGCCCTATGACCTTTCGCTGGCACTGGGCAGTGGCGCGGTAACCCCACTGGCGATGGTTGAAGGTTACAGTGTGCTGGCCAACGGCGGCTACTATGTCTCTTCGCACATCATCGACACCATCCGTGATGACAAGGGAGAGGAGCTTTATCAGGCCAATCCACTGCAGGTTTGTGACGAAACCATGCAACAGGCGGTAGAGGAGGCCAATGAAAAGCTTCAGGCACTGGCATCTCTGCCTGAGCAGAGTGAAGAGGAGCTTCCTGTCGTCCCCCGTTGCGCCAAACGGGCGATAACCGAGCAGAACCAGTATCTCATGCACTCAATGCTGCGGGATGTCATTCAGCTGGGCACGGCCCGTAAGGCCAGAGTGATCGGCCGCAAAGACATCGCCGGCAAAACCGGCACCACCAACGATCAGAAAGATGCCTGGTTCAACGGCTTCAACCACTATCTGGTCACCACCACCTGGATCGGATTTGATGATGTCTCCCCACTCGGCCGAGGTGAGGTTGGCGGGCGGGCGGCACTGCCGGCATGGATCGATTTCATGCAGGTGGCACTCAATGGCATCGAAGAGAAGTCACCCGACATGCCGCCAGGCATGCTCACCATGCGCATCGATTCAGAGACCGGCAAACCGGTCAATGTAGGCCACCCCAACGCAATCTTTGAAGTGTTTGAAGTGGACAAAGCGCCCAAGCCACCGAAACACGACCTCAACAACACAACACGTCGTGGACAAAACGAAAGCAACGTCAATGCGATAGAAGACCCGTTTTAACACCAGGAGCGGAGCAGCGAGCCACAACGAACAGGAAAATCGTACTGAAATTGAATTTATCGTCAAAACCATGGCCTAAGCTAGTCGTGTCGAAGCCTGTTATCATGAAACCATTAACAGGCTTCTGAAATAGTGTCACAATCCTGGTAGAGACAATCTCGCAAGCAAGACCTCTATGAGCAGCGGAAAAAGATCATTACAAAAACGCATCGCTTATGAAGCGGCAAAAATACTTACCGAGCTGCGTACCGATAACCTGGCTTACGCCTGTCGCAAGGCAGCGGCCAAACATGGCATCACCAAGCAACAAATGATGCCAAGCCGGGATGAGATCGAACAGGCGCTGAAGGAACAGCAACGCTTGGTGCTGGGTGACAAACAACACAATGCACTCAATCAGTTACGGAAAAGTGCACTGGATGCGATGCAGGCGCTGAAGCAGTTTCAACCGCTGCTGGTCGGGCCTGTATTGCAGGGAACAGCGGACGACAACAGCCACATTGAGCTACACCTGCAGGCGGATACACCTGAAGAGGTATTATTCGCTTTGAGCGATTTACACATTCCCTGGCAGGAGAAGCAGCGCCAACTGAGCTTCAGTGACGGTAGCCACGACACCATCCCCTGTTTTCGCTTTAGCGCGGATGAGATTCAATACCTGCTGATGGTTTTCCCAAGCGGGAAAAACCGTAAACGCCCACTGGATCCTTTCGACCACAAGCCTTTTCAGAGCGCCAACATCAAGCAGCTGAGAGCGCTGCTCGATGAGCAACACTCTGCGGAATCGGATTATTATGAAGACGCTTTTCCGCTGACCGGGGAAACCAGCCGCGGATAGGGCCGGCTTTAATGCCGCTGGAATCCAGCAGCAAAACAAACCTGGTCGTTATCCCGAGAGCGATCCAACAAGCAATGATCAGCGCTTATCAATCGGCACATAGTCCCGACGTGGATAACCTTTGTAGATCTGCCGGGGACGACCGATCTTCTGCCTGGGATCGTCCATCATCTCCATCCAGTGGGCAACCCAGCCGACGGTACGGGCAATGGCAAACATCACGGTAAACATATTGTTCGGGATACCCAATGCCCGGTAGATGATGCCTGAATAGAAGTCCACATTCGGATAGAGTTTACGTTCGATGAAATACTCATCATTGAGCGCAATCTCTTCCAGCCTTTGAGCCAACTCGAACATCGGGTTGTTGTTATCCGCCAGCCTCTCCAGCACCTGATGGCAGACACCCCTGATAATGCCCGCACGAGGATCGTACTTCTTGTAGACACGATGACCGAATCCCATCAGACGGAAACCGTCATCCTTGTCTTTTGCCTTGGCGATGTATTTATCGATTTGCGATACGTCACCAATCTCCGCCAGCATATCCAGCACCGCCTCGTTGGCGCCACCATGCGCCGGCCCCCAAAGAGAGGCAATACCTGCGGCAATACAGGCAAACGGATTGGCCAGCGAGCTGCCTGCCAGACGTACGGTTGAGGTACTGGCATTCTGCTCGTGATCCGCATGCAGGATGAACAGCAGGTTGAGCGCCTTCTCGGCGATCGGATCCAATTCGTAATCTTCGCAGGGTGTCGCATACATCATGTGCAGCAGATTCGCGCAATAGGAGAGATCATTGCGCGGATACATGATCGGCTCACCGATGTTGTGCTTGTAACTGGCTGCCGCAATGGTCGGCATTTTGGCAATCAGTCGATGTGCCGCAACCTGCCTCTGAACAGGGTCGTTGATATCAAGAGAGTCGTGATAGAACGCGGACAGGGAGCCGACCACCCCAACCATGATCGCCATCGGATGGGCATCATAGTGAAAACCGCCGAAGAAATGCTTCAGCGTTTCATTCAGCATGGTGTGGCGACTGATCAGCTTGTTGAAATCGCCCAGCTCCTGGTGATTTGGCAGTTCACCATTGAGCAGCAGATAAGCGGTCTCCAGAAAATCGCCACCATCGGCAAGTTGCTCGATGGGATAGCCTCGATACTCGAGTATGCCGACCTCACCCTGAATGAAGGTGATCTTACTGTTACAGCTGGCTGTCGACATAAAGCCCGGATCATAGGTGAAAACACCCGCATCCTTATAGAGCGATGAAACATCGATTGCAGGTGGGCCTTGAACCGACTCGCGAACCGGTAATTTGATCGACACGCCGGTCTCATCATTCGTCAAGGTATAAGTTTTCTCATTATCCGCCATGGTGAACTCCGTAAAGTACTGCAACCAACCTGATACACGCCACGATATGCCGTTTTGAGTAAAAAGGCCAGTTACAGCTAAAACAGATGTAACTCTGTGAATTAATTATAAATTTTTCTACCCATGGTAGGGCGGGAGCAGTAATCCTGACTGATGATGGCAGGAGATTCAAGTCCGTAACTGGGGCTATCACACGCCCGCCAGGAGCTTCTATCGCCTACTGCATGCAGAATTGAGATTGCATTAAAATCTCCACACGCCTCATATAATAATTTTATAAGCCCCCAAATTATAGCTTGAAGGCTGGCCGTGCATCATCAGATTATGTAAATGATAACTATTGGGTTTGCACCCAAAACCGAATGCCCGCTTCTAAACAGCGGGCTTACGGAAAAAGCGCGCCGAGTGTTCGTCTGCGGGCTGCAACTGATCAAACCAGGTCGCCTGTTCATCAAACTTGGCAAAAAACGGCTGCTGGACCCAGGAGGGATCCCTGGCCTGGATGAACCGCAGCACAAACACCTTTTGCCCGTTCATCTCGGTTATTCCCTGAATCTCCACCTTGCCTGGATCAGCACTCATACTAGGGCCACGTGCCGTACGACCCAGCCCGGAAACCTTTTGCATCGCCTGTCGGTAGATCTTCCAGGCCTTGTAGAGAGGCACCTCAAAATAGCGCCTGGCTCCGGTATCCCGTTCAACAAATTGATAGTAAGGGATGATCCCGAGTTTGATCTGTTCGTTCCAGAGTTTTACCCAATCATCGTCGCTATCATTGATATGGGCCAGCAGGGGACCCTGACTTCGAATCTCGGCACCGGTTGCACGCAAGCGGCGAATCGCGGCACGGGCGATGTCCGTATCCAGCTCACGCCAATGATTGTAGTGGGCCATGATTGCGACATGCTTACCCGCCAGTACCAGATGGTGCAGCAGCTCGACCAACTCATCCGCATCATCGTCGGTGATGAATCGTTGCGGCCAGAAGGTCAATGCCTTGGTGCCGATTCTTACGGTTTGAATGTGGCTGAAACGGGGATGCAGCAGAGGCTCCAGATAGGTCTTTAACTGACGGCTTTTCATCACCATCGGATCACCACCGGTGACCAGCAGATCGGTGACTTCCGGATGCTCTTCAAGATAGCCGTAGAGCTTGTCGGCTTCGGTGGTCGCCATGCGAAGATTTTTATCACCGACGAACTGGGCCCAGCGAAAGCAGAAACTGCAGTAACTGTGGCAGGTTTGCCCCTGACTGGGAAAAAACAGCACCGTTTCACGATACTTGTGCTGCAGCCCCGGGATCGGCTCACCAGCCGCGTCAGAAGGGACATTGTGCTCAAGCTGGCCGGCAGGATGAGGATTCAACTCCTGACGGATCTCATTCGCCACAAGCTTCAGGGCCTGCTTGTCCATGTCAGAGCGAATCGCCATTGCCATGCGGTTGTAGTGAACGTCCGAAAGCATGCCCTTTTGTGGAAAGGTCAGCTGAAAGATTGGATCATTTGGTACTTGCTGCCAGTCGATGAGCTCTTCGATCACATAAGCATTGACCCGAAACGGCAAAACCGCCGAGACCACCTTCATTTCGAAACGTAACGACTCAGGCAGCTGTTGCAACTCTTTGATCTTGTCTAAATCTCTGGCGGTATAGACCCGGAATTGCTGTTTCGGGACTCCGTCAAAATCGACGGTGTGCAGAGGTGTTCGAGTCAATGGTGACTGTTGCGGCATATTCAGCTCCAGATCTGTCGCTTGTTTAACCTGAGTCTCGCTAGAGATTGTCTTGGTCGTATCAAGCCCCATGCTGAAGCGGCCAACGCCTCTCAGCTTCTTCTATCGGGGGCGGAAACATTTTTTTTTGCTTTATTAGACTAATTTAAACTTCAAAGCCGAAGATCAGCTGAAGGATTCAACCCTAGGGAGTGTAATCGCCACGCCACAGTGGACAGATCCACAGCTCCGAACAGTAATCCAACATTATGACGGCAGCATCTACTTCATGGCCTCAATTCATCCACCCAACCCGAGCTCTCTATTAGCTGGCAATCCGCGATTCCAGTCATCACACGCCGCCAATGAGTACAGGTTCAGTAGGCCTCGCCAATCCACCGTTGTGGACCTTGAGGGGCGCATACCCTAACAAACTATCACCAGCGGAGCAAAACCAGGGATGGCGGAAAATTCGACAAAGTCATCATTTTCATGGAATTTTGTCGATTTCCACCTGATTTTAAAGCATATGCCTTCAATATAAGTATGGATAGATATATATAATACTTGATAAACAAAGCATTAAAAACTATAAATAGAGAGTCAAGCACCTTAAACGATCAATAGTTAATCGGTATACAACAGGTCAACTCAGGACTCGAAACCCACACTTATTGTGCAAAGCACTATAAATTTTTATCGCCACAAGCCATAATTAAACTTATGAGCCCATAAGTATTAAAACGGCACCTTAAAAGGTGCCATATTCTAGCGCTGAAATCGAAAATGTGAGCCACAAGACCATCCACCAAGGCGAATCTATGAATCTACATGAATACCAAGCCAAATCACTGTTTGCCAGCTATGGCATTCCCGTACCCCAGGGGCAGGCTGTATCCAGCCCGAGCGAAGCCCGGGCCGCCGCCCAGGGACTCGGAGGCAATCTCTGGGTCATCAAAGCCCAGGCCCATACCGGTGGGCGCGGAAAAGCCGGCGGCGTAAAGCTGGCCCGCAACCTGGACGAAGTCGAACAGATAGCTGGAGAGATCCTCGGCATGACACTGGTTACCAACCAGACCGGCCCTCAGGGTCTGCCAGTCAACTCGGTTCTCGTGGAGCAGGGCAGTGATATCGACAAAGAGCTCTATCTTGGTGCGCTGCTCGATCGCTCACGCTCGCGTATCGCCTTCATGGCATCCGAGGCGGGCGGTATGAATATCGAAGAGGTTGCCGCCACCACCCCGGAGAAGATTCTGACCACCGTGATCAATCCCTCCACAGGCATGCTGCCCTACCAGTGCCGAAAACTCGCCTTCGGACTGGGCCTTAGCGGAGACCAGATCAAACAGTTCTCGAAGATCATGATGGCGCTCTACCGTCTCTACATCGAAAAGGATATCAGCCTGATCGAGATCAACCCACTGATCATCACCAGCGACGGTAATCTCATGGCACTGGACGCTAAAATCAACCTCGATAGCAACGCACTCTATCGACACCAGGAGCTGGTGGCCCTGCGGGATCTCTCACAGGAGGACGAAAAAGAGGCGGCCGCCGCCCAGCACGATCTCAACTACATCACCTTGGATGGCACGATCGGCTGCATGGTGAATGGCGCCGGACTGGCCATGGCAACCATGGATATGGTCAAACTGCATGGCGGCGAACCTGCCAACTTCCTGGATGTGGGGGGTGGCACCACAGCGGAGCGTGTCACCGAGGCGTTCAAACTGATCCTCTCAGATGAAAAGGTGAAAACCGTCCTGGTGAATATCTTCGGCGGCATCGTTCGCTGCGACCTGATCGCAGAAGGGATCATCACGGCAGCTCGCAGTATCGGAGTAAAGGTTCCCGTGGTGGTCAGACTGGAAGGCACCAACGCCAACCAGGGCCTGGAGATGCTCGCCGCGAGCGGACTCGACTTCATCACCGCCAATGACTTCACCGAGGCTGCCAAAAAGGCCGTCGCGGCTGCCGCCTGAAACCATTCCAGACAGGATCAGATTACGATGAGCATTCTTGTAGACAACAACACCAAAGTCATCTGCCAGGGTTTTACCGGCAAGCAGGGTACTTTTCACTCGGAACAGGCGATCGCCTACGGTACCAATCTGGTCGGTGGCGTAACCCCGGGCAAGGGAGGGCAGAGCCATCTGGATCGTCCGGTATTCGATACCGTCCACGATGCGGTCGCCGAAACCGGTGCAGACGCCAGCATGATCTATGTACCACCCCCTTTTGCTGCAGATGCGATCATCGAAGCGGCCGATGCTGGCATCCGGGTTATCGCCTGTATCACCGAAGGCATTCCGATTCTCGATATGCTGAAGGTCAAAGAGGCACTCAAAAGCTATCCTGCCCGCTTGATCGGCCCCAACTGCCCAGGCATCATCACGCCTGGCGCCTGTAAAATCGGCATCATGCCTGGGGTGATTCATCAACCCGGCAGAGTCGGTGTCATGTCCCGCTCCGGCACCCTGACCTACGAGGCGGTCCATCAGACCACTCAGGCAGGACTTGGCCAGAGTACCTGTGTGGGTCTTGGTGGCGACCCGATCAATGGCACCAGTTTCATCGACTGCCTGAAGCTGTTCGAAGAGGATGAACAGACGGAAGGGATCATCATGGTAGGTGAAATCGGCGGTTCTGCGGAAGAGGAAGCTGCAGACTATATTAAACAACATGTCAGTAAGCCAGTTGTTGCCTATATAGCCGGCGTGACAGCGCCCCCAGGAAAGCGCATGGGTCATGCGGGCGCCATCATCAGTGGCGGCAAAGGTACGGCGGATGCTAAATTCGAGGCGCTGGAATCAGCCGGCGCCCAGGTTGTCCGCTCCCCGGCGGAGATGGGACAACGGATGGCACAACTTCTTGATTGATTAGCGTTAGGGCCTGTTCGCAGGCCCTAACAGTCCCCAGGAGATCCCATTGAGCAGCCCAATCGAAAGTCCTTATCTGGTACCACTGGATGGTGGTTTGAAAATCAAAGATTTGACCACCCAGCCAGCGGATGACGTACCCGGGAAAAAGCGTTGTAAAAAAAATCTCGCCGAAGAGATCGATTATCTGGATGACCTGCAACGCCGTCTCTATGCGGAGGACCGCCGGGCACTTCTGATCATTTTTCAAGCTATGGATGCGGCGGGCAAGGACAGCACAATCCGGGCGGTGATGACCGGTGTCGATCCCAGCGGCTGTCAGGTGTTCTCCTTCAAACAGCCGTCGAAACTTGAGTTGGACCACGATTTTCTCTGGCGCACCACCCGCGCACTGCCCGAACGGGGACGCATCGGCATCTTCAATCGAAGCTACTATGAAGAGACCCTGGTGGTTCGGGTTCACCCCGAATACCTGGAATCCCAACGTATCAATATTCCACCGGAGCTGAACGACCTGTGGCAGCAACGCTTCGCCTCGATCCGCCAATTCGAGCAGCATCTGGCGTTGAACGGCACGGTAATCCTCAAGTTCTGGCTCAATG
Source organism: Candidatus Thiodiazotropha sp. AKAK2 (assembly GCF_058244685.1). Classification (NCBI taxonomy): domain Bacteria; kingdom Pseudomonadati; phylum Pseudomonadota; class Gammaproteobacteria; order Chromatiales; family Sedimenticolaceae; genus Candidatus Thiodiazotropha; species Candidatus Thiodiazotropha sp. AKAK2. The sequence goes on along the minus strand of NZ_JBSYOP010000022.1, from coordinate 338,927 downwards.
TCAGCAAGGAGGAGCAACGGATGCGCTTTCTCTCCCGCCTCAACGAGGCGCACAAACATTGGAAGTTTTCCATTAAGGATGTTGAAGAGAGAGCCTATTGGGACGACTACATGAAAGCCTATCATGAGACCCTGGCCGCCACATCCAAGCCCTGGGCGCCCTGGTATGCCATACCGGCAGACAACAAACCCTATATGCGTTGGCAGGTTGCAAAGATTATCCGCAAAACATTGCAATCCATGGCACCTCAATATCCTCAGGTTGATAAGGATGAGTTACAGCAGTTCAACCAGATGCGTCACCTGCTAGAGCATGAGACCTCATCGAACTGAACAACCGGCATCTGGCACATCGGCTATGGCGGAGTTCGATTTGTAGAGTCATAATAGGTTTTAGCGATCGTTTTTTCACGCCACATAACTACAGAGCTGCTGATCAATGGCACCGGCATAAACCATGTACCGACGGATACTCATTTTGATCATCATCGGCCTGGCCGTATCCCTGCCAGCCAATGCGGATCGCCACAAAGAGTCAAGAAGCAATCGACAAAAGGCCGTCACGGTTTGCAACGACTACCGGGTCAAAAACCGCTTACCCTGTTTTGTCTCGCGCAACCGGTGCCCGTTGGGGTTTGAGGTCCTGGAGCGTTTCAACCAGGCACCCGGTGCTGAGTATATGGCCTGTCGCGACTTACGCCATGAGCGCCCGGCGACCCTGCAACAGAAGACAGTAGTCAATGACAAGCGGCAGCGTCTGTTGCAACAGTTTGATCAGCTGGTTGAGCGTGCTATCGAAACTCAGCTTGGGGAAACCGTCAACATACCGGAATCCACCCTCAACAAACTCTCCACCTTTTTCTCCCAGGTCAGCCTGGAAAAGATCACCATTCATCGCAGCCAGGCGATCAGCAAAGGCTGCTTCAACGACTGTCAGAAAATCTACTGCTCGGTCGATGAACCGGTCAACCGCTGGGTTGAGCCGAATAGCAAGCGGATCTCGACCAAACTACTGATTCAGGTGGCTCATGCCGAACGCTGCGAGATCCAGGGAGGCCGGGAGCGATATATCACCAACTGGCTACGCGATCTGCCCGTATCGCTACTCGATAAACTGCGGCAGGAGAGCCGCATTGATGCTTCAAAAATACGCTACGCAAAGTACATCGAGGCGCACGCCAAAAACCGCGCGAAGAGCGTTTGCCGGCGGATGCTCTGCGGCGATTAGGCGCGGCAGCTTTGAACCTGCTCGAAAGCAGAACATACCACTGCCCCTACTGCGGGGAGAAGAATGAGGCTTTGGTTGATCGCAGCATACCTGAGCAGAGCTACATCGAAGACTGTACTGTCTGTTGTCAACCCATCACACTGCAGATTTCCTGTGAGCCTCGGATCAGACTGAGCGCAAAACGGGATGATGAGTAATCATCCCAACTGATTTCGTGCTGCTCTCTTCAGACCAGCCCTCCAAGAGGGCTGATTCAAAAATTACCGACTATCGCTTGTAGATGCTCTTCAGTGCCTTACTCAGAGCCGCCCAGGATTGCTGGTCTGCCTGTTGGTCATAAGCCAGTGGCAGCTCAAACTGCTTGCCAAACTTATCCGCATCAGGATTGGTAAACGAGTGTTTGGCCCCAGGATAGTTAGTGAAGCTGTGTTTCACATTGGCATGGGCCATTTCCGCCATGAAGGCATCGATATGCTCCTGTTTGACAAACGGGTCGTCCGCGCCATTGAATACCAGCACCTCGGCTTTGACCACACCCTTCTCAGCCGGTTCGACCGCCGGTAAACTGCCATGAAAACTGCCCACCAGATCGAGGTCCAGCCCTCGGCGCGCCATCTCCAGGACAATCCCGCCACCAAAGCAGTATCCGATCGCTGAGATATCCTCAGAAGCGACGCTTTTATGGTTCTGCAACAGAGACATGGCCGCCTTGAATCTTTCGGTGGCAACCGCCATATTTTTTTTCACTTCACCTGCGAATTTACCCGCATCCTTTGGGTGGTTGGCCAGTTTACCGTCACCATACATATCCACCGCCAGCGCGGTATACCCCATGCCGGCCAACTGTTTCGCCCGGTTACGGGCATACTCATTGTGACCCCACCACTCGTGCACCACCAGAATACCTGGACGTTTCTCCATCACCGCATCGTCGTAGGCCAGATAACCTTTCATCAGGGTGCCACCAAATCGATACTCCACCGGCTCACCCACCACGGCAGCAGCAGCAGCCAGAGAAAAAGCGTATAGAAAGATTCCGATTATGCTTGGTTTCATTACTCCATCCTCGTTATTGATTCATTTTGCAGGTGAAATCTGAATAAGCCCTGAGCAACCGGTCAGTCGCATACCGCCGATCGATCGATGACCTACACTGTGTGTTTTAATGTTCAAGGCCTCTGATTGGCCAGCGTCAGGGTGGCACTGGCCACAACAAAACCGGTACCATCCGCGACATGAGACTGCTTTTACTTCTACTTACGCTATTCAGTTATAACGCCTACGGGAATGAAATCAACCTGACGGACTCTGAGGGCAACGATATTGCGATCCAGGTTACACCGGCAGACGGTGAGCTGCTGATGATCTGGCTGGTCGATCACGATGAACATCGCCCCCTGTTCGAGAATTTGTTGAACGATATTGCCAAGGCCGGTATCGAGATATGGCGCGTTGATTTGCTGGAAGCCTATTTTCTACCCCGCTCCAGTGAACAGATTCGCACCTTGAATGGCACAGGTGTGGCAGCGATACTCACAACAGCCCACCAGCAGAGTAACAAGCGGATCGTGCTGGCCGCCTATGATCGAATGCCCCTGCCTCTATTGCGAGGTGTGCGCCAGTGGCAATCAGAAGCAGATCAATCCCGTTTGGCCGGGGCGGTTCTCTTCTACCCAAATCTGTTCGGCCCAGCACCGATTGCCGGTGAGCCACCGACACTCGATCCGATCCTGACTGCCACCAACACACCCCTGATGATCTATCAGCCATCCCTGGGCAGCCATCGTTTGCGCATGAATGAGGTGCTGTCCGCACTCTGGCAATCCGGCTCTCCAAGCTATCTCTATCTGGTACCGGAGGTTAGGGACTGGTTCATCATGGATGACGAAGAGCACAAGCCGAGTCAGAAGGATATCGAGGCCACACAACGCATCCCGCAACAGATCAAACAGTTTGCTGCATTGATGGATCACCACCCCAAACCGACAGCACCACTGCCATTACACGCCACCGACACAGAGACCCAAGTCATCCGCTCATTGGTACAGCTCGACAATCCTGCTATCGCTCCCAGTTTCAATCTGGCGGATATTCAGGGAAACAGGCTCGAAAGCAGCGTATTGCAAGGTCGGGTGGGATTGATCAATTTCTGGGCTACCTGGTGTCCACCCTGCGTTGAGGAGATTCCCTCCCTGAACCGTTTGCAAGCGATGTTCAAAGATCGAGACATAGAGATCATCTCTATCGATTTTCGTGAAACACCCGAGGAGATGAGCGATTTTCTACAGCGCATACCGGTCGATTTTCCGGTACTGATGGATCAGAACGGGCAGACCTCTCTCAACTGGCAGGTCTTCAGTTTCCCCAGCTCTTTCATCATCGACCGGAAAGGTCGGATACGCTATTCAGCCAACCGGGCCATCAACTGGGACAGCCAGGAGGTGGTCGACACGCTAAACCTACTGCTCGCTGAGTAACCCCGGGAAACCGGATCAGCATCCCCCTGCCAAAATCCCGCCTATCGGCGGCTGAACTCTACAATGTTCAGAAGCGTGATCAAAATCATATAAGCGAATAAGCTTTTTATTATAAACTTAACTACCTCCCCCTCCTTGATACCCAGATGAGCAGTAGACCCATGGCAACCAGCACAACCAAGAAAAAGGCGGCTCCGAAAGCAAAGAGCAGCGCCACCAGCAAAAAGAAGACTACGGCAAAAAAGAGTGCCTCGACTCAGCCGAGTAAAACCGCCAGCCCGGACAAGCGCACCAAGTCAGCCAACGACAGCCGCGTCCTGCCCGGCCTGATGCAGGGCCTGCAGTCGGTTTTCGACAAGATCCACAAAGACAACCAGATTCGCGAAGATCACCATGAGAAGATCATCGAGGAGTTCAGCGATCGCCTGACCACTGCATTCCAGCAGACCCACGAGGAAGCCGAGGAGCGTGAGAAGCTGCTGCAGGAGCGTCTTGAAGCGATCGAAAAGGAGCAGACCTACAAGATCCAGCGAATCAAACTGTTCTCGCTGCCCGGTACGATGATTGCCATCGCCTCCCTGATCTATCTTTTCTATGTGGTCCATGTGATGGAGAGCTCGATGACCAGCATGTCGGCGGATATGCATCAGATTCAGGGTCATATCGCCGCCATCGGCCAGGACACTTCCAGTATGTCCAGTGGCGTCAACAACATGAACAAAAACATCACCGAACTGAACGGCAACATGTCATCCATGACCAGTCAGGTCAAAGGCATGAATAACAACATGGGGCATCTGAACCGCAATGTGGGCGTGATGACCCACGACGTGGGCAACATGTCTCAGACAGTCAGCCCGGTGATGAACGGAATGCGCAACTTCATGCCGTTTTAGAGGACTGCATAAAACAGAGACTGAGACTACGATCAGGTGATCTGACAGATGAAGGAGCATCGTCTCTGTGTAATCTGGGAGCCAAGCCGGCAAGAGAACACAGCGGTTCAATCAGCGAAATCGCTGACTTAATAACCGGCTTTATGCGGGTCTTCTATTAAAAGTGTCTGACGATCAGCTAGTGCCTGTCGTGGCTACTCATCGCCAAAGGTGGTACCCACCCTTTTGGCACTGATCACCCAGGGATGATCCGGGGGCACCAGCTTTTTGTAGCCCGCCACATCAACCAGCGGTACTGGAACCGCCTGGTCACCTCGGGATGCAACCATCACTCCATACCGCTCTTCCGCGATCAGATCGACACAGGCGGTACCCAGGCGGGTTGCCAGCAACCGGTCGGCGGCGGAGGGTGTTCCCCCACGTTGCAGATAGCCGAGTATCGTCACTCGAGACTCCAGACCGGTCAGCTCCTCCAACTGGCGGGAGAGAGTTACGGTATGGTTGGCGTATTGGGATTCCATCTCACTCAGCTCAGTCTTCAGCTGTTTGCGCAGTTTCTTATCGGTAGCCATCTGCTTTCTCTCCCTCAGACCCTGAACCTCTTCAGCCACCCCCCGGGGAAGTGCGCCCTCTGCCACAGCGACGATACTGAACGGCTTACCGCCGGCGGCACGACCTCTGATCGCCTCGGCAACACTTTCGATGTCGTAGGGAATCTCCGGCAGCAGGATCACATCCGCGCCACCGGCCACCCCCGATCCGAGCGCCAGCCAGCCGGCCCGATGCCCCATGATCTCCACCACAATGATTCGGTGATGGCTATGGGCGGTACTGTGCAATCGATCGATGGCATCGGTGGCGATGCCAAGCGCCGTATCGAATCCGAAGGTGGTATCGGTGTGGGCGACATCGTTGTCGATGGTCTTTGGCAGGGTGATGACATTCAATCCCTTTTCCACCAGCTGCAGGGCATTCTTCTGGGTACCGCCACCGCCGATACAGACCAGGGCATCCAGATGATGGGCATGATAGTTTTCAACGATCACATCAGTCATATCCTGACGCTTGCCGTTGAAATGCATCCGGTGGGGTTTTTCCCGGCTGGTACCGAGGATGGTACCGCCCCGGGTCAGGATCCCAGAGAGTTCACCCCGTTCCAGTTGCATGGTGCGATTCTCTACCAGACCGCGGAAACCGTCACGGATCCCGATCACCTCCATATCGTAGGCGCCCAGAGCCGCCTTACCCACGCCACGGATCGCCGCGTTCAAACCCGGACTATCGCCGCCTGAGGTCAGAATACCGATATGCTTGGTCATGAATGCTCCTGCTAGTCGATTGATTTAGCGTAGTGTACATGCTGGGCAGGATCATGAAAGAGTCAAAATGAATGGGAGAGAGGGCTGGTGTAATGTCTCAGATTAATCCAGCAGGCGTAACGAGCTTGGATGCCGAATCCTCAGACGCTGTTCACCCTTGCGTTTGTAGAGCCAGCCTCTGGCTTCTACATTTCGGCCAACCAGTGCGTGTGGGTCATCGATCTGGAAGGCCTTCCAATCCTTCCGGGTGACGCGCAGTGCCAATCCGCCCTCAAGATTCATCCAGACGGCACTTCGACTCTCCCCAACACGGGTAATTCGTCCTCGAAGATGGTGAAATCCCGCTTCATCACCCTTGAGACCACTCGCTGAGGTTGGAGTGTTTTTCCAAATCCCGAGCTGCTCACGCCTGGCCTGGGATTCTGCTGCAAAATAGCACCGGTTGTTGAGCAGGTTGGGCGGTACGGCGATCGCCCATCCCGCACCCTGACGCAATAATTGCGCTGCGATGCTTTGTCGATTGTTACTAGATAGATGTACCAGCTGCCGACCGTATCGGTCCTGCCTCTCAACCCCGGGGCAGAGCGCCAGGCGTCCGCCGCTCTCCCTGACAAGTCGCTGCAGCAGGGCTTTCGCTGCCTGGCCACCCGGCTCTCCCGGTTTTCCCCAATGGCCCAGCTCCGGGGTATTGATACCGATCAGGCGCAGCTTGTCACCGGATCTCATCAACAGGGTATCGCCATCGATTACCCGCTCAACTGGCTGCAGCCCGGCGTTGCACGGCTGACAGCCGGATGCCTGCACACCAAGCGGCAGCATGCAAAACAGCAGAGCAAACAAAAAGGCCCCGCACTGCGGAGCCTTTTCATTGGTTTGCACGGCCATCGGCTGTCGCGTCGAAACGACGCAGCAGTTGCCCAATAGCTTAGCGGCTGTATTTTTTGCGGAACTTGTCCACTCGGCCAGCGGTATCCACCATCTTCTGCTTACCGGTATAGAAAGGATGACAGGAGGAGCATACCTCGATGTGCATCTCATCCTGGCCCAATGTGGATCGGGTGACAATTTCGTTGCCGCAACTGCATACGACTTTGATTTCCTCGTATTGAGGATGAGTATCCGGTTTCATGACTGACTCACTCGTGAGAAATTAGCAATGATTCTGCCCAAACTGGCAGACAAGGCGCGGAATAATAGGCCAAGATGGGCCATAAGGCAAGTACCCGCACCACTAATACTGCATAAATCCGTTTAAATTCAGCTGGAGCCTAACGGAAACTCCACGATTTTACAGCTGCTGACTCTGTTACGCCCCATTCCGGGCTCTGAGTTGATACTGCGCAGATAACCCAGCATGCCCTTGGGTCCGAGCATGTTGTCCCACATCAACCCTGATATTCGCATGCAGGCGCTAAGGGGAGAGCGGTTTCTGCGCTCCTGGTCGATACGCCACTGCAATCGACGCATCTGCGTTTGGCGCTCATTGGGCAGAGTTGCGATGTAGGTATCAATTGTTTTCTGACGCAGTGCTTCGAATTTCACCGGGTCCCTCTCGGCCAATTTAAGCAAGTGGTCGAAATCTAGATCAGTGTGGCACATAAGGCTCTACTCTGGCGTCTTCACTATTAAAACTAACATACTCTCTGACGAGTGTCTCAGATGATAATTCCTAAAATGCCCTCGATTGCCGTCAGACTTAAACTATCATTACCTTAAGAATCAACCTGTTAGAAGGCCAACCCACGAAACGCCAACATTTTGACCACGGATCATTCCAGGTTTTTGCCCGAAGCCAGATCGATTGCCCCGACAATCTGATCGAGCCGCACCGCCAACGCCTCTCCTGACGGATCCCGAACGATCAGATACTCCGCCTTGTCCCGGGTCACCACATCGATTGGCAGAACCCGGGCCTGAAGATGCTGACCAGATTCATCCCGCCAGCTGAGATCGAGCCGGGTACGGGTCATCACGGCATATTGATAGGATTCATGGAGGCCACAGGCAATGGGCCGATAGGGGTTGTCACTCATAGACTCCACTCACACAAAGGTGGTTGATATTTGCCTAAATACACTGAAGCTATTTAGAATTCGATGGATTTATCTGGATTAGAGCACAGGAACATGCCAAATATACAAAAACAGATCGAAAGCCTGAAGGCTGAAATCACCCGCCTTGAAAAGGAACAACAGAAAGCTGAGCAGCAAGAGAAAGCACTCAAAGAGGTCAGCACAAAAATCTCATCCCTGCTCAAAGAGAGTGGCGTCAGTTTCGAATCCTACATCACTCACCATATCAAAAGGGTCAGCCGCGTCGTCGAGAAACTCGAGGCCGAAAACAGCGCCAAGTCAGCACCTAAGTCGGGGAAAACCAGTAAATCCCGCCGTGTCAGAAAACCCCGCAGAACCAGCAAACCGACCATCACGGTAAAAATACCCGCAGGTCGATACGGCAAACTGCCAAACCAACCGGAAGCGATCTTCGAGGTGAAGGAGAAGGGCCCTCGCCCGAAAATCTTGAAGGCCTATGCGGAAGAGGTGGGGTTGGAAACGTTTCTGGACCAGTGCCGCATGAATTGAGTGGCCGACTGGCCGACTCTCAGTGGATGGTCCCCTGTGACGCGTTTTGTCTGTCACTGCCGCTCAGCGGCATAGGTTGAACCACGCCATACCCTTGCGCGTAGTCCACACCGATATCGATCAACTGCTCGAGAGTCTGGTCATCTTCCACATATTCGGCAATGGTCTTCAGACCCATCAGATGCCCGATTTGGTTGATCGATTCAACCATTGCCCGATCTACTGGATCATTCATCATATTGCGGACAAAACTGCCGTCGATCTTCAGATAGTCGACCGGTAGATGCTTCAAGTAGGCGAAAGAGGACATCCCGGTACCGAAATCGTCCAATGCAAAACGGAATCCCCGGCGTTTTAACAGACTGATGAAGCGGGTCGCCTGATCGAGACGACTGACCACCGCCGTCTCGGTGATTTCAAACGAGATCTTTTCTGCCGGCAAACCGTAGTGGCGCAACTGCTCCAGGATGTACTCATGCAGTGTGGATTCACCCAGGGATTGTCCTGACAGATTGATGGCGCAAAGACTCAACTCCTCAAGACGCTCTCGGTTCTCAGACAACCACTTGAATGCCTCGCCGATCACCCAGCGGTCAACATTGTGCATGATGTTGTAGCGCTCGGCCGCAGGTATGAATGCACCGGGCATGATCATTCTTCCCTCTTCATCCTGCATCCGCACCAAAAGTTCGATATGCTCATCACCAATGGAACTGCTGTTCAACGACATGATCGGTTGTTGCAACAGAGAGAAACGACTTTGATCAATGGCACTCTCGATCTTGGTTACCAGGTGCATCTCACCTTGCTGGCGATTGATCTCTTCATCATAGGGCTGATACACATGGATTCGATTGCGCCCCATGTCCTTCGCCACATAGCAGGCCGCATCCGCTGCGCTGAGTGCATTGTGCGGACTCTCGGTCTTGGGCCCGATGGCGACAATACCGATACTCACACCGGTGGTGAAACTGCGGCCTTCCCATGAGAATCTGAATGCCTTCACCGTGCTGCTGATCAGATTCGCCATCTGTGTCGCCTGTTGCAGGTTACTGTTCTCCATCAGCAAACCAAACTCATCTCCGCCCAGACGGGCTATTACATCGTTCTCCCCGATGGTCCGTTGCAGACGATGGGAGAGTTGGCGCAGCATCATATCTCCCGCCACATGACCACAGGTATCATTGACCAGTTTGAATTGATCAAGATCCATATACAGCAGCACATGTTGCGCATTGTGTTCCTTCGAGTCGGAAAAGGCCTGCCTCAAGCGCTGATCAAAGGCATGCCGGTTGAGCAGATGGGTGAGCGAATCATGGGTGGCCAGAAAGCGCATCTCACGCATCATCGAACGGCTGGATGTGACATCACGAAACACTGTGACCGAACCCTTGAACTGTCGATGCTCCATAATCGGATAGGTTGAATATTCAACCGGAAACAGGGTTTCATTCTGCCGCTGAAAAGACTCATCCCTGACCTTCACAGGATCACCCTGCTCAACCACCCGGCAGTTGAATGACAGACCCGACTCATCGAACATCCGCACCTGGTTATGGATCGGCTTGTTGATCAGCTCCTGTTGGGTATAACCGAGCATCTCTGCCCCGGCCTTGTTGATGAAGGTGCAGTTATCATTTTCATCCACCCCGAAGATGCCTTCACCAGTCGATTCCAATAACATCGAAAGCTGCTTATTGGCCTCTGTGAGCTGTTTCGAAGACTCTTCCAGGGAGTTATGCGCCAGCTGATGGGCCTGACTCCGCTCATGGTTTTCAATCGCGAAGGCGAAGTTGCTGACCATCTCATCGAGCAGATCGTGGATGGTCTGAGTAAAATATTCCGGGCCGTCTGCGTAGAGGGTGAAGGCGGCGATCACATCCTGATTCACCACAATTGGAAACACCGCAACCGACTGACCGCCGCTGGTCTGTGCCAAACGATGCCAGGTGGTCTTCCCCCCATCCGGATCGATCCGGTCTATCACAGAAGCGCATTTCCCGTAGACTGCGGTTGCCAACGGACTATCACCCTCAGGATCGGTCAGGTCGAGATCGAATTTACAGACCTTCAGCCGCTCTTTGGGGATACCGGCACAGGCAACCGGATGCAGCAGCTTTGCATCGATATCCACCTCACCGACCCAGGCGGCAGTAAACCCGCCAAAGTTCACCGCAATCTCACAGGCATGCTCGAACATGACCAATGGCGGTGGATTCCTCAGCACCATCTTACTGGTCTCAGAGAGTGCGGCGTAGACCCGTTTCTGCTGATTGATGGTCTGCTGATAGAGAAAGTTCTCACTGACCAACTGTCGCAATACCCGGCTGACCGGGGCCAGCTTACCCTCCACCGGCAGACGGGTGACGGCCAGATAATTACCTTCCGACAAAGAACGGGCGATCTCTTCGTACCGCTCGAAGAATGATTCCCAACGGCCTTTGATCAAGCGGAATATCACCAGCAGGCCAATCACCAGTGCCCCGCCGATGAGCAGAACACCAAGCTGCACTTCGCTCAGTGATTCTGGAAGATATTGTACCTTGGGGGGTGTCGTGCCGGATTTGATCTGTGCGGTGGATTGGAGTGCGGAGTCGTTTCCATGCAACGACATATCAGCGTAAACCTGCTGGGCATCAGGCATCAGCAGCGTGACAGCCAGAAGTGCTGAAATCGAAACAACAACTTTGAGGAACAGTTGCATTATTCAGCCGCAGCGCACAGGCGCCCAAGCTCCTCCCAAAACCATTGGCTGGAATCTGGTGATTGCACTGACTGGCGGAGACGGCAATCGACCATTCACTGGAACCTATCAATGCAAGGGTTCCACGCTGCTCCCTGCAAAACAGCTCGCGTATCCAGATTAGACGAGAGGTATCTACTGACTCCTGGTGTTGCCACCTAACCCAATCTCATGGGATAGACCTATAAATTTAATATGTTAGCGTACTTTGGTCAAATTATTGTTAAGAAGTCCTTTTAACTTGAGAAAAGTGAGAGCAGATCATTCAGAAATCTATGCCCCAATGAGGAGGGGCATAGCCGCTGCTCAACAGGCTGCATCAAGCCTCGTTCCACGGCCTGCCGCAACGGCGTTTCGATCTGTTGCAAGCCGACTCCCGTGTGGCTCTCAAACAGGTTCAGCTCCACCCCTTCAAGCAGACGCAGCGCATTCATCATGAACTCCACTAGCAGATCCTCCTCAGCAAGCTGCCGCTCACCCTGGATGAAGTCAGCGGTTTTGTCAGCGGCAAGATAGGCATCCGGATGACGCTGTTTCCAGAAGCGCTTCACCCGGCCGTCAGCCAGGCTCAACTTGGCGTGAGCCCCAGCGCCGATACCCAGATAGTCCCCAAACCGCCAGTAGTTCATGTTGTGCCTGCACTCATGCCCCTGGCGTGCATAGGCAGATACTTCGTAGTGGCTGAAGCCGCCATTGGCGAGCTGCTCCATCCCCTGTTGCTGCATCAGCCACAACTGCTCATCATCCGGCACGGCCGGTGGTGCATGATGAAACGGGGTATTGGGTTCCAGGGTTAATTGATAGTAGGAGAGATGCTCACTGCCGAGTTCAATCGCCGCAGCCAGATCCACTTCCGCCATCGCCAGGGTCTGCTCAGGCAGGCCGAACATCAGGTCGATATTGATGTTGTCAAAACCCGCTTTTCTCGCCTGCGCAAAAGCCTCTTTCGCCTCCTGAGGGGAGTGAATTCTGCCCAGCGCCCGCAACATCGAAGCTTGCAGACTCTGAAAGCCCAACGAGAGGCGATTGACCCCGGCCCGCCGGTAACCGGCGAAGGAGCCGGCTTCCACGGCGCCCGGATTGGCTTCCAGGGTGATCTCCATCGACTCGGCAAAGGCGAACCGCTGCTCAATTCCTTGCAGCAACCTGGCAATCGCAGCAGACGAAAACAGACTCGGCGTCCCCCCACCGATGAAAATTGACGAGAGTTGTCTGCCCTCGATGCCTTCAATGTCGATGCTCAAGTCGTGCAGCAAGGCATCCACATAGGCCTGCTCGGGAATAGCCTGCTTGATCCCATGGGAGTTGAAATCGCAATAGGGACATTTGCGCACACACCAGGGGATGTGGACATAGAGTGAAAGGGGAGGGGAGATCACTTTCCACTTACCGACGCTGCTGACAGGTCGTTATTAGGATTTCGTATTTGCCGCGATGAACGCTAATCACCACAAATTGCCGTAAATCGATTGAGACTTCCCTTGCCCCACTGAACTTATAAGCATTTGCGTTAATTTGCGGTGAATTGCATTCATTCGCGGCTAGTGATCGAGCACAAAGCTGTGCACCGGATCAGCCTTTGTCTCTGGCCTTCAGATAGGCGAAATCGGATATCGATCCCCACTCTCTTGAGCCTTTGAGAAAGTTCATATAGGAGTCGTAGACCTTCTTGGCGAAGGCGTCCTTGGCGGCCAGCTCCTCGACCACTTCACTGGAGAACTTGCGCAGGGTGGCCAAGACGTCATCTGGGTAGATACGAATATCGACCTTGTGTTTCTCAACCAGGGTCTTCAGCGCGGCAGGATTGCGCGCCGTGTACTCGGCCAGCATCTCCTGGTTGGCTACCTTACAGGCATTCATCACGATCGACTGCAGATCCTTGGGTAAGGCATTGAACGCCTTCTCGTTGATGATTGCCTCAAGGGTAGTGCCCGGCTCATGAAAGCCCGGAAAGTAGTAGTATTTGGCCGCCTTGAAAAGGCCGAACGCCAGGTCGTTGTACGGGTTCACCCACTCCGTGGCATCGATTGCACCGGACTGCAGCGAGGTGAAGAGCTCGCCACCCGGCAGGTTGACCGGTGTCCCTCCGGCCCGTTTCAGCACCTCTCCGCCCAATCCCGGAATACGCATCTTCAAGCCCTTCAGATCAGCAACGCTGTTGATCTCTTTATTGAACCAGCCTCCCATCTGCATACCGGTATTGCCACCCGGCGCCGGGATCAGGCCAAACGGTTTGTAGAGCTCAGTCCACATCTCCAATCCACCGCCGAAATAGAGCCAGCCGTTCATCTCCTGGGCGGTCAGGCCGAAAGGCACGGTGGAAAAGAACTGCGCGGTTTCACTCTTGCCTTTCCAGTAGTAGGCCGCACCGTGGCCCATCTCAGCGGTTCCACTGGCAACGGCATCAAACACCTCAAAGGCGGGTACCAGCTCTTTGGCGCCATAGACTTTGACATGCATCCGGCCGCCACTCATCTCATTGATGACCTCGGCCAGCTTGTTGGCACCGGTTCCCAGACCGGGAAAGTTCTTCGGCCAGGTGGTCACCATCTTCCATTTGATCTTGGCTTTCGCCTCGGCAACGCTGGCGGTGGAGAGGCCAACACCGGTCGCCAGTGCACCGGCACCAACCTTTGTTATAAATTCACGACGTTTCATGTAACCCTCCGGTCTGTCTGTATTTGCTATTCGATGTAATTCTTCTTAGGCCCGCCCTAGCAGGGTGAAAGGTTGGCGTAGGCCACGACCAGCCACTTGGTACCAACCTCTTCAAAGTTAACCTGCACCCGGGCACTCTGTCCTTGACCCTCTGCGTTCAGCACCACGCCTTCACCAAATTTAGCATGGCATACCCGTTGTCCCAGATTAAACCCGCACTGCTGGGTGGTTTCAAGGTAGGGCGAGTCGCCGTAGATCGGTTGACTGCTTACCGGTCCGGCCCGTACCTCCCTCATCAGTTCAGCGGGGATCTCGCGGATGAATCTGGAGGGCAGGGGATAACTGTCACTGCCATGCAGCCGTCGACTCTCTGCATGACTCAGATAGAGCAGCTTCATCGCCCGGGTGATACCCACATAACAGAGTCTGCGCTCCTCTTCGAGTCGAGTGGGGTCATCCGCCGACATGCTGTGTGGAAACAGCCCCTCTTCCATGCCAACAAGAAAAACCAGTGGAAACTCCAATCCCTTGGCTGAATGGAGGGTCATCAGTTGCACACAATCCTCATACGGATCCCCCTGCGCCTCACCGGCTTCCAGTGCAGCGTGGGAGAGAAAGGCATCCAACTCCTCCAGCTCATCATCCTCACCCCATTCAAATTGACGGGTGGCATTGACCAGCTCTTCCAGATTCTCCTTACGATCAATCCCTTTGCCGTCACGGCTCTTGGCAAAGTGGTCCGGCAGACCACTGGCGTTCAACACCTGATCCACCTTTTCGGCGAGGGTCAGGTCTCTGGTTTCGACCTTCAACTCCTCCAACAGATCGAGAAACTTCTGCAGGGCGGTCGCGGCCCGCTTCGCCATACCGCCACCCTGCACCAGCTCACTGGCAGCCTGCCAGAGAGAACAATCGAACATCCTGGCATGACTGCGCAACGCCTCCATGGTTTTTGCACCGATGCCTCGCGGCGGCATATTCACCGCCCGCTCAAAACCGCTGTCGTCATGGAAGTTACTCAGCAGGCGCAGATAGGCCAGGGCGTCTTTGATCTCCGCCCGTTCGAAAAACCGCAATCCGCCATAGACCCGATAGGGAACCCCGGACTGGATCAACGCCTCTTCAAACAGCCGTGATTGGGCTGTGGTGCGATAGAGAATCGCCACCTCGGTGCGGGCGTGGCCCTCTTCGATGTACTGACGGATTCGCTCCACCACGAATCGGGCCTCATCGATCTCGTTGAAGGCGCCGTAGAGATTGATCGGTTCACCTTCACAATCCTCTGTCCAGAGCTGCTTGCCGAGCCGCGAAGGGTTATTGTTGATCAGCGCATTGGCCGCATTCAGGATATTACCGGTGGAGCGATAGTTCTGCTCCAGGCGCACCAGTTTTGCTGACTGATAGTGGTTCTGGAAACTCTGGATATTCTCCACCCGGGCGCCGCGCCAGCCATAGATCGACTGATCGTCATCCCCTACGATGAACAGATGGCTCTGCTTGCCGGCGAGCAACCTCAACCAGGCATACTGGATGGTGTTGGTGTCCTGAAACTCATCCACCAGCAGATGCTGGAAACGGTTCTGATAGTGTTGCAACAGATCCGCCCGATCCCGCATCAGCTCATGGGCACGCAGCAGCAATTCAGCAAAATCCACCTGGCCTCCCCGCTCGCAGGCGGCCTGATACTCACTGTAGATACGAATCATCTGTCGCTGATAGGGATCCCCGCCATCATCCAGATGCTGGGCACGCAGCCCTTCATCCTTTTTGCCGTTGATAAACCACTGCACCTGCCGCGGCGGCCAGCGTGCCTCATCCAGATCGAGACTCTTCAGCAGACGCTTGATCAGCCGAAACTGATCATCCGAGTCGAGGATCTGGAAATTCTGTGGTAAGCCCGCCTCCTTCCAGTGACCGCGCAGCAGTCGATGGGCAAGACCGTGAAATGTGCCGACCCACATACCGCCGATGGGTTGACCGAGCAGCTCTTCGATACGATTACGCATCTCCTTGGCCGCCTTGTTGGTAAAGGTGACCGCCATGATCGACCAGGGGGTGACCTGTTCTACGCTCAGCAGCCAGGCAATTCGATGGACCAGCACCCGGGTTTTGCCACTGCCGGCGCCAGCCAGCACCAGCAGGCTGCCGACCGGGGCGGTTACTGCTTCCCGTTGCGCATCATTGAGAGGATCGAGTATGGGTGAGACATCCATCCGGGTATGATACGCACCTAAGTAGCTTATTTTCCAGTGAGGTTATAGATGCAGATATTGGCAGGCGATATCGGTGGAACCAATACCCGACTGGCGCTGTTCGATTCCACAGGCACCACGCCAGAGCAAGCGATCATCGAAGCCAGCTATCCGAGCCCGGCCCATCCGACCATCGAATCGATTCTCAAACAGTTTCTCGATCAGCACAATCTCAAACGGATCGAGCGTGCCTGTTTCGGACTCGCCGGACCGGTCATCGATCAGGTCTGCGAAACGACCAACCTGCCCTGGCTGGTCTCCGCCCAGGCGGTGAAACAGCAGTTCGGCTTTGATCAGGTCTGGTTGCTGAATGACCTTGAAGCCAATGCCTGGGGTATCGACACCCTCCATGAGTCCGACATTCACAGCCTCAATACCGGGGCTGCAAATGCTGCTGGCAACCGCTCGATCATCTCTGCCGGCACCGGCCTTGGAGAAGCCGGACTCTATTGGGATGGCAATCATTACCGACCCTTTCCCTCGGAAGGGGGCCACTCGGACTTCAGTGCCAGCTCCTCATTGGAGTATGCGCTCTATGAAAGTCTTGCGCGGCAGTATGGTCATGTCAGCTGGGAGCGCCTCGTCTCAGGACCCGGAATAGAGAGCATCTACGCCTTTCTGCGTCAATATCGATCGGCCACAACACCGGATTGGCTGCAACAGCAGATCAACCGGATCGGTGTGGCGCCAGCGGTTTCCAGGGCCGCCATCGACAAAACAGATCCGATCGCAGCAGAAACCATGGCGCTGTTCATCGAACTCTATGGTCGTGAGGCGAGTAATCATGCATTGAAGATCATGGCTACCGGGGGCGTCTATCTGGGTGGTGGTATTGCACCACAAATACTGCCGCTACTGACTGAGGGTCAGTTCATGCAGGCTTTTCTCGCCAAAGGCCGCATGCAGCACATCGTCACGGCAATGCCGGTGAGGGTCATTCTGAATGATAAGACGGCCCTGAAGGGTGCAGCCCACTTCGCAGCTCTGCAGGATTGATCACCCCGGAATGAGCCACGCACCCAGATGGGTGCGTGGCATGCAGATAGCGGTTCTGTTTGAACCTACCGGCGACTTTTACTTAATCGAAAGGTTTCGGTACCGGAGTATTGTCGGTTGAAGGTGGCAGGATCGGCATCATGAAGGATGGCTGATCCCCGGTCAGGGTCTTGAGAAAAGCCACGATCTGGCCGTTCTCCGCCTCTGTGAACTTACGACCCAGCTGCAACCTACCCATCACATCAACAGCTTCGGCCAGGGTTTGCGCTTCACCATCATGGAAGTAGGGGTAGGTCATCTCCACATTTCTCAAAGTGGGCACTTTGAATTTAAAGCGGTCCGCATCCTTACCGGTCACCGCACTCAGACCCTCTGCCTTGCTATCGGTCTTATAGGCCTCGACCAGACCCATCTTCTGAAATGAGTTGCCGCCAACCGCTTCACCGTTATGGCAGGCGGTGCAACCACTCTCCTTAAACAGCTTGTAGCCTTTCAGCTCCTCATCATTCAGCGCAGCCTTGTCGCCCAACAACCACTTGTCAAAATCCGAGTTGGGGGTCACCAGGGTCTTCTCAAACTCGGCGATCGCCTGGGTCACCTCATCGATGGTGATTTTATCCACGCCAAACACCTTCTTGAACTCCATCATGTATTGAGGGATCGATTCCAGCACCTCAATCGCCAGGGTATGGGTTGCCGCCATCTCGCCCGGATTGGCGATCGGACCACCGGCTTGTGCTTTCAGGTCTGCAGCCCGGCCGTCCCAGAACTGAGCCACGTTCAGGCTGGAGTTTAGGACGGTAGGCGCGTTGATCGGGCCCTGCTGCCAATTATGACCGATCGAGGTTTTAAGGTTATCGGTGCCCCCCATGCTCAGGTTGTGGCATGAATTGCACGAAATAAAGCCCGACTTGGACAGGCGGGGGTCAAAATAGAGTTTCTTGCCCAACTCAACCTGCCCCAGATTAATGCTCTGAACAGGTTTAATCGGTTTGATGGGTTCTTCCACTGCCATAGCATGGCTTGAAATACCTAGCAGCACTGTTGCGATCAGAGAAATTTTAAAGTTCATTTCCTTTTACCTGTAAGGTTCTTGAAGACTGGAACCATCCTCATGGAGTAACTGACTTGATCCGCCTGCTGCTCAACTCAGGCAGCTGCAGGCCATTTGGGAACATATTCGCATTGTTTATTTTTCGACCTGCATGGACTTTTTCGGTGTGACCGGCTCCGGACGACCCTAAAAACCATACAGTGTGGAGGTGAATATTAGAATTAGTCTAAATTTAAAACATTGACTTATGTCAACGTTTCCAACTCAGCGAAGAGAGAAATTCTCTGATCTGTCAGAAGAGGCGGCTGAAAAGGGGGCAATCGCTCAGGACTTGATGTTTTTAACCCGCACCACCAGATCGACAATATCCATGGATGTGCCTTCCGGCAGATCCTGTTCGATGAAGTGGGGTGCCAAACGATCTTTGATATCGATCAGGTCACCAGTATCCACATTGTAGAAGTGGTGGTGGTGGCTGTTGTTTGAATCGTAGAAGGTACGCGAGGCATCGATAAAGATCTCCCTCACCAATCCCTTCCGGGTGAACAATCCCAGGGTGTTGTAAACCGTCGCTTTCGATACCCGGCTGCCAGTCTGCTTGACCAGATCGAAGAGCTGATCTGCAGTGACATGCTGGTTACGCTCGAACAAAACATCCGCAATGATGCGCCGCTGTTTGGTCAGGTTGACCCCATGCGCGATCATCATCTGGGTAGTGTTCCGCTTTTGCGGAGGCTGTTGTTGTTCGTTCAAATCCATCAGATGAGTATAAATTCAATCGGCTGATAATTCTACAGCCCGATATAATTAACATATTTTACATAGGGTTATATTCCGCACAAAGCCATGCTCTGCAATTCATTACACACATTCCTTCTCAAAAACAATTTAATATTAGGTAAAAACTATCATTGCCATTGAAAAGACCATTCGCTTCCAATCATTTTTAGAACTATTCTAAGCATCAGCGAAGAGCCTGCAGGGCTCAACGTGCAATTCCACAATAACCATCATTTCGGAGAACCAGATATGGAACTCAAAGGTAGTAATACTGAGCAAAACCTGAAAGACGCTTTTGCCGGAGAATCCCAAGCCAACCGTCGCTACCTCTACTTCGCTGCCAAAGCCGATGTAGAGGGTTACAACGATGTAGCAGCCCTGTTTCGTTCCACCGCTGAAGGTGAAACCGGCCATGCCCATGGTCATCTTGAGTATCTGGAGCAGTGCGGCGATCCTGCAACCGGTCTGCCGATCGGCCCGACTGGCGACAACCTGAAGGCCGCTGTCGCCGGTGAAACCCACGAATACACTGACATGTATCCAGGTATGGCCAAAACCGCCCGCGATGAGGGTTTCGATGAAGTCGCTGACTGGTTCGAAACTCTGGCCAAAGCCGAGCGTTCTCATGCCAACCGTTACCAGAGAGCACTGGACGAGCTGGACTGAGCACCAGATCAGGCACGGGCAGCGCCCGATTCGGCGGCCTCGGCGAGGGGCCGCCCGGCCTCAATGCAGGAGTAGATACCCATGGCAGCACCTACCGGTCAACGAGAAGGTAATCTGGAAGCCCCGACACGGCATCCAATCGACTGGAAAAACCCCGAATACTACAACGAACAGAGCTTAATGGAAGAGCTGGAACGGGTCTTCGATCTGTGCCATGGCTGTCGACGCTGCGTCAGCCTCTGTCAAAGCTTTCCCAGTCTGTTCGATCTGGTGGATGAATCGGAGACCATGGAGGTCGATGGTGTTGCCAAAGAGGATTACTGGCAGGTGGTGGATCACTGCTACCTGTGTGACCTCTGTTATATGACCAAATGTCCCTATGTACCGCCTCACGAATGGAATATCGACTTTCCACACCTGATGCTGCGGGCGAAAGCGGTGAAGTACAAAAAAGGCGACGTCAAACTGCGCGACCGGCTACTCACCAGCACCGACAACCTGGGCAAACTGGCCGGCATTCCGATTGTCTCCGGCGTGGTCAACCAATTCAACAAAGCGAAGAATTTCCGTGAAATCCTGGATCACGCACTAGGTGTCCACCCCGATGCGAAACTCCCCGAATTTCACAGCAAGCCGCTACGTAAACGCTTGGCTGGGAAAGTTGCCATCGATGCACAGGGCACCCCGGCGGGCACCACCCAAGGTAAAGTCGCCCTGTTCGGCACCTGTTACGGCAACTACAACGAACCCCATGTGGGTGAGGACCTGGTGGCGGTATTCGAACACAACGACATCCCGGTAACCCTGGCTGAAAAAGAGCAATGTTGTGGCATGCCCAAACTCGAATTGGGCCATCTGGACGCGGTAGAGGCCGCTAAGGATGCCAATATTCCGGTACTGGCCAAACTGGTGGATCAGGGTTGGGATATCGTCGCACCGGTACCTTCCTGTGCCCTGATGTTCAAACAGGAGCTGCCGCTGCTGTTTCCCGATGATCCTGACGTCAAAAAAGTCGCCGATGCGGTTTTCGACATCTTCGAGTATCTGATGATCAGACACAAATCGCAGCTACTGAAAACTGACTTCAAACAGGGCCTCGGCAAGGTGGCCTACCATGCCGCCTGCCACCAGCGGGTGCAGAAT
This sequence comes from Candidatus Thiodiazotropha sp. AKAK2, assembly GCF_058244685.1. NCBI lineage: Bacteria > Pseudomonadati > Pseudomonadota > Gammaproteobacteria > Chromatiales > Sedimenticolaceae > Candidatus Thiodiazotropha > Candidatus Thiodiazotropha sp. AKAK2. Next base: position 318,134 of record NZ_JBSYOP010000022.1, on the reverse strand, counting down.
GTGGGCGCCAAGACAAAAGAGGTGCTAAGCCTGATCCCTGATACCCAGGTCACAGCCATCGAACGCTGCTCCGGCCATGATGGCACCTATGCCGTGAAAAGCGAGTTTCACAAACATGCCATGAAGATAGGCAAGCCGGTGGTCAACCGGGTAAAACAGGCGGAAGCCGACTGTTATGGCAGTGACTGCCCGATGGCGGGCCACCATATCGAAAATGGCCTCAGAGATGGCAGACAGCCACAACATCCGATCAGCCTGATGCGTCAGGCCTATGGTCTATAGAACGAATAAAACGGAGAACAACAAATGGCAAATGAAGGCTATCGCAAGCCGCTAGATCCGCTTAGCGATGAAACCCGTTTATGGAAAAAACCTTTGCACAAGATTGATTTCAGGAGCGCCTCATGACCCAGCTTTCCCATGAAGACCTCTACAGCCTCGAAGAGTATTCCCGTATTCGCCAGGAGTTCAGGACCCGCGTCATAGACCACAAAAAAAGCCGTAGATTACCGATCGGACCTCACGCCGCGCTCTATTTCGAGGATGAGCTGACGATGCAGTATCAGATTCAGGAGATGTTGCGCATCGAACGTATATTTGAACACGATGGCATCCAGGACGAACTGGATGTCTACAATCCTCTGATCCCCGACGGCACCAACTGGAAGGCCACATTCATGATGGAGTATGACGATGTGGAAGAGCGTAAACAGGCGCTGGCAAAACTGATTGGTATCGAAAACGCTATCTGGTTTGCAGTTGAAGGCCATGAAAAGATCCGCCCGATTGCCAATGAGGATCTTGAACGCACAACGGAAGATAAAACTTCAGCGGTCCACTTCATCCGTTTCGAATTGACTGACGGGATGATCGAGAGCCTGAAAAACGGCGCCAAGCTATCCGCCGGAATTGATCATGCAGAGTATAATTATACAATTGATGGGTTGGACTCCACCGTTAAAAACTCACTGATCAGTGACCTGAACTGATCGAATGGCCCATCGGTAGCACATCAGAATCCGATGGGCCACTCCTGTAATCAGCGTGCGGAATCGTTATAAATCGTCAAATTACAGTCTTCAAACCTCTACGATCATTCAGTTCTGAGGTATCCTCACAGATTAACGAAGCTCAGTTTTCTGTCGTAAAGCCAATGCATAAGGGACCCTGCTCGGGACCTAAGACCTCGCTTTAACCAATGCCTGGTTGACGGATCAGACAAAGCCTCGAATAATCGACGCTAAGTGTTTCGTCTCTCTGAGACCGGATGGCTTTTCGGGAGACGGCACCAAGCACACTATAAAATCCACAGTTGCTGGTTCAAACAGAAGGAATAACATCATGCTGAACTCTGTAATACCAAATTGGCGGGCACTCACTCTACCCGCAATCCTTACTATGATGTTCATCGCATTGCCTGGATGCAGCTCAGCGCCAAAACCTGTCGCGGAGATGTCTGCAGCGGAAACCGCTCTGAATGCGGCGGAGAATGAAGATGCCACCAAACATGCACCTGTACGCATGGATCGGGCCAGGCAGAAGATTAAGCAGGCCAAACTCGAATTGGCCAAAGAGAACTACGAATCAGCAAAAAGGCTTGCAGAAGAGGCCCAGGCAGACGCGGAACTGGCCAAGGCCATTTCATCCAAGGCGGAAGCAGACAGAGCCGTAAGCGAACTCGAAAACAGCATCAAGGTGCTGAGAGAAGAGATCATGCGTGCCAGAAAAAGGCAGTGACAGCCCCACACATAATCAGATTCTGATGGAGAACACACCATGTCCCGCATAGCTAACCGTTTGACGATCTTCGCTGCACTCGCCCTGTTACTCATCGCCTGCAGTTCCACTCAGAAAAGCCAAGCCCTGCTGGATGCAGAGCAAGCCTACGCCGAAGCAAAACAGAATGAGGATATACTGCGCCATGCTCCGGCCGAGCTGGAGAGAGCAGAGCAGGCTCTGGCTCGTGCAGCGGTTGCCGACAACGAAGAGGATATGAACTCACTCACCTACGTCGGTACCTCCCGAATCGAGACCGCCCGGGCGATCGCTGCCCGCAAAACGGCCAACAACAGGCTTCTGGAGTTGGGTGAAGTGAAAAACAAGGAGCGCTTGAAAGCAAGGGAGATTGAAATCCAGCTTGAACAGCAGGCCAAGGCCGAAGCGCTTCGTGAAAAGGAGTCTGCGCTGATGGAGCGGGAGCAGGCACTGGCCAAGGCCGAGGCACTGCGTCTTGAGCTTGAAGAGCTGCAGGCCCTGAAGACGGAACGCGGTATGGTCATGACTCTGGGTGACGTACTTTTCTCGTCGGGTAAAACCGATCTGCTTCCCGGCGCCATGAGCACCATCGACAAACTGGCGTCGTTTCTGGGCGAATATCCGGAAAAGACCGTGCTGATCGAGGGCCACACCGACAACGTGGGTACCGAAGAGTACAATCTGGATCTCTCGGAACGACGCGCGCTATCCGTCAAGGAGGCGCTGGTTCAGGTTGGTGTAGACGCCTCCAGAATCGACACCCTAGGACTGGGTGAATCCACACCGATTACCGATAACACGACCGCTGCCGGCCGCTTGAAAAACCGCCGGGTGGAAATCGTCATTCGGGATTGACGTTACGCGCTGCGGACAACTTCGCGGCTGTTTGGGATATCTTCAAATGGTGCAGGGTACACCCGTACCGTTTGCAGATAGAGAGAATCCCGATGGTCGCGAATGATCACCAATCAATGCGGCTTCTCACCAATTACTCAACAGGGCCCGGTGCGTTAGCACTTCGTCATCCCGCATAAGATCTCCTCCCCTATTGCAAGACAAGATAGAGTCATTAAAAGAAATCGGGTTGCTTCCGTATAGCCTGCCTTTTACGAAGCTTTTACGATTTACTGGCCACAATGAAATGCACGCATTTTGCCCTTTTCAGCAAATCGGCAATTGCAGCCAATAGCAATCTCACCCTCTGAGTGGGTAGGGCCCACAATCCAAATGATTGGAACTTATTCCGGAGAATGTTGGCGTAAGAAGCTAAACAGATTAATCAGGATAAAAAAAGCCGCCTGAATAGGCGGCTTAATGTCGTTCTAATGGAGGAGAACTTTCAACTAAAATCGTGTTTCAGACTACTTCTTTTTGCGCGCCAATCTGCCGGCACCGATTCCGATCAGACCCATACCGAGCAGTGCCATGGTACCTGGCTCAGGTACTTTACTGATGCGGAATTTTTGCGAGACGTTGCCATAATGCTCAGCCACACGCACCATCGGAGCTTCGAAGTCCTGGCCGATGTAGATGCCTGTACCTTCAACCAGGGATGCCGGCTCACCTGCAAACAGCGGGCTCCAGAGACTGAAGTCGAGTACGGCATAGTACTGAGTGTTCAGTGAGAAGTTGAAACCGTCATAACCTCCACCGGCAAACGCATCAAAATAGATGTAGTCGCGACTACCACCTACATCTTGCAGCACGGTGAGATCGTCACGGCGTTCAAAACTGACTTCAACCACACTGTCACTTTCCAGTTCAGTGAGGAAGATACGGCCGCCCCAGTTGCCCCGGATCACGTCACCGAAATCGTTACCGGTCCAACGGACTGACCATTCATCATAAGACTCGTTACTCCAGATGTAATAACCTGCTGCATTATTGCGGCTGTTGCCTGGATTGTTGCCGAAATCAGCTACTGTCTCGATGGTGTTGATGGGATAGGCCTGTGCAGCGCTGCTCAGGCAGAGAGCAGCAAACATCAGAACCGAGCTAAGAATTTTCTTCATGTTTTTGAACCTCAGTAAAACCTGTAACCTACGTTTTGCAAGATAGTTAGCAACACTTGTGCCAAGATTTTATCTCATTGATTTGAAGGCACTTTTTTTAGAGGTTTCGACGGTGAAAATTCAGATTGTCAAATAATCCGACACCGGAAAAGAATTAAAAGCTGCATCAGACACTAAGCGAACTGTTCGAGAGATTATCCCAACATTGCCGCATAGCCTCGAGTATCCTGATTGCTATCAAGCACAATTTTCATGGTCATGGTCAATGGCACCGATAGAAACATCCCCACCGGACCCAGAATCCACCCCCAGAAAACCAAAGAGATGAACACAATCAAAGGCGACAACCCAAGCCCCTTACCCATGAAACGAGGTTCGATACCGTTACCGACCACGCTGTTTATGATCAGATAGCCAGCTGCGGCCCACGCCGCCATCTGCGGACCCAGTTGAATCAAGGCCAGCAAAACCGCTGGAACAGCAGCGATGATCGAACCGATGTTGGGGACATAGTTGAAGAGAAATGCCAAGGTACCCCAGAGCAGTGGGTAATCAACCCCGAGCAGTGCCAACAACACCGCAACCAGAACGCCGGTCAGCAAACTGGTGGAGGTTTTGATCACCATATAGCGTTTAATACTCGATGTGATCGCCTCAATTCTGGCCAGGGAGCGCTCGGGACTCTCCGCATGATCCTTAAGCTTGGCCTGAAACGCATTCGCCTCGAACAGCATAAAGATAACCGTAATGAGAATCAGAAAGGCTTGGGTCAGCACATTACCCAAACTGCTCATCAGGCTGCCCGCCAGAGCCATAGCTTTCGCCGGATCGAAATAGGTTGTCAGGGCCTTCAGCTCCAGCTCCACACCCTGCTCACCCAGCCAGCTGACCAGTCGTTGGCTCTGCTGTTTTAGGACCTCCTGGTAGCTTGGCAGATTACTGGTGAAATCGTTCAGCGACCCCCCCACCAACCAGGCCAGCATCAAACCGACGATAATGATCATGCCGACAACCGAGACCATCGCCAAACCACTCGGCACGCCTTTCTCTTTGAGAAAGAAGAGTGGTGGAGCGGCAATCACGGCAATAAACAGAGAGAGCAGAAACGGAATCAGCAGGGTCACTGCTGCTTTCATACCTGCGACAATGACCACAAAGGCAGCAGCAGAGAGTAGAAATCTGGTGGTTGGTGAGAACGGACGGTACTCTTCGATCATGGTTGCCGATCTCCCTATTTAAAAATCGGCACCGGGCTGTAGAGATGCCAGACCTCTCCCTCTTCGTCGTAGCGCCACTCCTGTTTGTCGATCATCTCTTTGAGTACTTGCGAGTCCTGTAACACATATTGAATCACCGCCGTCTGGATCGCCTTATCCTCACCAAGCATGGTTGGCCCCTGTACCACCTCGTAGTGGGTTACGCGGATGTTTTTCGAGACCGGCTTATACTCTTTGTCCTTATGGTCTGGAGGCAGGAAATTATAGGCCTGTTGCCCAGAGGTCCAGCGAATCGATGCCTCATAACTGCGTAGAATGTTCTCCAGGGATTCAGCCCGGGTGTGCTCTCCCAGAGTCTGGCAGGCGGCCAGCTGGATCAGAAATGGAATGAGGAAATAGTGCACTCTGCTCACAATACTGCTCCTGGTCTAAACCACTCGGTTGGGTATGACGCCTCGTAACTCCAATGAGTTGACGATCTCATCGACACAATCGGTCACCTCCCGGTCCGCCGTGCGGATGGTGATCTCCGGTTTGGCCGGGGGCTCATAGGGTGATGAGATACCGGTGAAATCCTTGATCTCACCTGCCCGTGCCCTCTTGTAGAGCCCTTTCACATCCCGCGATTCGCAGACCTCCAGCGGACAATCCACATAGACCTCGATGAAATCCCCATGGGGGAACAGTCCTCGCGCCCTGTCCCGGTCCTCCCGAAAGGGGGAGATGAAGGCGGTTAAGGAAATCACACCGGCATCCACAAACAGCTTTGCCATTTCCGCAATACGCCGGATATTCTCGGTACGATCTGCATCGCTGAATCCCAGATCCCCGCACAGCCCATGGCGTACATTGTCACCATCGAAGACATAGGTCCGACAACCGCGCTGGTAGAGCTCCTCTTCCAGAGCATGGGCCAGAGTGGATTTACCGGAACCGGAAAGGCCGGTGAACCAGAGCAGTTTCGCCCGGTGCTTGTTCATCTGCTCCCGCCGCTCGCGGGTTACTGTGGCTTGATGCCAAACAATATTATTTTGCATCGGAATCCATGATTTCAGATTGGATAAAACCTATCCGTAAGTTGGTAGCAAACTCTACCAGCTTACCTTCAGAGTCAGTAAGTTATCAGAGATCTGACCATTTTGGCAGCGGCAGTGACGAATCCGGCATTTGAGGCCCATCACTTTCAGTAGCCAGAAATCGGACCATTACCTCTGCAATCATACGTCCGTTCATCGGGTAAGGCTGTTACAATGTCGGGTTTTTGAAACGACCCAATCCATTACCATGACAGAAAACGACCGGGAACCTCAGAAGGAACTCCTTCTGGGAGAGAGTAAAATCACCCTACTGGGAACTGCCCACGTCTCTCGGAACAGCGCTGAAAAAGTAGAGGAGCTGCTGCAAACCGGCGACTACGATGCAGTCGCCGTGGAGCTCTGCCCCAGCCGCTTCAATGCACTGATCAACCCTGACGACCTGGCGAAGATGGATCTGTTCAAAGTGGTCAGGCAGGGCCGGGTGATGATGGTGATGGCAAACCTGGCATTGGGCGCCTATCAACAGCGACTGGCCAACCAGTTCGGTATTGCACCGGGCGCCGAACAGAGAGAGGCGATCCGCATCGCCCAGGAGTCAGATAAGCCTCTGCTGCTCATCGACCGGGAGATCAGCACCACGCTGAAGCGGGTTGCCGGTAATCTCTCCTGGTGGAAACGACTGACCCTGTTTGCCGGTCTGCTGACCAGTATCCTCTCCAAAGAGCAGGTCACTGAAGAGGAGATCGAGCATCTGAAAGAGGGCGATATCCTGGAGACCACCTTTGCGGAATTTGCCGAAGACCGACAGGATCTCTATCTGCCTCTGATCGATGAACGGGATCGGTATATGGCGGCAAGACTCAAACAGGAGATAGATCAGGCCGGTCATGAGAATCTGCTGGTGGTGATCGGGGCCGGGCATATGAACGGCATCGCCCGCTATCTGGAAGCCTCAGAACAGCAGACACCAACCACGACCATTGAGCAGCTTGACGAAGAACCCAGGCCCAGTCGCTGGCCAAAGATCATTCCCTGGGCCATCGCACTGCTGGTGGTTAGCGGTTTTATCATCGGTTTCAGCCGCAGTCCGGAGCTGGGCCTGGAACTGATTATGGACTGGGTATTGATCAATGGCGGCCTCTCCGCCCTGGGCGCACTGCTCGCAGCCGCCCATCCATTGACCATCCTGACCGCCTTTCTTGCTGCTCCCCTGACTTCCCTCAACCCGGCGGTAGGTGCCGGTATGGTGACCGCACTGGCCGAGGTGTTTCTGCGCAAACCCACCGTGGCGGACTTCAGTCAGCTTCGGGACGACACCACCACAGCCAAAGGTTGGTGGCACAACCGGGTCTCCCGCACCTTGCTGGTGTTTCTGTTCAGCACCATCGGCTCGGCGGCGGGCACTTATATCGCCGGTTTCAGGATTTTTGACCGTCTGGTCGGTTGAGGAATATTACGCCGCTCACTCAGTCGCTCCCGTTTAGGGATGCGGCGAAGTGAAAACCGGTCTTTGGCATGCTTTCACGCTCGTAAAAACGGTGGGCCAGCTCTCTTTGCAGCCCGGAATCACAATGAATTTGCCGGCAGCCCTGCTGTTCCGCCTCTCTTTTAAGCCAATCCAGTAACGCAGCGCCATTTCCCCGCGAGCGCCTCTCTGCCCGGGTAACGAAATCGTCGATATAGAGAAATCGCCCCCAGGCGAGATTCTCCGAAACCCGATAGCCCGCCAGACAGACCGGACCGGCATCCTCAAGCAGCATGACAAGCCGGTAACCCGACTGCTGCTGATCGAGCACCCGACTGACAAACTCAGATTCCCCGATGTGGGGACGCAATTCCGCCATCACCGGATAACAGAGCTGAATCTCCTGGTTTGTCTCCGCAAGTCTGATCGTCACTGTTGCTGGCACTCCTGTTGTTGTTTAACGCTATTCATGACTGCGGCAATCTTCGTACTTCTGGCCTGTCTCATGGCAACCCCCACCATCGGTCCGATAAGCCCTTTTGGCAACTGTTTCGAATCCACGCTGCAGGCAGCTTGATAGGCACTCATCAGGTCCCTGGCTTGTGGGTAGTCCTGATCTTCAAACCCTTCGCGCCCCTGAAAGTCAGCCTGACAGACCAATAAAAACCACTCCAGGTTCTGAGGCTTCCTGAAGGCATCCAGACCCTCAAGCAGTTTCAGCACGGTTTTCGGCCTCAACTCATAGAGGTGGTGCAGATGGGTATGATAAGTCGCCGCCCGTTGAGCCAGATCCGTAAAGCCGGAGGGGACCTTCAATCTACGGCCCAGGGTCTTGATCAATTCAGCGCCCCTGGCTTCATGGCCATGATGACTGGGCAGTATCTCTTTCGGCGTGGTCGCCTTACCCAGATCGTGAGTCAGGGTGGCGTAGCGAACCTCCACGGCAGAACTCAATCCGCAGGCCTTCTTCAATGCCATCATGGTATGGACGCCGCAATCCACTTCCGGGTGCCATCTGGTGGGTTGCGGCACACCCCACAGGTTATCGATTTCGGGAAGTATCCGGCTAAGCACACCCAGCTCACGAAGGCACTCAAAGAAACGTACCGGGCTTGCCTCAGCCAAAGCCCGACTGACCTCCTGCCAGACCCGTTCGGCGACCAGGTTGTCCAACTCACCAGCTTCTACCATAGCCCGAATCAACTCAACCGTTTGCGGGGCAATGGTGAATGGGGTGTCATTGTAACGCGCCATGAACCTGGCCAGCCGCAACACACGAACCGGGTCGTCTGAGAAGGCGCCGGAGACATGGCGCAACACCCGATTGTTCAGATCCTCAACCCCATCGAAAGGATCGATCAGATTGCCGGCACCATCTTGTGCGATTGCATTGATGGTCAAATCGCGGCGTGCAAGATCCTCCTCCAAGGTCACTCCGGGCTCAGCAACCACCGCGCCAGGCTGATGATCTTGGTGACGGAGTGTACGCGCCAAGGCATACTCTTCATTGGTTTGCGGGTGGAGAAAAACAGGAAAATCCCTGCCCACCTGGCGATAGCCTAAATCGAGCATCTCCGTCGGGGTTGCCCCGACAACCACATAATCTTTTTCTGTGACTAGCCTACCGAGTAATCGGTCCCTGACTGCCCCGCCAACCAGATAGATCTGCATCAATAACCACGTATTTTCTTTAGGCGCTTTTTGGCCTCGTCCAGCTCCCGTTGGGCCTTCTTGACTCGTTCGAAATACTCCGGCCGAATGAAACTCTTACCACCCTGAATATGTTGTCGGTCGTCATCACCGAGCTCTTCCATGGCCGTAAGCTGCTTCTCCGCCTCCTCAACTTCCTCCTCAGCTTTCGTCACACGATCCTTGCGTGCTGTGCTTTTTTCCAGCCGCTTCTCCTGTGCCTCCTCCATTGCCTTGCGGATCGCTCTGTTGCGCTCCATGGTATCGCTGATCGATTCCTCGGATGGACCTGGTTGGATTTCGACTCTTTCAACCTTTTTTGGATCTGCCGGAGGCGAGTCCGTATAGGTGACATTGCCATGCTCATCGACCGTCCGATAGACCTCGGCTGTCAAGGTCAATGGCAGTAGCAACACTACGGTAACCAACGGGTAGAGTTTTTTAACCATAAAGATTCCTTAGGGACTGATCGTTGTTTGACATTGACTGATTAGACATCAGGATAAGACTATTTTCGCACAACAATTAACCCGGCTTCACCTGTTATTAAGCCGGCACTGAAGTTATGATTTACAGAATGCATGGCTTTTTCTCCGGTAGACAACAGCCCCGTATTGGCCGGTCACTTTCAGGCGGCTCCACAGTGAGCCTTAGCAAAGTCATAAAAGCAGGAAAAAAAAGCCTGAATTTGGGCAATTTTGCCACTAATCCGGCCCAAGCCTGATAGATTACTATGCAGGTAATCGGGCTGCTGCCCTGCCAGCGAAAATTGCGCCGGCTCAAGGAAAGTCAACCGACGTCAATGTCCCGCTGACTCAGGTCACCGTTCGGTTGTGATAGAGATTCTCTTGCCGTCACTTATGGGGAGACCATAGCATGAACGACTTTTCAGAAAAGCGCAGCTTCTACCGCATGGCTGTGAACGGACCAGTCAAATTTCGTGTCAACGGTGACAGCACAGTCTCCACCGGCAGTGTCCTCAATCTAAGCAGCAGCGGCCTGCTGATCGCCTCGGAGCAGGAGGTGCCGGTGAACAGCAGCATGACCGTTCAGATTACGCCAAACCAGGCAATCACCCCGCCTTTGACGGCACAAGTGGAGGTGGTACGAAATGAGCCGGATGACGCGGTTGGAAATCGAATCGCCTGTCGAATCATCAAACTCCTGGCGGATGATGAGGCAGGCCCCGGGTTCTCCTGACATCAACCAGGAAGATACCAGGCCAGACTCTTCCTAATCTGAAACTACTTCGTTTCTCTTCTCCAGCCTGGGATACCAGACTCGCGACACAGGCAGGTCAAGCTGATGCTGCCGATGAACACCAGCAGACCGGCCCGGTTCAGTTCTTATATTTTTTATGGCAGGCCTTACAACTCTTGCCGGTCTCTTTCAGTGCTGCCCCCATACTGCCCTTGTCTCCACCCTGAACCGCTTTCTCAAGAGCCTGGGCAGCGCTACCAAAATCCTGGTATTTACTTTCAAAGTCTTCAAAGTCCATCCAGATCTCGGCCAGTGCATCACTTTCATCAGACTCAGAGTCCTCCGGAAAACCATTCATCAGCTTGAATTTGGAGGCATTGGACAACTCCTCGGCGTGGGCGGCAAAGCGCGCCTTATCAAACTCGGTTTTACCCTTCATCATGTCGCCCATGGCTTTCATGTTCCAACTGAAGACATTCATCACGCCCTGTCGATACTCCACCGCCTTCTCCACCTCCCCGGCAACAACTGGAACCGAGTTGTGTAGAAGCAGGAAAGTTGCTGATAATCCTAATGTTCTGGCAATCAGGCTATGTTTACTTTTCATTATTTCACCCCATAGATAGATTGAAGATCGATATTATTGATAAATTCTATAGTTATAAACTTAAGACCCATTGTTTTTTTAGGTTACAATAGGGCGTTTCGCTTCTGGAACTATCCTGCATTCGATGAACAAGCAGCCCACTGCGCGGATTCGAGAAATCCCATATAACTATACCTCCTTCTCTGACCGGGAGATCGTTATCCGGTTCCTCGGTAAACCCATGTGGACCCTGATCGAGGAGTTGAGAGGTACCCGACGCACTGGCCGTTCCGCAAGAATGCTGTTTGAGATTCTGGGTGATATGTGGGTGGTCAGCCGCAACCCCTACCTGCAGGATGACTTGCTGGATAATGAGCAGCGCAGGAAGGCACTGATCGAGGCTTTAAATCATCGATTGGTACAGTTTGAAGCCAGGGCCAACAACAACCAGCAGGCACTGGAACTGCATGCCGCCACCCGCAGCGCCGTTGATCAGTTTGCCCGCCGTTTCGATGATCTGCTCGAACTGCGCCGGCGAACCAAGCGTAACCTGATCGGTCTGACCCGCCCGGATAACATCGACTTCAGCGGTCTGGCCCGGGTATCCCATGCAACAGATGCCACCGACTGGCGTGTGGAGATCCCTTTTGTGGTGATCACCCCGGACCGGGAAGAGGAGGTGGCACCGATCGTCAAGGCCTGTATCGACTCCGGCCTGACCCTGATTCCCCGTGGCGGCGGCACCGGCTACACCGGCAGTGCCGTCCCCCTGGATCCACACAGCGCGGTGATCAACACGGAAAAGCTCGATGGAATCGCCGAGATCGAGTCGAGCAGCCTTCCCGGTGTCGAACAGACGGTACCCACCATCCTGGTCGGCTCCGGCGTGGTGACCCGCCGGGTGTCAGAAAAAGCGGATGCCAAAGGTCTCGCCTTTGCTGTCGATCCCACCTCCCAGGATGCATCAACCATTGGTGGCAATATTGCCATGAATGCCGGCGGCAAAAAGGCGGTGTTATGGGGCACCACCCTCGATAACCTGGCCAGCTGGCGGATGGTCACTCCCCAAGGGGAGTGGCTGGAGATCGAACGGCTCAACCACAACCTGGGCAAGATTCACGATCAGCCGGAAGTCAGCTTCAGACTCACCCGCTACGACAGCAGCGGCAAGAAGCCGCTGGGTGAAGCGCAAACCCTGAGCATGCCCGGTCAGGCCTTCCGCAAAGTGGGGCTGGGAAAGGATGTTACCGATAAGTTTCTCTCCGGCCTGCCCGGCGTGCAGAAAGAGGGCTGTGACGGCCTGATCACCTCGGCCCGGTTTGTTCTGCATCGCATGCCCAAGCAGGTCCGCACCCTCTGTCTCGAGTTTTTTGGCGCCGATATCGGTAATGCGGTCCCGGCAATCGTTGAGCTCACGGATTATCTGAACAAACACGAGGAAGTACTGCTCGCCGGTCTGGAGCATCTGGATGAACGCTATCTGAAAGCGGTCAAGTACTCCACCAAGGCGGCCAGGCATGAACGGCCCAAGATGGTTCTGCTGGCCGACCTGGTCAGCGATAACCTGGCACTGCTGGAGTCCGCCGCCGATGAGGTGGTACGCATGACCCGGGCGCGGGAAGGGGAGGCGTTTATCGCCAGCAGTCCCGAGGCACGGCGCAACTTCTGGCTCGACCGCTCACGCACCGCTGCCATCTCAGCCCATACCAACGCCTTCAAAATCAATGAAGACGTGGTCATTCCTCTGGACAAACTGGCCGACTACAGTCGTGGTATCGAGCGGATCAATATCGAGGAATCGATCCGCAACAAGATTACAATTGCAGATGAAGTCTTGGCCTACCTGGTTGGTGACCACTCACTTCGTAACGCAGATGACGACTTTGAGGCGAGCGATGAGAACCGCTCCATTCTGCAGGCCAAACTCGATCTGGCCAAACAGGCGGTAGAACAGGCAAGAAACCGCTGGCACACCCTATTGAGCCGTATCGAAGCCTCGGCGGAGGAAAATATCGACCTGGTCAACGGCCTCGACAGGTCCCTGATCCGCAAGCATGACCGACTGCTGGATCTGCTGCTGAGACGGGATCTGGTTGTCTCCTACCGGACAGAGATCGCCACCCATCTGGATGAGATCTTCTCCGGCCAGGAGGTCAGGAATCTGCGCCTTGCAATGCGTGAAATCCATACCCGGTTACGCGACTCACGTCTGTTTGTAGCCCTGCACATGCATGCCGGGGATGGCAATGTACATACCAATATCCCAGTCCACTCGGACAACTATGCCATGTTGCAGCAGGCGGACCGGATCGTCGACCGCATCATGGACCTTGCACTCAGCCTGGATGGCGCCATCTCCGGGGAACACGGTATCGGCCTGACAAAGCTGCAGTATATGGAGCAGGAGAAGCTTGAAGCCTTTGCCGAGTACAAACAACAGGTCGATCCTGAAAGCCGCTTCAATCGGGGTAAACTGATCGCCGGAGCCGACCTGGAAATGGCCTACACCCCGTCGCTGCGATTGCTGGAACAGGAGGCGATCATTCTCGAGGAGAGTGAGCTTGGCACCCTCAATGATGAGATCAAGCACTGCCTGCGCTGTGGTAAATGCAAGCCGGTCTGTATGACCCATATCCCCAGGGCCAACCTGCTCTATTCGCCACGTAACAAGATTCTTGCCACCGGCCTGATCATCGAGGCCTTTCTCTATGAAGAGCAGACCCGACGAGGTATCTCCCTGCAACATTTCACCGAAATGAACGATGTTGCCGATCACTGCACTATCTGCCACAAGTGCGAAAGCCCCTGCCCGGTGAATATCGACTTCGGCGATGTCACCACCCTGATGCGCAAGATCCTCATCGACCGGGGTAAAAAACGCTCCAGTCTGGGCGCCAAGGCGGCCATGAGCTTTCTCAACATGACCCATCCGACGGCGATTCGCTGGATGCGCCGGGGCCTGGCTGAGTGGGGTTTCAAAGGTCTCAACCTGGGCCATGCTCTGGCTGCCAGAAGCGGACTTCTGAAGCAGCAGGATCAGCCACCCCATGCAACGACCGGCAACCCCAGGCCGCAAAGCCTGGTCGTGGAGATGCTGCAGAAACCGATCCGAGTCGAACCGCCGAAGCAGACCCTGCGGGACGCCCTCAAACTGGAGGATACCCATTCCGTACCGATCCTGCGCAACCCCGAACGGGTCAGTGAAGAGAGCGATGCCGTGTTCTATTTTCCGGGTTGCGGATCCGAGCGCCTGTTCAGCGAGATCGGTCTCGCCACCCTGGCGATGCTCAACGAGCTGGGTGCGGAAACCGTACTGCCACCCGGTTATCTCTGTTGCGGGTATCCGCAGACCGCTGCAGGTCTACATGCCAGAGGCCGGCGGATCACCACGGAAAACCGGGTACTGTTCCACCGCATCGCCAACACCCTCAACTACATGGACATCAAGACCGTGCTTGTCTCATGTGGCACCTGCATGGATCAGTTGCAGGCTTATCAGTTTGAAAAGATCTTTCCCGGCTGCCGGTTGCTCGATATTCATGAGTATATGATGGAGAAAGGGGTCTGCCTCGACGGTAAGCAGCAGACCGAGTATCTCTATCACGACCCCTGTCATACCCCGATCAAACAGTATAATCCGTTGCAGGTGGTCTCCGGTTTAACCGGCAAGCCGGTGGAGCTTAGCGATCGATGCTGCGGCGAAGCGGGCACCCTGGGCACCAGTCGCCCGGATATTGCCAACCAGTTGCGTTTCCGCAAAACGGAAGAGCTGAATAAAGGCATCCAGGCAATCAACACCAAAACAGCACAGTCGGCGGAGATCAAGCTGCTTACCAGCTGCCCCGCCTGTCAGCAAGGACTCAGCCGCTATACCGACGAGACAGGGCTGAAACCCCGATACCTGGTACTCGAAGTGATCGAGCAGCGACTCGGTGAACAGTGGCAACAGCAGTTCATAGATCAAGTGTTGAAAGACGGGATCGAGATGGTGTTGGTCTGATAGGTAAAAGGCCGCCAATCACTTCGAGTCAATCCCATCTCGGCCAGTTTGGCTGAAATTCAGAAGAAGATATTCCGCGAATAAATGCAAATCGGTATTCGTATGGCCGTTGCATTGCCAATGCATCAATAGGATTTGATCGTATCTTAATTAAAAAAGGCTGAAAGCGTGGCTTAGGATGAAAGTGTTAGAGAAATTCACAACACGCTTTCCTGCATAGCCAGCTTCCCACGATAGGTCAGGATTGAACAGTACCAATCCAAATTTGCGACAGCATTTGCGGACTATCAACAGATTTACCCCCGCTCTTTTGTGGTGTGGCTGGAGCTCAAGCCTGCTAATGTTTACTAAAGGATTCAGCGACAAAGATATACCGACCATGACCGACACTTTTACCAAAGCCTGTGTTAAACATGACAAGAATCTACGTAGCCGTGTGCGTCTGCTAGGTATACTACTGGGTGAGGTTCTGCAGGAACAGGTGGGTAAGGATACCTATACAGTGGTCGAGCGTTTGCGCAAGGGCTACATCAAACTGAATAACCAGCACGATGCTGCCCTCTACGATCGCCTCACCCGGCTGATTCTCTCCCTGCAACCGGAAACCCTCAGTGCCGTTGTCAGGGCTTTCAGTATCTATTTCGTACTGGTGAATATTGCAGAGGAGGCGTTTCTGCATCGCCAACGCAGACGTATCGCCGGCAAGGGCCAGGAGTTATGGCAGGGCTCATTCGACCATACCCTGCGGGCGTTTCATGCACAGGGTATTGAGCCTCAGCAGCTGCAGAGTATTCTCGATGATGCGGCCTACATTCCGGTATTCACGGCGCACCCAACCGAGTCCAAACGGTTGGTGATCATGAACCTGTTGCGCCGGATCTTTCTCACCAGCGAGGATCTGGATGCCCCAAAACGGCGACTTGAGCAACGCGAGGAGACCATTCGTTCACTCAAGACGCAGATTCAGACTCTGTGGAAAACAGAAGAGGTTCGGGCGGTTCGTCCCGAGGTACGCAATGAGATACGTCTGGGTCTTCACTATTTTCAAAGCAGCCTGTTTGACGCAGTACCTCAGGTCTATCGACGGCTTCGGGCCGGTATCGAACGCATCTATGGAGGACAGCCCGACTACCACGGAGTTCAGCTTTCACCCTTCATCCGCTTCGGATCCTGGATCGGTGGCGACCGGGACGGCAACCCCTTCGTTACACCGGAAGTTACCCGTCTGGCCCTGACCCTGCAGCAGCAGACCATCCTGCAGGAGTATATCCGCCGGGTGGACAGCCTGATTGCCGAACTGACTTTCTCCAACCGCTTTTGTAATCCCAACTGGGCCTTTACGGAGAGCCTGAAGTCCGACAACGAAATCTGCAAACAGCTGTTCTGCGACAACCCCCGGCGCTTCGAGGACGAGCCCTACCGGCGCAAGCTCTACATCATGCGTGAGCGATTGCGTCTGAGCATGCCTGCTTTGCCAAGCAAGACGCTTGAGGAGTCCAACCACGTCGGCGCCTATACCGATGAGCAGGCCTTCCAACGGGACCTGAAACTGATCTACAACTCTCTGTTGAGCCATGGTGATGGCGATGCGGCTGAGGGGGCCTTGCAGGAGCTGATACACCTGGCGGAAACCTTTGGTTTTTATCTGATGTCTCTGGACATTCGACAGGAGTCGAAACTGCACAGTGAAGCGGTGGCGGAAATCCTCAAACAGAGCGGCGACGCTGATGACTATCTGCAACTCGAACCCGAACAGAGACTGGCTCTGCTTGACGACAAAATCTGTAATGGACTGGCCAAGCCGTTGCAGCGGGACCGCTTATCGGATGAGACCCGGAAGATGTTGGCGGTATTCGATCTGATTGCGGAAACCCAAACCAGCATCAGCCCAAACGCGATTGGGCAATACGTGATCTCCATGACCCACCAGGCCAGTGACATCATGGAGGTGGCTCTGCTCGGCAGCCTGGCCGGACTGCTCGGCTTGCGACAGGGCAGCTGGTTCTGCCGACTGGAGATCTCTCCCCTGTTTGAAACCATCGACGACCTGAAGCGTTGTGAAGAGATTCTGCAAAGCCTGTTCAACAACCCCTGCTATCAGAATCTGCTGAATGCCAACCATCGACGCCAGGAGATCATGCTCGGTTATTCCGACTCTGCCAAGGATGGGGGCATCATGGCCTCTGCCTGGAATCTCTACCAGACACAGCAGCGGATCATCGACCTCGCAAACCGGGAAAAACTGCGCTGCCGACTGTTTCACGGCCGAGGAGGCACAGTAGGGCGGGGTGGCGGACCAACCCACCAATCGATCCTCGCCCAGCCGAAAAACACCGTCAACGGCGAAATCAAATTTACCGAACAGGGTGAAGTTCTCTCCTACAAGTACAGCAATCAGGAGACCGCCATCTACGAACTGACCATGGGTATCACCGGCCTGTTGAAGGCCAGTCAAGGCCTGGTAACCACAGTCAAGCGGGAGCGAAAGGACTACAGCCAAATCATGCAGGAGATCGCCGCGCTTGGCGAGCAACAGTTCCGAAAACTCACTGAACAGACCCCCGGATTTCTCGATTACTTCTACGAAGCGACCCCGGTCAATGAGATCGGCCTGATGAACATCGGCTCCAGGCCCTCCCATCGGACCAAGGGAAACCGTTCCAAATCCTCGGTAAGAGCGATCGCCTGGGTATTCGGCTGGGGACAGTCGAGGCAGAATCTACCGGGTTGGTATGGCATCGGCAGCGGTCTGGCCAACTGGCGCAAAAACAAGCCTGGCAGACTGAAGCAGCTTCGTACCATGTACCAGGAGTGGCCCTTCTTCCACGCCCTGCTGAATAACGCCCAGATGGCCCTGACCAAGTCGAACATGACCATCGCGCAAAAGTATGCCGATCTCTGTCTGGATAAACCAACCAGCCGAACGATCTTCGACATGATCAAGCGCGAGTACGAACTGACCTGTGCTGAAATTCTGACCATTGCCCAGCTGAATGAACTGCTGGATGACACCCCTGTTCTACAACAATCGATCCGTCGCAGAGACGCCTATCTGGATCCGCTTAATCACATTCAGCTGGAGTTGATCAAACACTACCGCTACAGCGGCCTGAGTGAAGAGCAGCAGGAGCTTTGGCTGACCCCCCTGTTACGCTCGATCAATGCCATCTCCGCCGGCTTACGCAATACCGGCTAGGGCTGAATGCGACTGAAAGTGAACGAATTGGTCGCTGGGTTAAATAGGATCCAAGCTTCCTCAACTCCCACAATTGTGAACAAGCCCAGATTTTAGCCCTGAAACAACCTGTAGATTCCAACGGATTCGCCGACTAATAGTCGTAGGCGCCACCAACTCCGCTATCGGGATTGGAGCTTGGTAGTGCCCTTGGTCTTTAGCTGATGGTTTGTCATATGTTCCGTAAAAATAATACCAAAGCCCTTCTTCTGGCACTGATGCTCAGTCTCACTCTAATCGCCTGTGGCGGTGGTGGATCCGGGGGCGATGATGAGGGGGATTCTCAAACCACAGTCGATGACAACACCCAGGATGATAGCAACGGAGGGGATGACAACAACACCCCGCCGGACGACACCGACACCACGAACCCGGATGAAGGGGACAACACCCCGGTGGAACCGGATCAGCCACCACCGGCCGATGACGTGGTGACACCCCAGCCGGTGAACCAACCACCAGCAGCCTCGATCAGCGGCAGTCAAAGCAGCACATCGGGTGAAACCGTCACTCTGGACGGCTCCGCATCCAGTGATCCTGATGATGACAGCCTCAGCTACCTCTGGACACAGACCGGGGGAGAGGCGATCAATCTGACCAACAATAGCAACCCCACGCTCACTTTCATCGCACCGGAAGTGACACAGAGCAGCAGCTTAAGCTTGCGTTTGACGGTGAATGACGGGGAATACAGCGCCACCGCCGATATCACCATTCAACTCTCACCGGCAGCGGACAACACCGCCCCGGCGGTCACCAGCCGATCCCCCCTGGCCGATGCGGTCGGCGTCTCAACTACCACCCAGGTCAGCGTCAGTTTCGACGAACCCCTGGATGCGACTCTGGTCGATAACCAGAGTCTTCTGGTTACCCAGGCAGGTTCATCGGTAACCGCCAGTGTCAGCTATAACTCGAACAGCGACAGCCTGATCCTGAGTTTCGATAATCCACTGCTTGCCAACACCCTCTATCGGGTAACGCTTGGGACAAATCTGCAGGATCCTTCAGGCAACCAGGTCCCGGTAGCGAGCTGGGAATTCACCACCGGATCGAGCTACAACCTGGGCAGCACCAGCCAGGCAACCATCGATGCCTGCATGGACGAGAATGACAAACTGATGCTGACTCTGGTAAACAATGCCAGAGCGGTCAGCCGGAATTGTGGCGGCACCAATTATAGCGCCGTCGAAGCGATCGCCTGGCACTGCCAACTGGAAACCGCCGCACAGAACCACTCAACCTCCATGGCCGACAATGACTACTTCAGCCATACCGGTCTGGATGACTCAAGTCCGGGGGATAGAATCACAGCTGCGGGTTACATCTGGCGCGCCTATGCCGAAAATATCGCAGCCGGATACAACGATGAGGAGGCGGTGATGACCGCTTGGCTGGAGAGTCCCGGCCACTGCGCCAACATCATGAACACAAGCGTCACTGAAATGGGCGCCGGTGTGGCAGAAAACCCATCGGCACGTTATCGAATCTACTGGACCCAGGACTTTGCGGATCAGTAACGACGCCACGCTTTCAGCAGACCATGTTCGTCACAAACCAGGGATGGTATTCGGGCCTTATAACAGCAGACAACCTATCGTTGTAATCTCCCGGCTCAGGCGTTCTGGCCTTCACGGTCGAGAGAATCCAACACACCCTGCAGGATATCAAACCGCTGTTTCGCCTTTTGCCAGGCTTCGCCTTCAGCCGCTGCGCTAAAGAACTCCTCGCCCTGACGACAGAGTTCAGACAGCTGTGCCGGATCGAACAGGGTGATGGCGGCTTCAAACTCATCCTGTTCCGCACTCAAAAGTACCGGCAGCAGCTCATTTTGAAGAATCAGTGAATCGGGATCGAGCAAGTCGGCCACCAGGGGATGCTCAAGCAACGCATAGTGGGTTTTTCGGGCGGCCTCCTCCTGCTGCAGCTCCTGATGCGCCAGGGTGTCGTTACCTGCCCCTTTCCATACCGCACGCATGATCACCTCGACCAGTTTCGTGATGGCCTGCTTGTTCGGAGTCTGATCATCGGCCAGACGGCAGGCATTTTCGTAGGCTTTATCGAGTCGCTCTTTCAGCTCGAGAATCACATCGCTCTGCTCATGGGGACCCAAAGCCACGGCTTCCCCTACCAGTTTGCGCAGACTATCGATATAGGCCACCAGCTCTTCGTGGTCGAGACGCTGGGCTTCGGTCAGTTGCTCCTGGGTCAGCTGACTCTGTGACGCTCGAAACAGGGGATTGTCATGCTTGCGCATCAAATGACGTTCAAAACGTCCGGGAAGTTCACTAAACAGCAGATTCATATCGGGCCCACCTTCTCGCTACACCAGTCAACCCTGCAGGTAGCAAAATTCTCTCCAGCACGGTGTCAGGATAAATGATACCCCAGCCGGCCAGTAAAAGTAGCCGCAGAGCCGTGGCGCGGTGTAAATAAGCCACACGCCAGTGTTCTGCATCGAATCGGGGTATCCACGGCTCCTCCCTGATCTGTTATTACTTTTTTTGCGGCTGCATCAGGTAAAGAGTAATTGAGCTATTTGTACCATGAAACCCGGCCCAATAGGGAGCACTGGGGCGCATCACCTCACCAATCCATCTGCACCGGCCTATGGCGCTTTGGGGCATCGGCTCGAACAGAATCGCCAGCAGGCACTTTAAACAACTGGTCACATTCTGTGTTAAAACGGATTAAAACCTTGCAGTTCATTGACTTAAGTCAGTTAAAATGGAGCTTGCCGCAATTACCCTAGTGCTCGCAATGTTATTGCTTGTCTCCTGTGAAAAGACACACTTGCTGTTGTCTATTCCTTTAAGGAGCTTTTTGGTCAAGTCAAACTTGGAGGACAAACCATGTTAGGTAGTGATAAAGCAATAGTCGGCGCATTAGCAATCCTGGTGCTGGGTATCATTATCTCAGTAATGATTGGCTAACTGCAGAATAGGGCGGTGGTCAGTCACTGGCCCCGCCCTGCAAAATACCAGACTGTTCTCATAGAACCCGTTAACCGGCCCTAGCCTGACCAACTCACCCTTTCCAGTTTTCTCTATCGAATAAACCGGCCTAAGAACTGGGCTGTCACCATGTCCATAGTTTTGACATGATTATCAAACCAATTGCGCCACTCGATGAAGATAAAGTCGGCCAGGGCTTCCAGATTGAACTCCTTGAGCCATTGAGCCTGTAACGATTCAAGCCGTAACAACACCTGATCATGTTCCCCCTTATGCACCGGATAGGCTGGGAAGCCATGCTCCATCATCATTTTGTTTTCGCGCTCGAAATGTTCCTGGGTATGGTCGATCCAGGCCATAACCGATTGAGTGATCTTTTCAATTTCGGGCTTGGCCTCGAATCCATTGATCAACAGCGTTCCCAACTGGTTGATCAATTCAACCTCTTCCCGATGCACCTGATTCATCACTTCCAGTTCGACAAGCGGTATCTGATCACTGGCTACGATAGGTAGCTGATATTTACTCATGGCGCACCAAAGATCTCTAGCGGTAAAACTGCGCATCATAGAGGATGGTGGAGATTGCAAACATGACATGAATCAAGCAATTAAAATTGTTGACATGATGGTTCACATTCAGCGGTCCGAAAGGGATAAAGACTCCGCCAAGTATCACGATTTGAAACGGGGGATATATGTAGCTTAGGAAGTAATCTATTTTATTTGGTCATTACAATCAATCCCGGCAAGGATTACATCAACATGGTATTGGCAACTCTCTTCTTTTCCGCGTATCCACCACTATAGGCATGGGTCAGAGTCTTTTCCAACTCCTCCATTCCAACTGGCTTGGTCAACAGGTCAGAAAAACCGGCATCGAGAATCGTTTGATGCTGTTCAGGAAAGGCATGTGCTGTGGTCGCAATCAGAATTGGTATTGATCCGCTCTCGGCCCGCAACCGGTTTGCCACATCCATACCACTGATATCGGGCATTTGAATATCCATCAAAACAACATCAAATCGGTTGTTGCGTATTTGTGCCAAGGCTTCATAGCCATTGCTGGCGACAGCATAAGGATTGCCGAGCTTGGCAAGAAATGCGCAAAGCAGCATTCGATTGATTTCGTTATCATCGACAACCAGTACATGAAAGTTTTGGCGCTGTTGTTGCGTGACAGTGGCAGCTCTAGGTGCCTGCAGACAGAAATCATCCTGAGTACAGACTTTCAGTGGCAACTCCAGACTGAAACAGGAACCTTCATTCAATTGACTGCAGACATCCAGTTCACCATCCATTTTTACCACCAGGCTCTTAACGATCGCCAAACCCAGCCCGGCACCTTCCGTTTTACGGGTTTCAAAATTTTCCACTCGGGTGAAATTATCGAAAATCGTACTTATTTCCGTCTCAGCTATACCGACTCCAGTATCCTCGACTTCGAATCTAAGCAATACTTTTTTGCCGTTTGAGTTCAACAATTTTATTGTCAAACTGACACAACCCGACTCGGTATACTTGATCGCGTTGGAAAGCAGATTACTGACAATCTGACGCAAACGGTTTGCATCCCCATACAGCCTGTTATGAATCTGCTTATCGATGCACAGCTTAAGCGCCAGATTCTTTCGCTCAGCATTCGGACCCATGATGGCAAGAACCTCTTCCATTTCCGTATGCAGTGTGAAGGCTTCTTCATTCAAACTGATCTGGCCTGACTCAATCGAGGTGATATCCAGAATGTCATTCACAATATGCAACAGACTTTTTGCTGCTTTGCCGATTTGTGAAACAAATTGATTATGTTTCTGCTCCAGACGCTCTTCCTGCAGCAACTCGGTAAAACCCATAATTCCATTTAACGGTGTACGCAGTTCATGGCTGACATTGGCCAGAAACTGGTTCTTTGCTTCACTCGCCCGCTCAGATCTCTCCTTGGCTTCAATCAACTGGCTTTCAATCTTCTTACCCTGTTCGATCTCGCGGGTCAGTTCCAGATTCTTTTTTGCAATTTCTGCATGAGAATCCCTCACCTCTCCAAGCAGCTTTTCATTGTCCAACCATAGCTGGATATTGTGTTTAACGTTACGACTGTAACTTTTGGCAACCCACAACATAAATACCATATAGATCAGAATCAGGATCAGAACGGTTTCGGCAAGGGCGGTTCCCTGCATAAGCAGCGTTATCAGGGTTGGTGTCAACAAGGAGAAAAGTGTCAGCACATAGTTTTTGAATATCACTGCACGGGTAATGATGCCACCCGCTGTCACACCGCCCAATATGAAGAGCGTCAACATATGATAGGTCTCATCCTCTATCATAAAACCTATCGGACCGATAAACCCCCAGGGTACAACACTGACCAACACCAGTAGGCTGTATATGCGCAGCCATCTGTTTGCATTATTCAGATTGACTCGTTTTTCAAACTGACGGGCAACAAAGAATACCGATGCCGAACAGACAATATTGATAAAAACCCAGGCAGTCAGTAATGGCGTTGAAACCAGGCCCCAGAAAAAATAGATGATTGCTGCAAAAGTCGCAAAACTGCCGATACTGGCTTTTGTTGCAAGCTTGTATGATTCTTTGGCTAATTCCAGATTGAGCTTGTTATTCATCTTCCGTTGAAGTGTAAGTTCCATCTATCTTTAGTCCATACTTTAAATCTAATTCTTATTTTCGATTACCTGCCAAGCTTCAGTCAGATAAATGCTTCAGTGTCTGCTAACACGACTTCCAATCACTCGACTTATGTTATTAGTATCTTCAGCACAGCAGTATGACTGAAAGAGTGAATTGTTGTGTACAACTACAGCTTCACTGCTATGGATTTCACCTGTAAACAGTCGACCGGATTAGTGGTAACAGGCCCTAGATGGTAATGCCTGTCAAGCCAGCAAACAACAGTTTGCATTAAATGGGGTTTTTTTAATCTACGGATGAATACCGAAATAGTAGCCGGTAATAACACAGATAACCTTTCGGTCACTTCAGATCTGTTTCGGAAACTCAAAGGTGAGTGGATTCTGTTTTTTGATTTAACAGCGCTCAGTTAAATCACAGCGCCCAGCAATATGTTGCTACATCGAGAGACTGTCCTGCAGCTTTTTTATCAGGCCCTAACAACCGATATCGGTTTCCGCATCGAAACCCGGATTGATCGCTTCATACAGGGCTGAATAGTCTTCATCACCGTATCCAGCCTGTTGACCACTGTTCAAAATGCTCAGTGTGGCATCGGCCACTTTACCGTTCATACCGGAAGATTCAGCCACCGCTTTAAACAGTCCGATATCCTTGATCAGATGCTTCAGGGGAAAGTTGGCTTTGCTGTAGTCGTGTTCGAGGTACTTCTGCAGTTTTTTATCGAAGGTCGGTGCATAGAGTGCGCTTTCACGCAGTAACTTCATGAAATGTTCAACATCGACACCCTCAGCCCGGATCAAGCCCAGGCTCTGGGCAAACCCGACCGTCAGTGCGGCGATCAGCTGATTCATCGCCAGTTTCATTGCCGCTGCCTGACCGACTCCGCCAACCAGGTCAACCTCCTTACCCAGCCCTCTGAGTAACAACAGACAGTGGTGGTAGACCTCCTCGGAACCACCCGCCATCACGATCAATTCACCACTCATCGCCTCTGGAATACTACCGAGTACCGGCACCTCCAGATAGTCGGCACCTGACTGTTGCACCCGGTCAGCAAGTTCGCGACTCTGATCGGGCGAGATGGTACCCATCTGCAACACCGTCTTACCACCAAGTTGGCTCACGACCTCATCGCAGAACAGCACCGACTCGATTGCCTGGGCATCACTCAATGTCAGCAGGAGGACCTCCGAATCGCTGACCGCATCAGCCAGATCCCCTGTCACGGCAACGCCTTCGGCCTGCGCCGTCTGCAGACGTGATTCTGATCGGTTCCAGGCTTTCACCTCATGACCACGTTGAATCAAACGATGGGCAACCGGCAGCCCCATCAATCCAAGTCCTAGCAGGGTTACTTTCATAATTAAATGGCTCTACTGATGGTAGGGACGACTCAATTCATGAACCGCTTCGACAAACACACCCGCATGTTCAGGGTCGATCTCCGGGTGGATACCATGCCCCAGATTGAAGATATGGCCACTGCCCTGTCCATAACTGGAAAGCACCTTCGCCACCTCCTCACGAATCCGCTCCGGTGAGGCGTAGAGGGTGCATGGGTCCAGATTTCCCTGCAGTGCGACCCGGTCACCCACTCGGCTTCTGGCATCGGCAAGACTCAAAGTCCAGTCGACGCCAAGCCCATCACAGCCGGTGTCAGCCATCTTCTCCAGCCACAGACCGCCACCTTTGGTAAAGAGTATGGTCGGAATCTTGCACCCATCGGCTTGTTTGGTCAGGCCGTCCAGAATCCGCGCCATGTAGTCCAGGGAAAAGCTCTGATAGTGCTGTGGGGTCAGGGCGCCGCCCCAGGTATCGAAGATCATCAACGCCTGGGCACCGGCTTCAACCTGGGCATTCAGATAGGCGGTCACCGCGGTTGCAACCTTCTCCAGCAGGCGATGCATCAGCTCAGGGCGGTCGAACATCATCCCTTTCACTTTGGAGAAGTTCTTGGTGCCGCTCCCCTCGACCATATAGGTGGCCAGTGTCCAGGGGCTGCCACTGAAGCCGATCAAAGGCACTCGGCCATCCAGCTCCCGCCGAATGGTGCTCACCGCATCCATCACATAGCCCAGATCTTCTGCCATATCCGGCAGACCGAGCGCCTCAACAGCCGCTTCATCGGTTACCGGGCGCTCAAACCTGGGGCCCTCCCCCGTGGTGAAGTAGAGGCCCAGGCCCATCGCATCCGGAACGGTCAGAATGTCGGAGAATAGGATCGCCGCATCCAGCGGATAACGATCCAAAGGCTGCAGGGTCACTTCACAGGCCAATTCCGGATTCTTACACAGATCCATGAAACTCCCGGCCTTCGCACGGGTGGCCCGGTATTCAGGCAGATAACGTCCTGCCTGACGCATCATCCACACAGGGGTCATATCCACCGGCTCACGCGCCAAGGCTCTAAGAAAACGGTCATTTTTTAAACTGGTCACGGATTAAGATCCTTTAGCAACATTTTTTTGGTATAAAGAGGTAACCGGCCAACCCGGCAACTAAGTATATCGCGTTCAGCCCAGGAGTGAATCTCAAACCTATGTCTGCAGTAAAACAGATCATACTGGCAAAAAAAGATGCCTTGGCCAGCGCTATCGGCAAGCCCCTCTCCGAATTGGCCAAACAGTGTGCCCAGGTCTGGCAGGATCCGGATGCACTCGACGGAGTACTGCTGGAGCATATCGGCGATATCACCAATTGCGAATTTCTCTATGCCTGGGATCTGGACGGTCGGGAGATCTCATCCCTGGTGATGCCAGATGGTGTGGATAGAGGCTGGCGGGGCAGGGATCTCTCCGAGCGCCCCTATCTGAAGAACAACCTGCCTTTCAAGGGGATCATGCTCTCATCGGTCTACCACAGCCAGTTTTCACATCGCGAGTGTGTCACTGCTCTGCAGGCGGTGCGGCAGAATAAAAATCTGGTCGGCTTCATCGCGGCGGACTTCTCGCTCGACAAACTCAACGCGGAAGAGAACGCCAGCATGGAGCAGCCCCAGTGGCAGCAGTTCAAGGGAGATCCGGCGGTTCGCGGTCAACTGTTTATGCAGCAGAGAGTGCAGAGCCGGCTCGATGAACACATCGATTCAGTGCATGAAACCGTCTACGATCTGATGACCGAACACGGCATCTTTCACTGCAAGATCCACTTCTCCAGCGGGCGCTGCTCATTCTGGGATATGGATGATCCCTACAGCTACCATATTCATGGTGTCGAGGAGATCATCGACCCGGATATCGTGTTGGCCTATCCGCTGCATCCCTACCCTGATCGAGCCAAGGTGAGCCCTGAACAGTTACGTGACGTGTTGCAGGAATTCAAGGCACTGCGCTTCGTCGATGAGACCATCTATCTGCGCAGTGCATCGGTGAATATCATGAACGGCATGCTCGGTCTGACCTTCTCCTGTGACGGTTCGCACTATATGCCGGTGGAGGAGTTTCTCGCTAAGAATCTGAGTTTCTGGTTGGGTACCAACGATATTTAAACTCTCGATCTTTAGCGATTGTTTTTACGATATCCCCCCTTGTTATTACCTGACTTCGCATCTACGTTTCTGTAAGGGTGTGTTAACACAGCATGATTTACCCTGTTAAACAGACAGTTGTCGGGATTTATGTCCAACAAAGGCTCAACCATCTACGAATTGGATGCAGATAACCTGATCTGCCATATCGATGGCGACTGGGACCAGTTTCAGCAGGCAAACACCGGTGAGCATCAAAACTATGAAAACCTGAAAAAGAGACGGGTTCTCGGAAACGAGCTTGAATCCTATGTTCAGGACACCAACACCAAGATGCTACTGCAGACTGTCTTTGCCTATGTGAGACAGACCCAACAGAAAAAAGCGCTTCCCGATCGTTGTGATTCCGCTGACCAGAAACGCTATTTGTCGATGCAGATCGAGCCACTGGCCGATGCGGGCCTGCGGGTCTCCCACACTCAATTGCACAGCGAACCTCTGGAGCCACCGGTGCAGATTTATCCTGTAACCGATCGGAATGCCGAGACCGTATGGCGTTGCAGCATCTGTAACCGTATTGAATCAGATCAAGCATGGCTTGAACCGGACGAAGCCGCACAACTCTGGTGCAAGCACAGCTTCAATGTCAGCTATACGGCCTGTCCGGTCTGTATGAATACGATTTGATGCTGCCCGATAAGTGTAAAAAACGTGTTTAATTGTTACATATCAATAATTAAACTGTTTTAATAAGTATAATTTGCTTGGGATTTAAACCCCAAACCAACCCCCTCAGATAGTGTTATGAATGATAAGAACAGCAGTGATCCAGAGCTTCCGGATGAGTTGGAAACCGAGGTAAAACCAACTCATATCGTAGGAGTCGGTGCCTCAGCAGGAGGGCTGGAAGCAATCGAAGCCTTCTTCAAGGTGATGCCACCGGACAGCGGGGTCTCCTTTGTGGTGATTCAGCACCTCTCTCCGGATCACAAGAGCCTGATGGCGGAACTGCTCTCAAAACGGACCCGGATGCCGGTACACCGGGCACAGGATGGTGAGCTGGTCGAGCCCAATTCGGTCTATTTGATTCCACCAAACAAGAATCTGCGCCTGTTTCACGGACGAATCATTCTGTCGGAGCAGGATCGGGATGCGCGAGGCATCAACTTGCCGATCGATATCTTTTTCCGATCACTGGCAGAGGACCAGGGCGCCAAGGCGATCGCCATCGTGCTCTCCGGCACCGGCAGCGATGGCACCAGTGGCATCCGGGCCATCAAGGAGGAGCTGGGCATGGTGATGGTACAGGTGGAGGAGACCGCCGCTTTTGACGGTATGCCGCGCAGCGCCATCGCCACCGGGCTGGTGGATTACATCCTGCCCCCCAATGAGATGCCGACTCAACTGCTCTCCTATCTGAAGCATCCATTCACCGCCAAGGATGAGTATGCCAGCACCATGCTCAACGATGAGGATGGGGTGACGCGAATCTTCGCCCTGCTCAGGGAGAGCAACAAGATCGATTTCACCTACTACAAACCCACCACCATCATTCGTCGTATCGAACGCCGTATGGCAGTCAATCAGATCCATGATCTGAGTGACTATGTACGCTTTCTCGAAAGCTATCCGGTAGAACTCAACAGTCTGCATAAAGACCTGCTGATCGGTGTCACCAGCTTCTTCAGGGATCCGGAAGCCTTTGACGCTATCGCCAACAAATATCTGCCGCAACTGTTCAAAGAGGCGAAAGAGGATAAACTTCGCATCTGGGTCAGTGGTTGCTCCACCGGTGAAGAGGCCTACAGTCTGGCGATTCTCTGTTGCGAGGTGATGGAGCAACAGAGCCTGGTATTGGATGTGAAGATCTTCGCCACCGATGTGGACCGGGAAGCGATCCTGGCCGCCAGTGCCGGCGTCTTTGCCGAGAGTGCGGTGGCGGATATTGAACCCGGCATGCTCTCCAAGTACTTCTATCGCCGGGATGAAGGTTTCTATATCAGCCGTCAGGTTAGAGAGATGGTGGTGTTCGCCCAGCACAACCTGGTCAAGGATCCCCCCTTTACCAACATCGATCTGATCAGCTGCCGCAATTTGCTGATCTATCTGCAGCCGGTGTTGCAAAAACGGGTTCTCGAACTGTTCAACTTTGCCCTCAATCCGAAAGGCGTACTGTTCCTCGGCAGCAGTGAAACCACCGGTGAGATGGGCGAGTACTTCGATCCGGTCGATCACAAATGGCGAATCTACCAATCCCGAGGCCGACGTCGTCAGTCGGAGCTTTCGGAACCGGCGATCAACTTCGATGCCAAGCGCTGGTATAACAACAACCGCATGTCAGGGCGAGGTATGGCCGCGCGGATGCATGAGGAGGAGCGTCTGCTGGAACGCCTGGTGGAAGGTGTTGCTGGCGACTATCTGCCATTCTGCCTGGTGGTCAGTGAATCTCTGGAACTGATGCATGTGGCCGGTGACGCCAAAGACTATCTTCAATTCACCACCGGAAAGGTGGTCAATGATGTCTCTAAGCTGGTCATCAAGGATCTGGCGATCCCACTCTCTACAGGTCTGCAAAAAGTCTTCAAAAGCAAGGAAGAGCTGATCTATTCCAACATCAATCTGAACCTGGCAGAGAAGCATAAGGTCGTTAATATGCGGCTGAAACCTCTACCGACTAAAAAACGCCAGGTCATGATGGTCGCCGTATTTATCGAAGAGGTTCGTACTTCCACTCAATCCTCCACCTCCTCTTCCGAAACCTATAATGTGGGCAAGGAGGCACAGCAACGTATTATCGACCTGGAGAACGAACTGCAGTTTACCCGGGAGAATCTGCAGGCAACCGTTGAGGAACTTGAGACCTCCAACGAAGAGCTGCAGGCGACCAATGAAGAGTTGCTGGCCAGTAATGAGGAGTTGCAGAGTACCAATGAAGAGTTGCAATCTGTCAACGAAGAACTCTACACGGTCAATTCCGAGTACCAGGGTAAAATCACCGAGCTGACAGAGGTGAATAACGACCTGGACAACCTGCTGTGCAACACCCGTGTTGCCACCCTGTTTTTCGATGAGAATCTGGATATACGCCGTTATACCCCAGAGGCCACACAGCTCTTCCGGGTCATCGATCAGGACATCGGCAGGCCGATCAGTCACCTCTCCCACAGACTGCTCGATGTGGATCTGGTACAACTGGCCAAAGAGGTACTGATCAATGAAACAGGGATTGAAAGGGAAAAGATCAATACGGAGAACGGCGAAGAGTTTTTAATGCGTGTCTTTCCTTATCAGATTGCACCAGATACCTACTCCGGAGTGGTCTTCACCTTTGTCAGCACAAGTGGGTTGAGACAGGCGCAAAACAAGCTGGTCGAACAGGAGCTGAGGATGGAGGCCCTGCTCAAGGTTAGCGACGCCTATGTGCTGATCAATGAACAGGGTGAGATTCAGGAAGTCAATCAGGCCTTGACCGATCTGGTTGGTTACAATGAGAGTGAGCTGATCGATCAAAACATATCGATCCTCATGCCGGAGGATTTCGCCACTCAGCATGACCATTTCATTCAACGATATCTGAAAGAGGGTAACTCAAAAATTATCGGAACAACCCGTGAAGTCCCGGTCAAACGGCAAGACGGAGAGATTATCAATCAACATCTGACCGTAGCGGAAATGGTCATCGGCCAACGACATTGGTTTGTAGGATTACTAAAAGATCAATAAGCGAATCAGTCTGCAACAATGGGTAACGACAACAGCAACAAACCTGGCCATCCAAATCATGAGTATATGCGCGAGAGGGCAGAACAGATCGCTCAAAGACGTCAGCGCATCACTTACGAAAAGAAACTGGCTGACCGGGACAGGTTACTGCAGGATCTGCATGTTCATCAGATCGAATTGGAATTGCAGAACGAAGAGTTACGCCAGTCCCAGGCGAAGTTGGAGTTCACTCATCAACAATATCTCGATCTCTATAACGAAGCCCCGGTTGGTTATGCCAGTCTTGATGACAGTGGCCTGATCATACGTTCCAACCAGATGCTCGCTTCCATGCTGGGCATGGAAAAATACAGCCTCACCGGCAAGGCTTTGGCAGAGTTCATGCTGCCGATTGATCAGAACATATTCCGCAGCCGCTTCAATGCCTTTGTCAAACAGCCTCAAGATAAACATATCGATGTTAGATTCAAAGTTGGCGACAGAGGTACCCATACAAGCAGCTTCATCGGCAGGATTCAGGGCCGGCGGCTGGATAGCGATAATAATTCCGGCAACCAGCACTGGTCTGAAACGATACTTATCGTCATCAGTGACGTTACCGAGATCAAAAAATCTGAAGAGAAAATTCATTACCAGGCATTTCATGATCTGCTTACCGGTATACCGAACCGGGCCTCACTCTATGAACGACTGGAAAACGCGCTCGCCCTTGCCAAGCGACAACACTCCTTTGGCGCCCTGCTGTTTATGGATCTGGATCGTTTCAAAAACATCAACGATTCTCTTGGCCACCACACCGGCGACAAACTGTTGATCGATTTCACCAACCGCATTCAACAGCATACCCGCAAGGAAGATATGCTGTTTCGGATGGGTGGTGATGAATTTGTCATCCTGCTTGCCGAACAGCATCACGACAACAACATCATGGCCGTGATTGCCCAACGCTTCACCGAACATGTCGTTGAAGCAATAAATGAACCGATGATTCTGGGCGGTCACAGTTTTCAGATTACCCTGAGCATTGGCATCAGCATCTTTCCCTTTCAGCGAAAAGACAATCTCAACGATGTAGTACGCCAGGCGGATACCGCCATGTACCAGGCAAAAAAAGAGGGTGGGGCACTGGCCCGCTTTTTTCAGGTCAACATGCAGGAGATGGCCAGACAACGCATGATCCTCGAAGCGGAACTCCGGGTGGCCCTGGTAGAGCAGCAATTCAGTCTCTACTACCAGCCGCAAATGCATACAGACGGTAACATCTATGCTCTGGAAGCCCTGTTACGCTGGAAACACCCTTATCGCGGTATTGTGACTCCGGATAAATTCATCCACATTGCTGAAGATACCAACATGATTGTTGAACTCGGCAATTGGGTTTTGGAGACAGTGGTAAAGCAGATCATTGCATGGCAACAACAAAAACTGTTCGATCCCATGATTCGTTATGCCATCAATATCAGTGCCAAACAGCTTGAGTCCTCCAACTTCTACACTCAGGTGGAGCAGATCATAAAACGTTACAAGCTCGATCCCAAGTGCCTGGTTTTTGAGATCACCGAATCCCTGCTGTTGCCGGATAACAAGGTCGCTACAGACACCCTCAAACAGTTATCGGAATTGAACATCACTTTTTCAGTTGATGATTTCGGTACCGGCTACTCTTCGCTGGCAACAATCGATACCGCGCCGATCGGACAGCTTAAAATCGATCGCAGTTTCATCAGTCAACTTCACTGGTCGGAGGAGCAGGGCTCACCAAAATCGAGCAGCCAATATTCTCTGGTCAATGCCATACTCTCAATGGGTAAGGCATTGGAACTGGAAGTCATTGCCGAAGGTGTGGAAACGGAAGAGCAATTGAAAGTTCTGACACATCTGGGCTGTAAATATCTGCAAGGGTACTATTTCAGCAAACCCATTCCGATTAACCAGATCCCGGAAATTCTGCCCTCAGACGAGGGCGACTGACACGCCGTTTACTGAAACAGACTGCTTACAGTTTGAAAAGAGACTCGCTATAGCACTGTGCCGACAAACAGTTCGCTGCGACTTGATAATCAGGGCAGCTGATAGTTCGCCTGAGTCACCAGATCCACACCACACTCCAGATTCTCGACCCAGGAGATGAACTCGTTGACCACTTTCTTACCGACAAATGCCCGACCATGCTGGGGTACGATCATCTCGATATCGAGTTGACGGACCATGTTGGCCCAGAGTCTGCAGACCTTGTTGGCGTTCATATAGCGACGGTGAAAGCCTTCCATATAGGGCATGATCTCAGAGAGCTTTTTCACCGGTGCATTGAGATCGCCCGGTGGCAGATTAGCGCCCAAATCCCCGGAGAAGAGAATCCGGCTGAGGGGATCATAAAACTGGAAATTGCCTTCCGCATGAAGGAAGTGGGCCGGTAACGCCATCAGGCGGATATTCCCCAACTGCAGATTGGTACCCTCATCCGGAATCGCCACGACCCGGTCAACCAAACGACCAGGGCGGGTGAAATGGGGGATGAAGCGCTCCCACAGGGCAGGCACCACGACCTTACAGTCTGTACCGACCAGCCATTTGTTGACGGAAGCAACGATATCGGGATCCTGGTGCGAGGCCACCACATAATCCAGCTTCTTCACATTCATGTAGTCACTGATCGCCATGAACAGCCTGGAATAGGTCAGTTCACCACCTGGATCGATGAGTGCAGCATGTTGATGATCGTAGATTAGAAACTGATTGGCTTGTACGGCTTCACCAGAAACCAGGTCTCTGAATGCCACGCAGATGTGGCTTCCGTTATTGAATAGCTCAACTGACATAATATTCTTTAGTTTTTCTGTTAAAACTGTACCGCTTGAAGCAGATCCATCCTTGAAATCGATACTGGTGTATCGTCCAGTTTCAAGAAAGCTTAAACATAATACAGTAATTTATTAACCCGGCAACCAGTCAGGTTAGATTCAGTTGTCGGGTAAATAGAAACAATATTAGTTGTTTTCTTGCTCTCTGAACTTCAAGATTAAGCTATTTTTCATATTTTGTAAGCGGAAATTATCAATTGATGGCCCTCAGCCACCCATGGAACCTGGTTCCAAAGGATGCCATAGCCCTGCAGAATCAGCTCAGAAGCCAGATAATCCGAGTTGATCAGTTGACAGAACCGCAACGGGTCGCGGGAGTGGATGTGGGCTTCGAGGCGGCCGGTAAAGTGACCCGTGCAGCCATTGCGATTCTCAATTTTCCCTCCCTGCAACTCGTCGAACAGGCTATTGTACGGATTCCAACCCAATTTCCTTACATACCGGGTCTACTCTCATTTCGTGAAGTACCGGCGATCATGCAGGCCATTGAAAAGCTCAGTTGCCCACCAGATCTACTGCTTTGTGACGGCCAGGGGTTGGCCCATCCGAGACGCTTTGGCCTGGCTTGTCATCTGGGACTGCTGACCGATATCCCTTCGATCGGGATTGCAAAGACCCGCCTCATCGGACGCCATGTCGAATTGCCGGAAAAGAAGGGTAGCTGGGTCCCTTTGATCGATCGGGATGAGGTGATCGGTGCGGTGTTGCGCAGCCGTTCAGGGGTGAAACCGATCTACGTCTCAATCGGTCATCGGATTTCTCTGCAGAGTGCCTTGCGCTATGTGCAGGCCGCCACCACTCGCTACAAACTGCCTGAAACCACTCGGGCGGCCCACCATCTTGCTTCGGTGGACAAGTCTGCCGTTACAGGTAGATCCCGTAGTGGTTAGTCGGAATCCCGCAGATGTTCGATATAACGGGGTCTGTCCTTCATCACCAGCTTGACCCCACCCGCCCAGGCCTGCAGAGGTTCCTGATCTTTGATTTTCAGATCACATCTTGCTCTACCCTGGCTCTCCAAAGGCAACGGAATCATATCCCGGTAGGTGTAGATATTCTCGCCCACGTCCCCCCCTTCGCAGATACAGGGGCATTCGGGTAATGCCGATTCAAGCTCCGCTTCCTCAAAGATGAGCTCACCGGCCTGATACCAGCGGGTGCGTTCCGATGAACCGCTCATGGTCTTGATGATGATCACCCGCGAAAAAGAGATGGTCAGTCTGCCGTCTTCGATTTTAACGGACTCGATTTCGCTGTTCGGCAAATTGATTGTACTGGAATCCATGCTACACCTACGCTTTTGAAACTTGAGAGCAGAACCCAAGTGGGCTGCTTCGGATGCAGCATCTTAACCCCAGTACACGCTACGGACAAAAGTCTGATACCCGGAATTTTCTGGGGATGGATCTGTCACCCCAGCCCGGTGAGGTAGAGGATCACAACTCAAAAACAAGCTCAGCTCTCTTCCATACCAAGCTCTTTGATTTTTCGGGTCAGGGTGTTGCGCCCCCACCCCAGCAGTCTCGCTGCATCCTGTCGTTTACCGGCGGTATGCTCAAGGGCAGTCTCGATCATCACGGTTTCAAAATCGGGTTCCGCTTCATTCAGGATACCTTCACACCCTTCCTGAAGACGCCGTTTCACCCAGCCTCTCAGCAGCTGACGCCAATCATCCTGGGGTGATGTGCTGGTAACGGACTCTTTCAGCTCAGTCGGCAGATCTTCGATATGGATCTCTTGCCCGGACGCCATAACGGTCAACCAGCGGGCGGTATTTTCCAGCTGTCTTACGTTACCAGGCCACTCCAGCTGACTGAGATAGCTTTCCGCCTCCGGTAGCAGGACCTTGTAATCCACCGCCAACTCTTCTGCGGCGGTCTTGAGAAAATAGTTCAGAAGCAACGGTATGTCCTCACGGCGCTGACGCAACGAGGGCAGATGGATACGGATTACATTCAGCCGATGGAACAGATCTTCGCGAAACGCCCCCTCCTTGACCAGTCCCTCCAGATGCTGGTGGGTTGCCGCAATGATCCTTACATCGACCTTGACCGGTTCATGTCCAC
Source organism: Candidatus Thiodiazotropha sp. AKAK2 (assembly GCF_058244685.1). NCBI lineage: Bacteria > Pseudomonadati > Pseudomonadota > Gammaproteobacteria > Chromatiales > Sedimenticolaceae > Candidatus Thiodiazotropha > Candidatus Thiodiazotropha sp. AKAK2. The sequence goes on along the minus strand of NZ_JBSYOP010000022.1, from coordinate 282,217 downwards.
CAACCCGGTAGAACTCACCGTCGGCCAGTACCCGTAGCAGTCTGGTCTGTAACTCGGCCGGCATGTCGCCGATCTCATCCAGAAACAGGGTGCCGGTATCCGCCTGTTCAAACCGTCCGACCCGTCGGGTCTGGGCACCGGTAAAGGCGCCGCGTTCATGTCCAAACAGCTCCGACTCCATCAGGTCCTTAGGAATCGCTGCCATATTAAGCGCGATAAACGGTCCTTCGGCACGGCTGCTGTGCCGATGCAGCGCGTGGGCAACCAGTTCTTTACCGGTACCCGATTCACCATTGATCAAAACCGTGATGTTGGAACGGGCCAGACGGCCGATCGCCCGAAACACCTCCTGCATCGCAGGCGCTTCACCGATGATCTCTTTACCCCCGTCGCTGGTATCGATTTTCGTCGGCTCTTCCACCGTCAACTGTTGACGGCAGGCTCGACGTATCTGCTGCACGGCCTCATCCACATCGAAGGGCTTAGGCAGGTATTCAAAGGCCCCGCCATGATAGGCGGAGACCGCACTATCCAGATCCGAATGGGCGGTCATGATGATTACCGGCAGGGCGGGATAGCGGGCATGCAGCAACTCCAGCAGCTCCAGACCATCCATGCCCGGCATACGGATATCCGACACAACCACATCGGGCTGGCCTTTATCCAGTGAACTGAGCACGCTGTCGGCGCTCTCAAAACTGGTAACCTCCATCTCCGCCTTTTCCAGGGTTTTTTCCAAAACCCATCGAATCGAGCGATCATCATCTATCACCCATACGCGGCATGCTCTATCCATCTACCTGCTCCAAAGGAAGTAATACTCTAAATACGGTTTCACCAGGCTTACTGGTAAATTCGATCAAACCCTGATGTCGATTGATCAGGGTCTGGGATATGGAAAGACCGAGGCCCATGCCGTTGCTGCCGGAGACCAGCGGGAAAAAGACCCGCTCCTGCAGCTCTGGTGGAATCCCCGGTCCGTTGTCACAGATCTCGATCGAGATCACCAGGCGGTGGCGTATGTTGCCAATGGTGAACTGGCGCAATACCCGACTGGTGATACCCACCACGCCATGGGAGCCGGCCGCTCTGACCCCATTGCGGACGATATTGAGAAATGCCTGAATCAGCTGATCCATATCTCCGGTGAGATCGGGAATACTCGGATCATAATTCTTGATCACATTCAGATTCGGTCCGGTCTCAGCCTGCACCAGACTGCAAACCCGCTCCATGACCTGGTGAATATTGACCGCTTTCAACTCCGGGATCCGGTTTGGTCCCAGCATGGTATCGACCAGATTCTGCAGTCGATCCGCCTCTTCGATGATGATCTGGGTGTATTCGGTCAGGGATTGATCGGGCAGTTCACGCTCCAGCAGTTGCGCTGCGCCACGTAGGCCACCTAATGGATTTTTGATCTCATGGGCCAACCCCTTAACCAGCGCGCGACTGGCCTGATTGCGCGATAGGATCTGCTCTTCCCGGGTGATACGCAGTTGCCGGTCCACCTGCTGAATCTCCACCAGAAACTCACTCACGTACTGACCGGATCGTAGCGGAATCACCGTGCAGTCCACCGTGATCTCGCGACCCTCCTGCAACGCCAGCTGATGCTCTCTCTCGGTGAAGGGTTGCCCGGTTTCCAGAGAGCGGTTCAGATTATTTCTAACAATGCCATTGGAGCAGTAGATCAGCTCAGCCGCATGGTGGCCAACCATCTTCCGCGCACTCACACCAAACAGCATTTCCGCAGCTGAATTGATGAACAGCAGATTGAACTCACGATCAAACAGCAGAATGGCGGTACTCAGGTTTTCGAGCACGCGCCGTTCCATGGAGGGTTTAATGGGTTGAGGATTCATGGCTATTCAACTAGCAAAAACTACACCAACGAATGCAACAACGACCAAATCCACTTTCATCTGCCGCTGCTGCGGGCTAATCATGGCAGAATCCAGGGCAACCGGGGTCCGTACGAAACTGCAGCCAGTGAATCCGATTTGCTGCGACCTGGTCGTCAAGACAGGTTAAGAAAAAAGCAAACCAATATGCACCATTATAGTGCATGGATCATTTCGGATAGAGCGCTTACGGGCAGTAAACCGGCTGTTTTTTAGCTTGCCGGGGGAAATCAAGGGATTCAGAGGGTATCGGAAGCGGCTATCAATTGACGGCGTCTTGGCGCAGATGGAAGGTGGTTGAACCACTCTGTTTTACCATCTCGCCCTCAGCATCGACGATCTCGGCCTTGATGGTATGGGTACCGCGACTGAGTTGCTGCAGAACCAATTGGGTGGTTTTGATCTCCGAGTCGAGCTTTTTACCATCCACATAGAGATGGATGGCATGGCCGTCATAAAGTCGTGGAGAGATGGAGAGACCGACAGAGACGGAATTCTCATTGCTGCGAATCGTCTCATCGTTGGATGGCTGCACGATATCGAACTGCAGATAGTCACCTGTGGCAGCGGCATCCGCTTGCTTGTCGAGTTCATCGACTTTCAAGGATGTCTTTCTCTTCGCATCCTGTACGCGGATTGTATCCGCGCCCGGCTGATAGTTTTCGGAGTAGACAACCTCACCTTCCGGGGTAATCCATTTATAGACGTCCCTGGCGTGCAGTGGCAAAACAACGAATAGCAGAAGAAGCAGGATCAGAATACGCATGTGCCAAGCATAGTCACTCCACAGATAACTAACAAGCGACGGAGTTCGCAAATAAAAAAACACCTTCCAGCTATTTGGAAGGTGTTTCTAATCCGCTGACTGAAGAGTTCAGTCAGATGGCTTGATCAGAGGCTGTAGTAAAGATCGAACTCAACCGGATGGGTGGTCATCCGCATGGTGGTGACATCTTGCATCTTCAGCTCGATATAACCATCGATCAGATCGTCTGTGAAAACACCACCGGCTGTCAGAAAGTCCCGATCCGCATCCAGTGCTTCCAGCGCCATATCCAGACTGTGACATACGGTCGGGATACTGGCCGCCTCTTCAGCCGGCAGATCATAAAGATCCTTGTCCATGGCATCGCCCGGGTGGATTTTGTTCTGAATTCCGTCAAGTCCGGCCATCATCATGGCAGAGAAGGCCAGATAGGGGTTGGCGGTGGGATCAGGGAAACGAACTTCGACACGACGCCCCTTTGGACTGGAGACCCATGGAATACGGATCGAAGCGGAACGGTTACGCGCGGAGTAGGCGAGCATAACCGGAGCTTCAAAGCCCGGTACCAGACGCTTGTAGGAGTTGGTGGAAGCGTTGGTGAAGGCGTTCAGTGCACGGGCATGTTTGATGATGCCGCCAATATAATAGAGTGCGGTTTCAGACAGACCGCCATACTGATCACCGGCGAAAACGTTCTCTCCACCCTTGGCCAGGGACTGATGCACGTGCATACCGGAACCGTTGTCGCCAACGATCGGCTTGGGCATGAAAGTGGCGGTTTTGCCATAGGCATGGGCAACATTCCAGGTGCAGTATTTCTGGATCTGAACCCAGTCTGCACGCTCGACCAGAGTACTGAAACGGGTGCCGATTTCACATTGACCGGCAGTCGCGACCTCGTGATGGTGAACCTCGACCGGTACACCCATCTCCTCCATGGCCAGACACATGGCGCCGCGCAGATCGTGCAGAGAATCCACCGGAGGAACCGGAAAGTAACCGCCTTTCACCCCGGGGCGGTGGCCGATGTTGCCATCTTCATAGACCCGCTCCGAGTTCCACTCCGCCTCTTCAGAATCGATTTTCACCATGGAACCGCTCATATCGACGCGCCAGCGAACATCGTCGAGGACGAAAAACTCAGGCTCAGGTCCGAAGTAAGCGGTATCGGCAATACCGGTCGATGCAAGATAGGCTTCAGCCCGCTTGGCCACGGACCGGGGATCACGCTCATAACCCTGCATGGTAGATGGCTCAAGGATATCGCAGCGCACATTCATGGTGTTTTCGTCGGCGAACGGATCCATCACAGAAGTGGCATCTTCCGGCATCAGAATCATGTCTGACTCATTGATACCTTTCCAGCCGGCGATGGAAGAACCATCGAACATCTTGCCATCAGTGAAAAACTCTTCATTTATCTCACTAATGGGCAAGGTGACGTGCTGCTCCTTACCGTGGGTATCGGTAAACCGCAGATCAACAAATTTCACATCATTGTCTTTGATCATCTTAAAGGCTTTAGAGGCCATCTTATTCTCCAGGGTCTTGGGTTTATGCAATGCCGATCTGTGTCAGCAAATCTTTATTTTCGCGGCCTGGCAACTATACCAGAAGCTCGGCGATACGCATCATGCCGTGAGTTTCAAGCGCCTATAACAGAGCGAATTTCCATGAACAGTCTTGCTTTGGGTCCTTGTACACGCTGCATTGTGCACAAAAATGGTGCGCAAACGTGCCGGTTCGCCCCAATTTAGTGCTAACCAAACCAGACCTGCACAGTTCTAAACACTTCTGAACCGGATAGTGCCTGCTGATAGCGCTGGGTCAGCTGATCGGCTTTATCACTCGACTCGAAACAGTGGGGTGGCAGATAGAGGTCGATATCGATCCGGCCCGACAGATAATGCAGCACCACACGCTTGCGCTGATCGAAGCAATCCATACCCGACCAGTGATCCTGCAGCAGTTTTTCCGCCTCTTCCCGCAGTGGCAGGTTGGCGCAGGATGGCCCAGCCTCATCATCTTCAGGATCGATGTGCACCGTGACATCCTCCAACAGATCGACCCGATCGATCAGACCAAACTGAACCACCTCGGCAATTCTGTGGCCCTCGGATACACTCAACCAGGGGTCGACCTGCACATGAACATCGGCCAAGGCATGACCTGCCAGTTTTCGGGTTCTCAGCATATGCACGTTGTTGACCCCGGAAACACTGGCAATCACCTCACGGATCTCAGCCAGAGACTCCTGTTCAAGCCCCGCATCCGCCAATTCGTGGATCGCCTGCCAACCCAGTTCCCATCCGATCTTCACCACCATCAGGCCGACCAGAACCGCGGCGATGGCATCCAGGTAGGGAAGCCCGAGAATGGTGCCGCCAATACCGACCAGCACCACGATCGATGAGACGGAGTCACTGCGATGGTGCCAGGCATTGGCCTTCAACAGATCGGAGTTGATCAGGTTGGCCAGATGGCGGGTATAGAAAAACAGCGCCTCATTGGCGAGGATGGAGAAGGCCGCCACAAAGAGGGTCAACATCTCCGGCTGCAACAGATCTTCCGGCGAGAAGAGCCGTTCAACCGCATCCCAGATGATGCCGGCACCAACCGTGATTAGAAACCCCCCAAGCACCAGTGTGCCAACGGTTTCGAATCGCCCGTGTCCGTAGGGATGCTCCTCATCCGGCGCCTCATTGGCGTGACGGGCAGCAAAAATCACCAGTGCGTCGGTGAGCAGATCCGAGAGGGAGTGGATGCCATCAGCGATCAGCGACTGGGAGTGTCCCAACCAGCCGAATACGATCTTCAATACCGCCAGCACACTGTTGGTGATCGCACCTACGATTGCCGCTTTTCGGCTGACTTCATAGCGATGATCCCGATTCATGCTCTACTCGCTCACGACTTCCACAACCACGATATACTCCCCGTCATCGGTTCTGGTTTCCACCAGTCGATGGCCATTAATTCTGCTCCAGGCAGGAATATCATTCAACGCTCCCGGATCGGTGCAGATCGCTTCCACCAGGGTACCCGCCGGCAGATCCTCAATGGCATTCTGCACTTTGATCACCGGCATTGGACAGAGCAGCCGGCGACAGTCGATCCGGTGTCGCTTCATATCAGCCAATCTTTCGGGATCTCATGGGGCTTCATGGGATCGACCCGTAACTCACGGGTCTCCCCGGCGAGGTCGGTATAGGCCAGCACCACCTCATCCGCATTACGGCCCTGGCTGTAACGGGCCACCAGTCTGCCGATCAGTTGCACATCCTGATCGGTCACTTCGCCATCGATCAACGCCAGCGGTCCTCCATGACTGACCGTCTTGATATGCGGAAAGCCCTTTCGATACCCCTGCAGAAAATTCGACTCACCCTCTTCACGGGCAATGATCACCTTATAGGCCTTACTGGGTCTCAGGTGGCGACCCACCTTGAGCAGCATGATATCGTCCATCTCATAATCACGGCTGCCCCGGGCCTGCCACAGATCCTTCAACTTCACCGCATACTGCTCATCGGTCAGAAAGCAGCAACCACCGGCCGGTTGGGCATAATCCTCGAGGCCCAGACTGGCCGCCAGAGCCATTTGCGGCTTACGACTGCGGCCGGAGAAATCGAACAGCTGTTGCCGATCCACCCAGCCCTCTCTCTCCGGCAGCGTCTCCGGCAGATTCTTCGCACACAGTGGTCGCAGCAGCAGATCACTGGCACCCGATTCATCGGCAACGATCGGCATCGTCTCCTTGCGTTGAGACATCGGGCGCTGACCGATCACCTCACCGGTAATGATGAAGTCGAAGCCTTTCCGCTCGATCCATTCGTGTGCCTTGCGCACCATGAAAACTTTGCAATCGAGACAGGGATTCAGATTCGCACCATAGCCATGCTTCGGGTTTGTCAGGACCTGCTTGTACTCATCGACGATATCCTCGATGTGCAGCTTCATGCCGAGTTGTTCCGCCACCCAGAGGGCATTGTTTCGTTTCTCTTTTTTCTGGTCCCGTTTGCGAATGGCATGGGTATGCCCTTCAACACAGAAACCGGTGAAGAAGTTGATGCCTTCCACATGAATGCCCTGGTCCTGGATCACCCGGGCCGCCAGCAGCGAGTCGAGACCACCGGAGATCAGTGCAACTGCCTTTCTTTGTCCGCTCATGAGAACTTGTCGATTCTAAAAAGGGTGAATTATACCCGAAACCTGGTTGTTTAGGCTTGATGAACAAGCGTTGGTAGTCAATTCATTGATTGTAATTGCTAGATCTTAAGAAGTTTGCAACATCCTTTTACAAAACATGGGATCTATACCCAGTAGGATGGGAATATAATGGTCCGACCAAATCGATACCTAATAAGGATGGATCTATGAAGACTCTTACCCACACGCTATTAGCCCTCACTCTGCTGTTTTCCACCGCTTCGGTTTTTGCCAATGGATTGCTCGATGCACTGACCAGTCAGCTTGGTGTCAGCAGTGAGCAGGCATCAGGCGGCGCTGGATCGCTGTTTCAGATGGCGCAAAACAACCTCTCCGCAGAGGATTTTTCACAGATCGCCTCCGTGGTGCCCGGCATCGACAAGATGATGGCCAGCGCTCAAACCTCAAGTAAGGAATCCGGCGCCGTGACTGCCGTCGCCTCGATGCTGGGCGGTGACAGCTCGGCCGGCAACCTGGCCAGCCTGGCCTCCACTTTCGGAAACCTGGGCATGGATTCGAACATGGTTGGTCAATTTGTGCCGATCGTTCTCCAATACCTTCAATCCGCGGGAGGTGAAAACATCATGTCAATGATGAAAGGGGCGCTCTCCCTGTAGGCGTAATCGCATCAAAAATCCCGATTCCGCCGGTTTTCCCGGCGGAATCCGGGTAAATTTCGAACCCTCGAACCGCGCCATTCGACGACTGATCCAATCAATTTTCCCCAAATCTCCATTCTGACGCATGCGGACTGCTGCCAAGTTAGCCATCGGCAGGCGGCATCGTTATACTTACGCGGTTTTCATCCACATCAACGGGGCCTCGTTGTGAATCAAGCGGCAGAACCGAAACAGCGAAACATCCAGACTTTTCAGGATCTGATTTTCGCACTACAAGACTATTGGGCAGACCAGGGATGCATCGTGCTTCAACCCTATGATATGGAGATGGGTGCCGGTACCTTCCATACCGCAACCTTTCTCCGTTCCATCGGACCGGAACCCTGGAATGCGGCCTATGTTCAGCCTTCCCGCAGACCCACAGATGGACGTTACGGAGACAATCCCAACCGGTTACAGCACTACTACCAGTACCAGGTGGTGATGAAACCTTCTCCCAAGAATATTCAGGAGCTCTATCTGGGTTCACTGCAGATGCTCGGTCTGGATCTGAGTCTTCATGACATACGTTTTGTCGAGGACAATTGGGAATCCCCCACATTGGGTGCCTGGGGACTGGGCTGGGAGGTATGGCTCAATGGTATGGAAGTAACCCAGTTTACCTACTTCCAACAGGTGGGCGGCCTCGACTGCCGCCCGGTGACCGGTGAGATTACCTATGGCCTGGAACGGATCGCCATGTATCTGCAGGGTGTGGAGAGCATCTATGACCTGGTCTGGACAGAGGGACCTCAAGGTATCGTGACCTATGGCGATGTGTTCCACCAGAATGAGGTTGAGCAGTCCGCCTACAATTTTGAACATGCGGATGTGGATTACCTATTCGGCCAGTTCGATCAGTGCGAAAAAGAGTCGCGCAAACTGATAGAACTGGGTCTGCCCCTACCAGCCTATGAACAGGTACTTCAGGCATCACACACATTTAACCTGCTCGATGCCCGCCATGCCATATCAGTCACAGAAAGACAGCGCTACATCCTTCGAGTAAGAGGCCTGGCGCGCGATGTGGCACAAGCCTACTACGACGCCAGAGAGCGTCTCGGATTTCCCATGCTCGAGTCATCAAAGGAGGCTGCCAATGGCTGATCAAGCAGACCTGTTATTTGAACTGGGTACCGAGGAGCTACCACCCAAGGCCCTTAATCGACTCAGTCAATCTTTAACCGAATCGTTCGTTGCCGGACTCAAACAGGCCAATCTGAACCACGGTGAGGTTGAACCGTTCGCCACACCCCGTCGTCTGGCACTGCTGGTCAGGGATTGCGATGTTCGACAACCCGACAGTGAGATGGAACGTCGCGGACCCGCTGTTCAGGCTGCATTTGACGATTCGGGCAATCCCACCAAAGCCGCCGAGGGTTTCGCCCGCTCCTGTCAGACCACCGTCGATCAGTTGCAACGACAAAAGACCGACAAAGGGGAGTGGCTGAGCTACCGTGTGCATTCAAAAGGCAAACCTGCAGAAGAACTGCTTCCGGAGATCGCAAGCCAGGCACTCAACAAACTGCCTATCCCTAAGCGCATGCGCTGGGGTGATTCAGATGCCCAGTTTGTACGTCCGGTTCATTGGCTGCTGTTTCTACTCGGCGATCAGGTGGTACCCTGTACGCTGCTCGATGCGGACGCTGACCGTTTGACCTATGGTCATCGCTTTCATCATCCCAATGCGATCACCATCTACAACCCTCAGGACTACGCCTCAGTTCTGGAAGACCTGGGCTATGTGATCGCGGATTTCGAAAAACGTAAACAAAAAATCTCGGAATCCGTTCAACAGAGCGCCTCCGAGCTTGGTGGTGTGGCCGATCTGGATTCCGGTCTTCTTGATGAGGTCACGGCACTCAATGAGTGGCCACTGCCGATTACCGCCAGCTTCGAAGAGCGGTTTCTAGCGGTGCCTCAGGAAGCCCTGGTCGCCACCATGAAAGGCAACCAGAAATACTTTCCACTGTTTACCACTGATGGCCAGCTGATGAACCATTTCATCACCATCGCCAATATCGACAGCCCACAACCGGAACTGATCCGAGAGGGTAACGAAAGGGTAATCAGACCGCGCCTGGCGGATGCCATGTTTTTCTGGGAGCAGGATGGTAAAAAACCGCTTGCAGAACATCAGGAATCTCTCAAACATGTGGTCTTTCAGAATCAGCTGGGCAGCATGTACGATAAATCCCAGCGGGTTGCCGAACTGGCACAACGTATTGCTGAGGAAAGTGGTGGAGACAGCGAGCTGGCCTATCGTGCCGGACTGCTGAGCCGCTGCGATCTGATGACCAACATGGTCTACGAATTCCCCGAGATGCAGGGCATCATGGGTCGATATCAGGCTCAGCGTGATGGGGAACCGGATGAGCTGGCTCAGGCGCTGGACGAGTTCTACATGCCGAGATTTTCCGGTGATCAACTGCCGCAGACAGCAACCGGCATTGCCGTCTCATTAGCCGAAAAACTGGATACCCTGGTGGGTATCTTTGGCATCGGCCAGAAGCCTACCGGTGACAAGGATCCATTTGCCCTGCGACGTGCCGCACTCGGCGCATTGCGTATCATACGTGAGCACTCACTTACCTTGGACCTTCCAGCGTTACTCGAGTCAATCGTAGATTCATTAGGCAACAAACTAACCGAGGAGAAGGTAGCCGCGTCCGTTTATCAGTTTATGCTGGAGCGTCTCAAGGGCATCTACAGTGAGCTGGGTATCAGCGTGGATCTGTTTCAATCCGTTGCCGATGTGGCGCCCAAGACCCTGGCCGATTTCGATCAACGGGTGTGGGCCATCGAGGCATTCAGCAAATTGCCGGAGGCGGAAAGTCTGTCAGCGGCAAACAAGCGGATTCGCAACATTCTGAAAAAGAGCAGCGACCCACTGGCGGAAAAAGCGGATCCGGCCCTCTATGAGGATCAGGCCGAGCATCAACTCGCTCAAAAGATGGACGAGCTGGCACCCTTGGCCCAACCGCTTTTCGATAAAGGTGAGTATGCCAAAGGTCTGCAGATTCTGGCGGGGTTGAGAGAACCGGTGGACAGCTTCTTCGATCAGGTGATGGTCATGACCGATGACCAGAAGATCCGAACCAACCGATTGTCGCTACTCTCCCAACTGGAAAGACTGTTTCTCTCTGTGGCAGACATCACCCGTCTGCAGGTACAGGAAAACCAGTCATGAATGAGGACTCCTACCAGCAGATGTTGGCAGCGGTACAGGCATTTCACGACAAACATCGATTTCGTGAAACCGGTGGTGAAGAGATGAACTACCGGGTAGCGCTGATGGCTGAAGAGCTGGGGGAGATCTCCGCCTGTGTCACCAAGGGGAAAGCGAAAAGCGACCTGGCAGAAGAGGTAGCCGATCTGTTGATCTTGGTGATGGGAACTGCCATTGCCCAGAATTTTGACCTCAACAAGGCATTCTGGGAGAAGATGGCGAAGCTCGACAAAAGGAATTCACGAATGATCAATGGACGAGTACGTGTCTCGGAATTTAAAGATGTAGACTGATAGTAAGCACTTACTACATGAAACTAATAATTCTCGACAGGGATGGGGTGATCAATCACGATTCCGACGCTTACATCAAACATCCGGACGAATGGCAGCCGATCGACGGCAGCCTCGATGCCATCGCCAGACTGAGCCGCGCCGGATACCGGGTGTTTGTCGCAACCAATCAGTCAGGTCTGGCTCGAGGTCTGTTCGATATAGAGACATTGAATCGGATTCACGAGAAAATGGTCGATGCGGTGCAACAGGTTGGTGGACATATCGAGGCTATCGTTTTCTGCCCCCACGGACCGGATGAGGGGTGTAACTGCCGCAAACCAGGCACCGGCCTCTATGAGACGATCGCGAAGCGCAGCCAAACCACTTTGAATGATGTACCGATCGTCGGTGATTCTCTGAGGGATCTGCAGGCCGCAGCCAAAATCGGTGCCCAACCCATTCTGGTACGCAGTGGCAATGGCGAGAAAACCATCAAACAACTTTCAGGTAAGCTGGCACAAACACCAATCTACGAAAACCTAAACAGCTACGCCCAACAACTCATCAATGAGATGGACCCCCAATGATCCTGCTTAGATCGATTCTCTATTTCACATTTCTGGTGATGACCACCATCGTCATTGCCACCGTTGGCAGTCTGGTCGCCTGGGCGCTACCACGAAAATATGTTCATTTTTTCGATACCAGTTGGAGCCGTCTCAATCTCTGGGCTCTGAAATTCTTTTGTGGCCTGACCTATCGGGTCACAGGTATGGAGCATCTGCCGGAAAACAACTGCATCATCTTCGCCAAGCATCAATCGGCCTGGGAGACCATTGCCCTGATCAGTGTCATACCCGGCGCCAAATCCTGGGTTTTGAAGCGGGAGTTACTGTTCGTACCATTCTTTGGCTGGATCATGATCTACTTCCGCCCCATCGCCATCGACCGCAAGTCCGGTCGCAAAGCCGTGGAACAGATTATTGAACAGGGTATTGAACGACTCAAATCAGGCAACCACGTATTCGTCTTTCCTGAGGGCACCCGGGTTGCTCCAGGCAGCCGTAAACGCTACGGAATCGGCGGTGCAATTCTGGCTGAGAAATCAGGTTATCCGGTTCTTCCGGTAGCACACAATGCCGGGGTTTTCTGGCGCCGACGGGATCTGCGCAAATACCCAGGGGTGATCGATGTCGTGATCGGTCCGCTCATTGAGACCGCGGGTAAGTCATCCTCCGAAATCAATAAGGAGGCTGAAGAGTGGATCGAATCCACTGTCGACGGTTTACCTAATGAAAGAAGTTAACCTTCTTTAAAACCTATCGTTACAGCGTAAGTGAATACTCACTTACGCTGCTAATATTAGGACTACACATCAAGGTTTTCAACGGTCAGTGCATGGGTCTCGATGAAGTCACGACGGGGTTCGACCTGATCACCCATGAGGGTTGCAAAGATCTGATCTGCAGCCACCGCATCCTCAATACTGACCTGTAGCAGACGCCGGCTGTCTGCATTCATGGTGGTCTCCCACAGCTGTTCCGGATTCATTTCACCCAGACCTTTGTAGCGCTGTACATGCTGTCCGCGCTTGGCGTCATCCATCAACCAATCCAGAGCCTGTTTGAAGCTGCTGACCGGTTGCTCCTTTTCACCTCTTTTGATCACAGCATCGTCACTCAACAGACCGCTGAGCTGACTGCCCAACTCAATGATCTTTCTATATTCAACGCTGTTAAAAAAGTCGAAGGGAATCACTTTTTCAGTACCGATACCATGCACTTTTCTGGTTAACAACAGTCCGGCATCCTCACCATTGTTCTCATCCAGCAGCTCCAATAAGCAGGACTCAGAAATACCCAGATCCGTATTCAATCTCGATTCAAGCTCATTAATCCAGGCCTCGATCCCACTTTTGTTCTCGATCATCTGCTCATCCAGCTTCGGCATATAGATCAGCTTTTCCAACAGATCTCCATCGTAACGAAGCGAAAGGCGACCGATACTGGCCATCACCGCAAGGAATGATCTGGCCATGGTCTCAAGACTTTCACCGGCGAGCGGTGGTGCCCCTGATGTGACAATCAGCGCTGCATTATCCAGGGCGGTTTGCAGGAAGTAGTTATTCAGATCCTGGTCATCCTTCAGATACTGCTCCTGTTTACCCTTCTTCACTTTATAGAGTGGCGGTTGGGCAATATAGACATGACCCCGGTCGATCAACTCCGGCATCTGGCGGTAGAAGAAAGTCAGCAGTAGGGTTCTGATGTGTGCACCATCCACATCGGCATCGGTCATGATGATAATGCGGTGGTATCTCAATTTGTCCGGATTGAACTCCTCCCGACCGATACCACAGCCCAATGCAGTAATCAGAGTTCCGACTTCCGCAGAGGATAGCATCTTGTCGAAGCGTGCCTTCTCAACATTGAGAATCTTACCCTTCAGCGGCAATATCGCCTGAAACTTTCGATCCCTACCCTGCTTGGCAGAGCCCCCGGCTGAGTCACCCTCCACCAGGTAGAGTTCGGAGAGTGCAGGATCTTTCTCCTGACAGTCGGCCAGTTTCCCGGGTAGGCCGGCGATATCCAGCGCACCTTTACGACGGGTCATCTCCCTCGCCTTGCGTGCCGCTTCCCTGGCTCTTGCCGCCTCAATCATTTTACCCGCAATATTCTTGGCATCCCCAGGATTCTCAAGCAGGAAAGAGTTCAAGTTTTCGGTCAAGAGATTCTCGACAATCCCTTTCACCTCAGAAGAGACCAGTTTGTCTTTAGTCTGAGAGGAGAACTTGGGATCCGGAACCTTGACGGACAATACAGCGGTAAGACCCTCCCGGGCATCATCCCCGGATGTATTAACCTTCTGCTTTTTTGATAAGCCTGATTGGTCGATATATTGATTCAGAGTGCGGGTCAGTCCAGCACGAAAACCAGCAAGGTGGGTACCCCCATCCCGTTGAGGGATGTTGTTGGTATAGCAGAAAATACTCTCCTGATAGGACTCATTCCACTGCATGGCAATCTCCACTGCAATGTCATTGCGCTCATCAGTAAAGCTAAACACTCTCTCATGCAGTGGTGATTTGTTGCGATTCAGGTGCTCGACGAAGGCAAGTATTCCGCCAACATACTCAAAGATATCCTCTCTCCCTGTAGACTCTTCCTTCAAGACAATCTTGATTCCAGAGTTCAGAAATGAGAGCTCTCTTAATCTTTTTGCCAAAATATCGTAATGAAATTCGATATTACTGAAAGTTTCGCTGCTCGGCATGAACGTTACGCTGGTACCACTCTTTTGAGTATCACCAACTGAGGCAAGATCTGAGACAGGTACACCATGTTTATAAGTCTGCTCCCAAACCTTCCCCTGCCTTCTGATTTTGAGTTTGAGCTCTTCAGATAGGGCATTGACCACAGAAACACCGACACCGTGCAAACCACCTGAGACTTTGTAGGAGTTGTCATCGAATTTACCACCTGCATGAAGCACAGTCATGATCACTTCTGCAGCGGATCTTTTCTCCTCCGGATGCTCATCAACCGGAATGCCTCGACCGTTATCACTCACCGTAATACTCTGATCAGAGTGTATGGTCACTTTGATCTCATTACAGTAACCTGCGAGTGCCTCGTCAATGGAGTTATCCACCACCTCGAAAACCATATGATGAAGCCCTGTACCATCATCCGTATCACCGATGTACATACCCGGACGCTTTCTGACAGCATCAAGACCCTTCAATACTTTGATATTCGAGGAATCGTAACTCATTAATTTTTCCGTGGAGAAAACCTATATTGGTTAAAAGGGCCTATTATACCTACACTTTCACCCGATATACGACCGATTTAAATCTCTGCAAACTGGCCATGTTCCACGTGGAACATTTTATATTTATCCTCTTCGATGGAGTCACCAATACTTTTTGTCAGATCTGTTATGAAGGTTTGAATCTTTAAGTCTGAGATGGTTTGCAGAATCTGTAAGCACCGGTCTTGATCAAGTTCTGATTGTAAATCGTCTACCAGCAAGATCGGTTTCTCTTCCTTTTTTATCTGTAACAACATTGTCTGAGCAAGCATGAGATTTAAGGCCAGCAGTTTGTTCTGCCCCCTGGAGAAGTAGTTTTTTACACCCCTTTGATCCACGTAAATCTTAACGTCCAGTCGGTGGGGTCCTGCTGAAGTGAATCCCCTCTCACGGTCTGTCCGGGTCAGTTCATCCAAAGCTTCTTCAAAACTGGTTCCTTTTCTCCACCCACTGTAGAGTTCGAGTCTGCATCGGTATCCACTATCCTGGGTAGCCGATAACTCCGTGAGCGCCTGATTCCAATCTTCGAGATAGTTTTTTTGAAGTTGGTTTAACTGATCACCCAATTCAACCAACTGTCTTGTCCAAACTTTCAAATCGTCCCGGTTTCCAGAGAGTGCACGGTTTCTCTGCGAGATAGTCTGATTATATCGCTGAGCCAGCTGAGCATAAAAAGGTTCCACGTGGAACATTCCCCAATTCAGAAGTTTTCTTCTGTGTACTGGCCCCTCTTCTACGATTCGCTGGATGTTGGGAGTGATAATGGTAAGAGGGAGAGATTTTGCCAATTCAGAGAGTTTTGTTATTTTTTTTCTGTCTTTGTGTACTGTGGTGCCCTCTTTTTTCTTACTGAGACCTATCCTGTACTTAGTTCCTGCTTCACTCTGTAACTCTGAAAATATTGTCAGTGCCTCTTCACCTGACTTAATGAGTGTTCTATTTTGACTCTGTCTGAAAGACCTGGTCCGAGCCAATAGATAAATTGATTCTAGAAGTGTGGTTTTACCGGCGCCATTTGCACCGGTAATGATGTTGAGGTTGTCTGATGGAAAAATCTCCGCGTTTGAGATATTGCGGAGATTTTGTATCTTGAGTCTTTGCAGATGCAATGTGTTTAGAGTTGTACGTTTTGCCGTTTCTAGATTCTCATAGGCATGACAACGTATTTACTGTCTTTGTTGTCCTTGCCATAAATCAGGGCACTGCTGTTGGTGTCTTTCAATTCAATGATAATCGTATCCTCTTTTATCGCGGATATAGCGTCGAGGATGTAGCCCACATTGAAACCAATTTTGAGTTCATCTCCCTGATAGTTTACTTCCAGCTCTTCCTCGGATTCCTCTTGCTCTGGGTTGTGCGCTTGTAGTTCAAGTAGATTGTTTGAAAGATGAAATCTTATGCCACGGTACTTTTCATTTGAAAGTATGGATGCTCTTGTGAGGGATTGCTTGATTGAACTCTTTTCGGCTTCGACTTCTTTGTCTGATCCTGTTGGCATGACACGCTGATACTCAGGAAATCTTCCATCGATCAGTTTTGAGGTAAAAACCGTCTTCTCAAAAAGAACCTTGATGTAGCTGTTGCTGAGTTCAACTTTGATGTCATTGTCGTTGTCACCAAGCAGTCGACTGAGTTCGATGACAGCCTTTCTTGGCAGGATAACCTGGAGGTTGGTTTTATCATCGATGGTGTTCAATGACTGACTCATGGCTAGTCGGTGACCATCCGTTGCAACCGTTCTTATGTCACCCCCGGTGAGTTCCAGTAACATGCCATTGAGATAGTAACGAACGTCCTGTTGCGCCATGGCAAATTGGGTATTTTCGATCAGCGTATTGAGTATGGACTCTTTGATTGTGAATACTGTGCTACTGGGTGTCGGTTCGATCACCGGGTAGTCACGAGCCGGTAGAACACTGAGTGAGAAACGGCTTCTACCCGATTGCAATTTGACTTTGTCTTCACTGATATCCAGTGACACTTTTGCTGATTCCGGAAGAGCCTTGCAGATGTCGAGTAGCTTTCTTGCCGGTATCGTGAAGTCAGCATCTCCATCACATTCCGCTTCAGTCTCTGTTTTCAATTCAACTTCCAGATCTGTTGCTGTGAGGTTTAATTGGCCATGGTTAGCATTGACCAGAATGTTTGCCAGTATGGGCAGTGTCTGCCTACGTTCGACAACACCTGCAATCTTCTGTAGTGGTCCAAGCAGGTTTTCTCGTTCGGTGCTGATTTTCATGTTATCCACTCAGTATCTTAATAGTATATTTTTAGATATATAGACCTGTTATTATTATTAGGCCTGTAGATATCTAAGTCTATCTTGTATATCTATTTGTTTTTTAAGAGAAATTCTTGTTTTTTCCCTCTGTGTTGAACGCCTCTAATCCTGCTGAATAAGTGTTAACGGATTGTGGATAACTAAGCTGTATAAATTTTTCGCTTTTTTTAAACATTTTATCCACACTAACTACTCAGTGTTCTTAACAGATTGGAATAATCTTCCGATATTCTCGGGTCACTCTCTCTTAACTCTTTAACCTTTCGGTTGGCATGGATCACTGTCGTGTGATCTCTGCCACCAAAGGCACTGCCTATTTCCGGGAGACTGTGATTGGTCAGCTCTTTTGCCAGAGTCATGGCAATCTGTCTCGGTCTTGCGATCGATCGACTTCGTTTTGAAGAGACCAGATCGGATGTTCTGATCTGAAAATATTCCGCTACCGTCTTTTGAATATTTTCAATGGTAATCTGTTTGTCATGTGCAGCCAGCATATCCCGGAGTGCGTTCTTGGCGAAATCCAAATTGATGTCCCGACCGGTGAAGGTAGCGTTGGCAATCACCCGTCTTAACGCACCCTCCAGTTCACGAATGTTGGATCGGATGCGCTTGCCCATAAAGAAAGCAACTTCGGTGGGTAACTCAGCATTCAGTTGTAGTGCCTTACTCTGCAGGATGGCGACTCTGGTCTCAAGATCCGGCGGTTCAATGGCAACGGTCAGCCCCCAGCCAAATCGTGATTTGAGCCGCTCTTCAAGGCCGGTTACCTCTTTAGGGAAACGGTCGCTGGATAGAATGATCTGCTGCTGGGATTCGAACAGTGCATTGAAGGTGTGAAAGAATTCTTCCTGTGAGCGCTCCTTGCCCGCGAAAAACTGAATATCATCGATCAGCAGAGCATTCACGGAACGGTACTTCTTTTTGAACTGGTCAATGGTGTTGTGCTGAAGTGCCTTGACCATCTCCGCTACGAATCGCTCGGAATGCAGATAGACAACACGGGCCTGTGGATTCTTTTTCAGCATCATGTTGCCAACGGCGTGCATCAGGTGGGTTTTACCGAGACCCACGCCACCATATATAAATAGGGGGTTGTACGCTTTACCTGGATTTTCGCCTATCTGCATGGAGGCGGCACGGGCAATCTGATTGGATTTACCTTCGACAAAGGTATCGAATACAAAGCTCTGGTTGAGATTACTCTGGATCGGTGTTGTATTCTCACCACCCGAGGTGACGGTTATTGGTTGAGGTGGTGTGATCTGCTGTTTCTTCTGTGGCCGGCTTTTTGAACCGATCTCGATTAGGACCTTGGGCGCCTGCCCATTACACACCACATTCAGATGGTTCTGGATCATATCCAGGTAGTGATTGCGGACCCAGTCGAGTACAAAGCGGTTCGGCGCGAGTAGTCGCAGCAGTTTGGCGTCTTCAATGATTTGTAGTGGCCGGATCCAGGTGTTGTATTGCTGTGGTGAGAGTACTTGCTCCAGGTGCTCGGTGCAGCGGTGCCAAAGGTCCAATTTCACTCTCCAGCGAGGGTCTAATATCAGCTTGGTATTTAGAAACAGAAGAATTTCCAGCTTCCAATGACAAGGCCACGTGGAAATGTCGGTAGTGGCTGGAACATGCAAGTCTACTCTGGGTGGCCAGAGTTATCCACAGTTAAAAACGAATTTGTTTTGCCGTTTTACAGCTGTTTTCTATTGACAAGCGATGGTGTTTAGGTCTAGGCTACGCGTCTTTTTTTCGTCCATACTTCATTGGCGGATTTACCGGTAAGCAGCTATGAAAAGAACATTTCAGCCCAGTAATTTAAAACGAGCCCGCACCCATGGTTTTCGTGCGCGCATGGCAACTCGCAATGGCCGTAAAGTGTTGAAGGCGCGTCGCGCCAAAGGTCGTGCCCGTATCGCTCTCTGAGCCAGGGTTCATTGCCAATATCTGAAGGGGCTTTCCCTCGAAGCCGAAGATTACTTAAACCCGACGAATTTCGTCGGGTTTTTAGTGAAGGTCGGCGTTCCAGTGATCGCTTCTTTCTGGTACTGGCCTATCCGAACCAAAGTGCTCATGCTCGCTTAGGCCTGGCGGTAGCAAAAAAACACTGCCGAAAAGCAGTGGACAGAAATCGTATCAAGCGTATCATTCGCGAGAGTTTCCGGCTCAACCAGGCACCATTGGCTGGTTTGGACCTGGTGGTTGTCGCCAGACAGGGCGCAGCACTCGCGGATAATCGAGTTTGTCTCAATTCACTACAGCACCATTGGCATAGGATTGCAGAGCAATGCGCCAAATAATGATCTTTCTGATCAGGCTCTACCAAACTATACTTAGCCCCTTTGTCGGCCAGCACTGCCGTTTCTATCCCAGCTGCTCAGCCTATTCTCTCGAAGCGATTGAGAAACATGGTGGATTGCGCGGTTTATGGCTTGCTCTGAAACGAATTTCACGTTGTCACCCCTGGCATGAAGGTGGGGTTGACCCGGTTCCCGAACCTCAAAAAAAGCAGTTCCATGGATAATCTAAGACTGATTCTCTTCTTTACACTGGCCTTTCTGGGGCTGTTGATCTATCAAGCCTGGCAACAGGATTATGGAGTACCCGCGCAACGGGAAGCTGAGCAGGCGGCCAGGCAGAGCAGTACGCCAGCCGCACCTCAGGGTGGCGAGGATTCCGGAGTACCGACTGCAGCGGTTAAAGCGGATCTGCCCCAGGCGGCGGGCAGTGCGGTTCCCGGTGAACTGCAGAGTGGCCTCAATGGTCAGGTGATCCATGTGGTGACCGATCTGCTGAAGCTGGAGATCTCCACTCAAGGCGGTACGGTCCAGCTGGCTGACCTGCTTGAATATTTCGAGGCACTGGATACCCCTGATCTGAAGGTGGAACTGTTGTCCCCTTCCGGATCCGACCTCTATATCGCCCAATCGGGTCTGATCGGATCAGAGAAAGGCAAAGCTCCGAACCATGAAGCCATCTATCAGAGTGAACAGACAAACTATGAAATGGGTGAGAATCAGGATCAGCTGATTATTCCCATGGTGTGGAAGAGCGATAATGGTGTGACGGTCACCAAACAGTTCACCCTGAATCGCGGCAGTTATCTGATCGATGTGGACTACCTGATCGAAAACCAGTCTGGCGAGAGCTGGGCCGCTCGCGACTATGGCCAGTTACAGCGGGTAGAGCCGGATGGTGATGGTAGTGGTTTCACAACCTATACCTATACCGGTGGTGTCTACTACAACCCGAAGGACAAATACGAGAAGGTCGACTTCGACGATATGGCGAGTAAAAAGCTCGATATCGATACGGATCGGGGCTGGCTGGCGATGATTCAGCACTACTTTCTGAGTGCCTGGATTCCGCCCAAGGATCAGGTTGAGCACTACTACACCAATGCACTGACTGGTGGTAAATATCTGCTTGGCAGCTACTCCCCATCCATTACGGTTGAAAATGGAGAGACCCAAAAGATCAGTCGTCAGCTCTATATCGGTCCAAAACTCCAGGATCAACTGGAACAGATTGCGGAAGGTTTGGAACTGACCGTCGACTACGGTTGGCTTACCGTAATCGCCAAACCGATCTTCTGGTTGTTGAAGAGCATCCACAATATGGTGGGCAACTGGGGTTGGGCGATCATCCTGCTGACGCTTCTGATCAAAGCGGTGTTCTATAAGCTTTCCGAGACCAGTTATAAATCGATGGCCAACATGCGTAAGTTCACGCCCCGGGTGCAGGCGCTGAAAGATCGCTATGGGGATGACAAGCAGCGTTTCCAGCAGGCCATGATGGAGCTGTATAAGACAGAGAAGATCAATCCACTCGGTGGTTGTCTGCCGATTCTGGTTCAGATTCCGGTATTCATCGCCCTCTACTGGGTACTGTTGGAGAGTGTGGAGTTGCGTCATGCACCCTGGATTCTGTGGATCGAGAGTTTGTCGGAGAAGGATCCCTATTTCATTCTGCCGCTGATCATGGGTGTCTCCATGTTCGTCCAGCAGAAACTCAATCCGGCACCACCTGATCCGATGCAGGCGAAGATCATGATGAGTCTGCCGTTTGTGTTTACCATCTTCTTCGCCTTCTTCCCGGCCGGGTTGGTACTCTACTGGGTGGTCAACAATCTGATCTCCATTGCCCAGCAGTGGTACATCACCCGCAAGATTGAGAACGCTGCAACCTAGGGCCTGTTAACAGGCACTGACACTCATGGCAGCGCGGGACACCATTGCCGCAGTCGCAACCCCACCTGGTCGCGGTGGGGTTGGGATTGTGCGGATCAGTGGCGTCCATTGTCCGAAAATTGCGAAATCCCTGATTGGCAGCCTGCCACCCCCGAGAGTGGCCAAACTGGTCGACTTTACCGATCAGCAACAGCAGCTCATCGACCAGGGAATCGCACTCTACTTTCCAGCGCCCCACTCATTCACCGGTGAGGATGTGCTGGAACTCCAGGGTCATGGTGGTCCGGTGGTGATGGATCTGTTGCTCCAGGCGGTTGTACAGGCCGGAGCCAGAATTGCCCATGCGGGTGAGTTCAGTGAGCGGGCCTTTTTGAACGACAAACTCGATCTGGTACAGGCGGAGGCCATAGCCGATCTAATCGATGCCCAGAGTCATGCTGCCGCCCGTCTGGCCAGCCGTACCCTGCAGGGGCACTTTTCCCAACGTATCCACACACTGGTTGAGCAGCTGATTGAGTTGCGGCTCTATGTAGAGGCGGCAATCGACTTCCCGGAAGAGGAGATCGATTTTCTCAATGATGGCCATGTGAGTGAGCGTTTACTCGCGATAATGTCCCAGGTTGAAAAGACATTTCAATCTGCGCAAAGTGGCAGAGTATTGCGTGATGGGCTGACTTTGGTGATCGCCGGTAGACCCAATGCGGGGAAATCGAGTCTCCTCAATGCCTTGGCAGGCAACGAATCGGCGATTGTTACCGAGATCCCGGGCACCACCAGGGATCTGCTCAAGGAGCGTATCACCATTGATGGCATTCCCCTGCACATCATCGATACGGCGGGTCTGCGCGAGAGTGATGATCCGATCGAAGCGGAGGGTGTGCGCCGGGCAAGAGAGCAGATGGCCGATGCTGACAGAGTGCTCTGGGTGTTTGATGATCGAAGCGATCCGGATTCAACGGCGCTGGACAGAAGCACCCTGCCCGAAGGGGTGCCGGTAACCCTGATACGCAACAAGATTGACCTGACCGGAAAATCAGCGGGACTGCATCAGATTGAGGATGGGGTGGAGATTTGTCTGTCTGCCAAACAGGGCGTGGGACTGTCTCTGTTGAATGACCATTTAAAGCAGTGTGCCGGTTATCATGACCAGCATGAAGGGGAGTTCATCGCCCGGCGTCGTCATCTCGATGCGCTGCAGCGGGGCATGCAATATCTCGAGCATGGTCAACAGAGTCTGTTACGGGACCAGGCGGGTGAACTGCTTGCTGAAGATCTCAGAGTTGCCCAGCTTGCCCTCTCGGAGATCACCGGGGAGTTTACGGCAGACGATCTATTGGGCCGGATATTCTCCAGTTTCTGTATTGGCAAATAGGGTTTTCGATATTCGCTGGAGTTTGGCGGGCCGATTGTTCCAGTTCACAGACAACCGGTTGAGGGGGCAAAAAAATCTTAACTTTTTTTGATTCAGTACATTGTTGCCATAGCCAGAGTCGCATTAAGGTGTTGAAATAGAGATTCCGAATAAGAGGAGAGAATGATGCTGGGTGAATCACACGATCTGTTGCATGAATTTCCCGAGTACGCAGAAAAAATTGCGGATCTGCGTAAGAGTAATGAGGTGTTTCACAATTTGATGGATGAGTACGATTGGCTGGATGCCCATATTCGTAATCTGGAGGAGTTGAGTACACCGGTCTCCGATTTTCATATGGAAGAGATGAAAAAAAGGCGTCTGTTACTGAAAGACAAGTTGTACGCCATACTCCACGATTGAGTCGTCGGGTTTAAATATTCGGTCAGGCGCCAGGCTTCTGCCGGCCAGGACGAAATTGTTTGACCTGTTGAAGTAGCTTTTTGGTCTGGCTTTTGTCGGCTTTGGGTCCATATCGCAGTCTGATGTAGAGTGCCGTAATTCTGCTGATGGATGCAGTCAGATCGGGCCGTTCGGCAATCGCCCTTTTCGCGTAGTCCATCGGACCTTCATAGGTTTTCCTGCTGATACCCAGACGGGCGAGTTTTTTACAATATTGGTTGTAGGCAACGATCTCCGGAAGCGGTTGTTTTTTTCCCGACAGCACCAGTCGCAGAGCAACCAGCAGTAGCGGTATTGAGATCAGTCCAGTGGTAATCAGACTCCACTGGAGTGGCGTCAGCGTATCGAAGCCGAAATTACGCATCAGTGAAAACTGGTGCTCCCGGCTGTAACCAATGATCCAGCGTCGCCACTGAATATTGGCATTATCCAGCATATGGGCGAAGCGCCGCAGGCTTGAACCGACCAGCCCCAGTTCATCGAGCTGAAACATTGCCGGCGAACCCTCTGCGCCAAAATCGTTTCTCAGTTGAAAGCGTATGCGTTCCGGCGCAACGGCTGCTGTTGGGTCGACTCGCAACCATCCGCTCTCTTCCAACCAGACTTCCGTCCAGGCGTGGGCATCGTATTGCCGGATGATGTAGTAGTCTCCCAACTCATTGAATTCCCCCCCCTGATAACCCAACACCAGACGGGTGGGTATGCCGGCGATGCGCATCAGTTGAGCAAAGCTGGTTGCATAGTGTTCGCAAAACCCCTCTTGAGTATCGAAAAGAAACTGATCAATGGGGTTGTCCAGATAACGGGGAGGTGTGAGGGTGTAGACAAATGGCTGGCTATTGAAGTGTGCCAATGCAAGATCGACAATTTCTCTGGATGTCGTGGCACTACTGCGCCACCCTTCAACCAACTCGAATTGCCGTTGGGTGACATTGTCCGGCAGCTCCAATGCCCGTTGCAGCATACCGGGTAGAACGACCCTGTTCTGCTGCTCGGTGGTGGAACGAACCTGATAGGTCAATGATTGCCTCACCGGCTCTCTTCTCTGCAGGATAAGATCCTGTGAAAGCCTGAAATTCTGTTTGCTACTGACCGGCAGATCGAGGGCATACAACCAGCGCTTCTGATGTGCTTCGAGAAATACCTCGTAACTGTGTTCGCCATGGGCTTTCAGTTGAATGTGTCGTTCAACCACCTGCTCCTTTCGGTTGAACCAGCTGAGGCCGTCCGTATCCCAGATCACCAGGCCACGCCAATAACGTTGTTCTACCGGTGGTACCTCTCTGTCAAAGCTGACCCGGAAGGCAACCTCCGGTGATTCGATCAGCTCGGCTATCTGCCCTGGTGTTACCCGGTCACTGAGACCGGTGGTTCCACTGCTGCCGATGCCCAGATTCCAAAGGGGTTGGTTCAAACGGGGAAAAATTACAAACAGCACGATGGCTATCGGAATCGCCTGAAGTGTGATTATCGCCGTTCTGACGAAGGGTTCCAGCGTGGTGGCGGATGGCTTGATGCGATTGATCTCAATCAGCAGAGCGGTCAAACAGACCATCACTGAAAACAGATAGAGGGCCATCACCATCGATTGATCAAACAGAAAATGGGTAATGATCACAAAGTAGGAGATGAAGACGGCGACATAGAGATCCTGACGTTTTCGCACCTCCAGTATTTTAAGCATCATCATGACCGTCAGCAGTCCCACACCGGCATCCCGGCCGATCAGAGTATGGTATTGGCTGAAAGTGAGGATCACACCACCTAGGGTTGTCAGTACCAGCAACCATCGACCCGGTTGAAATTGTGGATAGCGAAGCGCTGCGAGACGCCAGATGAACAGTAAGATCAGAAACAGAGAGATTGGAAGCGGAACGTGCAGGGCATGAGGCACAATCGCCAGCCCGGCACAGAGGCTGACCAGCAGATGCTGTCTTGCAGTCAGACTGTGATCAGCGATCTGCATCGGCTATTCCGTATCGGGCCAAAGCGCTGAGGCACTTTTGCATATGAGCGCTTCCCAGACCACAGGCTATGGAGAGACCAGGTATTTTCATCGCATAGGCGTGTCTTAACTCCTCCTGCTGAAGTATGAAACGGCACAACAGACTGAGCCGTCTTTCCGGTTCCTGCTCCGCTATCAAGTCCCAGTCCAGGGTGATCTCCACGTGACGGTCACCACCAAACTGTTTGCTCAACAGACCCTGTTGTCGGGCATAGGCCTTCCAATCGATCTGTTTCGGTGAGTCACCGGTTCGAAAGGTTCGCAGTCCGACAAAGTCATCGCTGCCAACCCCCCGATCACCGCTGTTGCTTTTGGTATAGCTCTCGGTGACAGGCGGTTTACCCCGTTCCGCCGGTTTTGGATAGACCAGACAGTTGAGATCGATTTCGGCATAGGTCCAGGCATGAAACAGACCCAGCGGATAGGTGGTGTGCAGCGTGATCTGCGGCAGTTTGAAAAGACCGCGCTTTTTACTTACCAGAGGGAGATGGATCGGTAGCTGCTCATTGTTTGGAATATCGAGACTGTCACCAAAATTTTTTTTCTGTTTCAGGGTGATCGCAAAACGGTCGAGGTTCGAAGGATTGATCAGTGAGAGGCAGAAATCCGCCGACTCCCCGGCAAACACCGAATCCACATGTTGCGGCTGAAGTCTCAGGCCCAACAGATTACGCCAGGTATGCAGAATGCTGGTGATCCAGATGCCACCAAGAAGAAAGGTCGCCAGGTGGCCAAGATTACTGCCGTAGTTGATCGAGCCGACCAGCATTGCCAACAGTACCACTGCCAGCAGCAGGCCCTGTTTTGTTGGCAGGATATAGATACTCCTCGCCTTGACGGTAACACCGCCCTGGGTATCGGGCTGGGCCTGACGGCGGAACTGCCTAAACCAACGATAGAGTGAGGAGCGGGTCATTGATACGATCAGGGTAGTGGTATTCTGTTCAGCAGATCCTTGACCAGACCATCCCCGGAAACCGACATCTTCTCCCCGGAGGTCTGCAATCGGTGCCCGATGGTTGCCGGCAGTATCGCCTGCAGATCCTCGGGCAACACCAGATCACGATCCTCGAGGAAGGCCCAGGCCCGTGCGGCCTGTAGCATCGCCAACCCGGCTCGGGGTGAGAGGCCGAGTCGGTAGTCGGGCATGTTTCTGGTGTGTGCCAGGATGTCCTGACAATATTCGATCAGGGCATCGGCCACATGTATCTTGGTCACCTGTTGCTGATATTCGGAGAGTCGCTGACCATCGAGCACCACCGGGTGATCCTCCAATGCCGCTCGGCGGTCCCCTCCAGCCAACAGATCACGCTCCGCACTTCGGCCGGGGTAGCCGATGCTGATGCGCATCAAAAAGCGATCGAGCTGGGATTCGGGTAGCGGAAAGGTACCGACCTGATGGCTCGGATTCTGTGTGGCGATGACAAAGAAGGGTTCCGGCAGGTTGTAGGTTGCTCCGTCGGTGGTGACCTGTCGCTCTTCCATGGCTTCGAGCAGGGCGCTCTGAGCCTTGGGTGTGGCCCGATTGATCTCATCGGCGAGCACCACCTGAGCGAAGATCGGTCCGCGGTGAAACTGAAAGTTCTGTTGATTGGTATCGAACACCGAAACCCCGATGATGTCCGAAGGCAGCAGATCACTGGTGAACTGAATCCGCTGATAGTTGAGTCCCAACAGATGTGCCAGGGTATGGGCCAGGGTGGTTTTACCCACACCGGGGACATCCTCGATCAACAGGTGCCCTCTGGCGAGCAGACAGGTCAGAGAGAGTTTCACCACCTCCTGTTTGCCCAGCAGGATATTACCCGCCGCTTTGATTGCCTCAGCTAATTCAGGACCCATGGTTGTTCCTCTTGTTGTATCGGGCTGATTGTAAAGTTTGAAACAGTATCAGCCTACTTGATCGGCAGGCGGCCGCTTCAGGTTTAGAAACGATCGCACATTTGTCAGTTTATGGCTCATTGGATTAGTGTTATCAGGCCCTAAAGATGTCTGTACAAATCGGGAGGAATTTGCGATTCCTGAGCGATAAATGGCTATAGTGAAGCCGATGGCGTTTGATAATCGTCTCATTAGCGGGATGAATCAGTTAAAATGCCGGGTTCGATCGATTAGTTTCAGCTCGCTTGCCGCTGCAGTAGTTCGATGACCGGCTACACAGGCAAGCAGCGAATCCGCGAATAGTTATGACAATGTTGTTTACCGATAAGTTTGATGTGATTGTGGTGGGTGGTGGCCATGCCGGTACCGAAGCGGCCCTTGCGGCGGCGCGGATGGGTGCCCGGACGCTGCTGCTGACCCACAATATCGAAACCCTGGGTCAGATGAGCTGCAACCCGGCGATTGGCGGGATCGGTAAAGGACACCTGGTGAAAGAGGTGGATGCGCTGGGCGGCGCCATGGCCCAGGCAGCCGATCTCGGTGGTATTCAGTTCCGTATTCTCAACTCCCGCAAAGGGGCCGCGGTGAGAGCCACCAGAGCTCAGGCGGACCGGGTGCGATATAAAGCCGCGATTCGTCATCGGCTGGAGAATCAGGCCAATCTTCAACTGTTCCAACAGGCGGTGGACGATCTGCTGGTCGAGCAGGATAGAGTCACCGGGGTGGTGACCCAGATGGGTCTGAAGTTCCGTGCCGATGCGGTGGTACTGACCGTCGGTACCTTTCTCGGTGGCCGGATCCATATCGGGCTTTCCAACTATGAGGGTGGTCGGGCCGGTGATCCTCCCTCGAATGCACTATCGCAGCGTCTTAGGGATCTACCCTTTCGGGTGGAACGGCTGAAGACCGGAACCCCGCCGAGAATTGACGGCCGCACCATTGACTATGCACAACTGCAGGCCCAGCCCGGCGATACTCCGACACCGGTCTTCTCCTTTCTTGGCGAGCGTGATCAGCATCCCCCGCAGGTCAGCTGTCATATCACCCATACCAATCAGCAGACCCATGAAATCATTCGCGGCGGGCTCGCCCGCTCGCCCATGTATGCCGGTGTGATCGAGGGGGTCGGACCCAGATATTGCCCCTCCATCGAGGACAAGATCGTGCGCTTCGCCGACAAGGATTCGCACCAGATCTTTATCGAACCTGAAGGTCTCGATACCCACGAAATCTACCCCAACGGGATCTCCACCAGCCTGCCGTTCGATATCCAGTATCAGCTGGTGCGCTCGATGAAGGGTTTTGAAAACGCCCATATCACCCGTCCCGGCTACGCCATCGAATATGACTTTTTCGATCCGAGAGATTTGACATCCTCGCTGCAGACCAAATACATCGAGGGGCTCTTTTTTGCCGGACAGATCAACGGCACCACCGGCTATGAAGAGGCAGCAGCTCAAGGACTGCTGGCCGGCATCAATGCGGTGCGCTTCAGCAAGCAGCTGGAGCCCTGGTCACCGAGAAGGGATGAGGCCTATCTGGGCGTTCTGGTCGATGATCTGATCACTCAGGGAACTCAGGAGCCCTACCGGATGTTTACCAGCCGGGCTGAGTATCGGCTGCTGCTGAGAGAAGACAATGCGGACCTGCGGCTGACCGAAAGCGGACGCCAGTTGGGGGTTGTCGACGACCAGCGTTGGGAGGTCTTCTGCCGTAAACGGGAGAATATCGAGCGGGAGCAGCAGCGGTTGAAGGATATCTGGCTACGACCCACCGATCTTGATTCGCAGCAGGCGGAGAGCATCCTCGGAGGCAACCTGTCGAAAGAGGCCAGCGCCCACAATCTGCTGGCAAGACCGAATGTCAGCTACCGGCAGCTGATGACCATTCCCAGGCTCGGCCCGGGCCTGCAGGCGCCGCAAGTGGTGGAGCAGCTGGAGGTGCAGGCAAAGTATGCCGGCTATATCGCCCGTCAGCAGGGTGAGATCGAAAAGCAGCGCGCCAACGAATCGGTGCTGCTGCCTGAGGATCTGGACTATAGCAATGTCCGGGGTCTCTCCTCCGAAGTGCGGGAGAAGTTCCAGCGGCACCGGCCCGAGACCTTGGGACATGCGGGCCGGATACCCGGTGTCACCCCTGCGGCCATCTCACTGCTGCTGATCCATCTGAAAAAGCGTTCCGCCTGACCATGGCCGGATTCGACAGAATCGCTTGTGGTAGGCGTCTTGCGGAAGGTGCCGCATTGATGGGCCTGGTGTTGGAGGATGACAAACAGCAACAACTGCTCGACTATCTGGCGTTGATGCATAAATGGAACAAGGCCTTCAATCTGACCGCAGTGCGCGATCCACTGGAGATGGTCTCCAGACATCTGCTCGACAGCCTGGTTGTATTGCCCTACCTGCAGGGAGAGCGCTGTCTCGATATGGGTACAGGCCCAGGTCTGCCGGGCATTCCTCTCGGAATCATGCGCCCGGATATGCAGTTCACCCTGCTCGACAGCAACAGTAAAAAGGTCCGCTTTCTGCGCCAGGTAGTGATGGAGCTGGGGCTGGACCACTGTCTGCCGCTGCACAGTCGACTCGAGGCCTATCGGCCGCAAGCCCCGTATCAAGTGTTGACGGCCCGTGCGGTCACCACCCTTTCCGAGTTGCTTGATGTGAGTCGGCACCTGCGCAATCGCGAGAGTCTGCTGCTGGCGATGAAAGGGCGTAATCCGCAGCAGGAGCTCGGTGAGCTTTCAGCCGATTATGTGTGCCATGTAATGCCCCTGAGTGTGCCCTATACCGACGGGGAGCGCTGTCTGGTCTCCGTCAGAGAGCCTGAGAAGCTGGAAAATCCCCTTTGACCGAGCTTTCAAGGGGCACTTTGCCAAGAAAGTTACCACCTTCGGCGGCTGTGCCGTTATGATAGGCCCTTCCTGCAACTGTGGAATCAAGTAGACCAACATGGGTTACATCATCTCCATTGCCAACCAGAAGGGCGGCGTCGGCAAGACGACCACTACGGTTAATCTGGCCGCCTCCCTGGCCGCCATGAAAAAGCGTGTCCTGCTGGTAGACCTGGATCCCCAGGGCAACGCCAGTATGGGTAGTGGTATCGACAAACACAATCTGGACAACACCAGCTGCGAGCTGTTGCTCGGGGATGCCACCCTGCGAGAAACCCTGATGACCTCCCCTGAAGGGGGGTTCGACGTCATACCCTCGAATGCGGATCTGACCGCGGCCGAAGTGGGATTGATGAACACATCGATGCGGGAAAAGCGTCTTGATATCGCCCTGGCGCCGGCCAAGCAGGACTACGACTATATTCTGGTCGACTGTCCACCTTCACTGAATATGCTGACCCTCAACGCCCTGGTGGCAGCCAATGGGGTGTTGATCCCCATTCAGACGGAGTACTACGCACTGGAAGGGTTGTCGGCACTGATGAATACCGTTGAGCAGATACGCTCCCACCTCAATCGCAATCTGCAGATCGAAGGATTCCTGCGCACCATGCACGACCCTCGAAACAATCTTGCCATTGATGTGTCCGGTCAACTGCTGGCCCATTTCAAAGACGCCGTGTTCAACACCATCATTCCACGCAATGTCAGGGTGGCCGAGGCGCCAAGTCACGGTTTGCCGGTGTTGATCTATGATAAACAATCCCGAGGCGCAACCTCCTATCTGGCTCTGGCCAGTGAGTTGATACGTCGGCATCGCATGCGTCAAAGCGAAGCCCAAATGGTATAACAGAAGTAACTGTTCAGGAGGTCCCTGTTTCTTAGGGCCATCTGAATGGTTACACCCCAGCTTTTGGGGTTTCCAAAGGGGAGAAGTCTTACTCTCCCCTTTGGTCAGTCCTAAAAATCGCACTTTTTAGGGCTGTTCTAAATAGTTATTAACGGAAAAGAGACATGGCGGCAAAGAAAAGAGGATTAGGACGTGGACTGGATGCCCTGTTAGGTGGCATGCAGGCTGACAAGGAAGAGGAAGTTGCAACAACCGAGAGCGGTAAAAGCGGCAGTGGTAAAGAGAGCAAGCGGGACAACCTGTCTCGGCTGCCTGTGGATCTGATTCAACGTGGTCGTTATCAACCGCGGCGTGAGTTCGATCCGGACAGTCTGCGCGAGCTGGCCGACTCGATTGCCGCTCAAGGGGTGATTCAGCCGGTGGTCGTTCGTGCCGTGGAGAATGATCGCTACGAACTGATTGCCGGTGAACGACGCTGGCGGGCCGCCCAGCAGGCGGGATTGGATGAGATCCCCGTGGTGATCAAAGAGGTCACCGAAGAGGCCGCCATGGCGATGGGGCTGATTGAGAATATCCAGCGGGAGGATCTCAATCCATTGGAAGAGGCGAATGCCCTGAGCCGACTGCTGCATGAGTTCGGACTGACCCATCAGGAAGTGGCCAAAGCGGTGGGTAAATCGCGTACCACGGTGACCAACCTTCTGCGTCTGCTGGAGCTCAATGAAGAGGTCAAAGGGCTGGTCGAATCGGGCCGAATCGAAATGGGCCATGCCCGCACCCTGCTCGGATTGAAGGGTGAAGATCAGACCAGAGCGGCCAATCTGGTGGTGAGCCAAGGGTTGTCGGTGCGGGAGACCGAACGCCTGGTGCGACGGATGCAGAATGAGTCTGAAAACCCGAAACCCAAACGTGCCGCCCAGCAGGTCGATCCGGACATCAAACGCCTGGTCACCGATCTGTCGGAAAAGCTGGGTGCCAACGTGGATCTGCAACAGGGTTCCAAGGGTAAAGGCAAACTGGTGATCGGTTACAACAGTCTGGATGAGTTGGAAGGAATCCTGGACCATATAAAATAGTGGTCGAATGCCTAGGGCCTGTTAGCAGGCCTTAAACCAAAACCAATCTTCGGCACTTAACCATTACGTCAGCAGCTCCTGCTGGCCGGGCTTCACTATTGTGGATGATAAGCTTACCCAGCTAATTTGTCGGCCGATTGAACCGACCTACTGGATGTCAAAACACCCATGGCGCTCAGCCATATTCATCATCTTCTTTGTACTTAAGAGTGGAATAGCTGCCGTTTCATCTGTCGTGTGATAGAAAAGTTAGGAAACGGCGAATTGCAAATCACATGAATTGACACACCATGGGTTGTTGGTCTTAACAGCAGCTTGTGGATGAGTTGTCATTTTATCAATGTGTTAGTCCATTCTCTGATCTCCGAAACCGGTCATTGAGTTGTCTGATTGAAAGGGATTACGCCACATAAAGCCCCTATACACTGTGATACTTTCGTTAATATCTATCCCAGCGACAGATGCTATGTTGTAAACAACACAAGCAGATATCTGATCTCTGTTGTGTTACCGCCGTTTATTTGAAAGGTCGGATTGAGGTTTCATGTTTAACCACAATTTCACTGATGAATTAAACGAAGGGATTTGTAAAAAAGAGATGGAAAAGTGAATCCGAAAAAGTGTTGAAGACGTAATTACACACACAAGGGGTTCTTTCTCCATGCTCGATTGAACGAAATGCGGTAATCGCATCACTATCGATTCTTTAAAACAACACTCTCTCGGAGGAGTTAATCATGAAAAAAACGTCCACTTCTGCACTCGTCGCCGGCGCAATTACCACCGCTTTGGCGCTCTCTCCTGTTGGTGTGGCTAACGCAGCTGATACTGAAAAGTGTTTCGGCGTAGCCAAAGCCGGTAAGAACGATTGCGCCGCTGGTCCGGGCACCAGCTGTGCCGGCACCTCTACCACTGACGCACAGGGCAATGCCTGGATGCTGGTACTCAAAGGTACCTGCGAAAAGATCGTCGGTGGCAGCCTGGCTGAAAAATAAGCTGATCTGCTGGACCTGACATGGAAACAATGCAAGCGTCTGGCAGAGCACCCGCGCCGGTACCGATAAGGGCCGGGGCGGGTTTGAAGCCGCAACACTATCAATCCGTGATCGAGGATCAGCCAGACATCGGCTGGTTTGAGATCCATCCCGAAAATTATATGGGTAAGGGTGGACCACCCTTGCGCTACCTTGAAAAGATTCGCCAGGACTATCCCATCTCGCTGCACAGTGTCGGTACCTCCCTTGGCAGTCATCTGCCATTGGATAGGGAGCATCTGCAGCAGTTGAAGAGTCTGGTGGAGAGGTTCGAACCCGGCTTGGTTTCAGAGCATCTCTCCTGGAGCCATGGCTACGAATGGTATACCCACGATCTGATGCCTCTGGTCTATACGGAAGAGAGTCTGCAGGTCATGGTTGAACACATCGAGCAGGTTCAGGAGTATCTGCAGAGGCAGATACTGATCGAGAATCCCTCCAGCTATTTGCAGTTCAAGGCCAGTGAAATGCCAGAGCAGGTATTCTATGTGGAAGCTGCAAAACGTAGCGGCGCCGGTCTGCTGGTAGATGTAAACAATGTTTTTGTTTCCTGCACGAATCATGGCTGGAACATCGATGACTATTTATCAGAGATACCGATCGAGCTGATCGGGGAGATCCACCTCTCAGGACATTCGGTACAACAGGTCGAGGGCCGCACCTTGAGAATCGACGATCACGGATCACCGGTCTGTTCCGAGGTATGGAGTCTCTATCAGGCGTTCATATCCCAGTTCGGTTTGGCGCCAACCCTGATCGAGTGGGACAGCAACATTCCCGAGTTTCCTCAGCTGCTGGAGGAGGTCTCTTCCGCGCAGAGTCTGATCGATGCTGTTGCTGAAACGGAGGTCCGAAATGTCGTTACTGGCTGAGCTGCAAAGAAGCTTTTGTGATGGACTGAGAACCGCCGATGCGCCGGACGGTGCCCTGTTGGAAATGTTGCAGGACGACGATTTGGCATGGCAGAGATTCCAGGTCTACCGTAATAACTTCATTGTCCTCAATGGTGATGCATTGGCGGATATGTTCCCGGTGGTGAAGCGCCTGGTGGGAGATGAGGCTTTTCGTATGCTGGCAACCGCCTATGTACGACAACATCCCCCCAGGGATCGAACGCTGATGTTATATGGCGACCTGTTTGCCGACTTTCTGCAGACGATACCCGAGCTGTCGGGATTGCCCTACCTGACTGATGTGGCCCGTCTGGAGTTTGCCTGGACAGCGGCCTATCACGCGGCGGATGCGTTCCCTCTGCAGCCGGATCAACTACAGAATCTGTCTGAAGAGGCCTTCGCCAAACTTCAGCTTCGTGTCCACCCTTCATTGCAGCTTCTGGCCTCCGATTTTCCCATCCATCGGATCTGGTCAGTCAACCAGTCCGACGATCAGGATGAGCTGATCTCGCTGGATGAGGGAGCCTGCCGGTTGATTGTCGTAAGACCGGACAATGAGGTCCAGGTCAGGGTTGTCTCGGAGGGTGAGTTCGAGTTTGTCAGACAGCTCATGGCCTCGGCGACCATCGGTGAGGCCTTTGAAGCAACGAATCAAACGGATCCGCAATTCGATTTGGGGCAATTTTTCTCCCGTCATCTGTTTGATGGGACGTTTTGTGCCATGTGAGCACAACTCAGCAAGCTCAGATCGATTCGACGATCACCATCCCGCGATGACGGGTGTGTAGAACCGATGGAAGACCGCCTTCTGCACCTGGTGGTTTTTTCAGAGGTTCCCTAACCAATAACGATACTTAGTAGTGACATCATGAATACAATAGTTAACGGCCTGATCTCTCTTTTCGACTTCATTGCAAAGCTGGTTCCTGACTGGCTGATCGCCCTGCTTGCCCGGGGAGCTGTCGCCTATACGTTCTGGAGCTCTGGCCGCACCAAGGTGTCGGGATTTCTCGATATCTCCCAATCAACCTACTTCCTGTTTGAGCATGAGTACAAGGTGCCGCTGATCCCCCATGAGCTGGCCGCCCACCTGGCAACCTATGCGGAGCATCTGTTTCCCATCCTGTTGGTATTCGGTCTGTTCACCCGCTTCGCCGCCCTCTCCCTGCTGGGCATGACAGTAGTGATTCAACTGTTTGTCTATCCGGATGCCTGGAATGTGCATATGTGGTGGGCTATCGCTCTGCTCTATCTGATCCGTCACGGTGCTGGCCAGGCGTCACTCGACCAGTTATTCTTGCGCCGCTAGGAATTGTCTGACTGATAATCGATCACCACCTCGGAGACGCTCACCCCGCTCGCGAGGTGGTTGATCATTTGCAATAACCCTAAGCTGCTGTTTTAAACCAAAAAGCAGCGTTCAAAAGCAAAAAAATAGCCATTTATAGATATTGTCTATTAAAAAATTTATGCATCTATCCTTTGACCTTATATTCCAGACCCCTTATACTCCTCCCTCCTTGCTGGATAGGCTCGTATAGGGGTACCGGGAAACCGGCATGCAGCTTACCGGAAACAGCCAGATTCGCACCATCGTAGTGCTCCAAATAGGAGCATCGATAATCCTCGGTCTGGGTTTGTTGTTTTTCGGTAAAAACGCCGCATTGTCAGGCTTCATTGGCGCTTTTATCGCCGCGACTGCAAATGGCTATTTCGCCTTCAGGTCTTTCGTGCACTATCGTGCGCAGGAGCCGGAAAAAATAGCCGGGCGACTGTTTGGCGCCGAAATCCAGAAGATGGTCATGACCGGTATTTTGTTCGGGTTGACAATTGTCAGCTTCGATTCAGTCAATATCGGTTTATTATTGGGCTGCTATCTGGTCGTACAAGTAGCGGTCCCATTGATAGTGTTGATTTATCAAGACAGACAGCATTCATAGGTACAGGAAATATGGCTGGCGACGCCCTTACCTCTGGTGAGTACATCAAACATCACCTGACCAATCTGACCTTTGGTCAGCATCCCGACGGCAGTTGGGGTATTGCACACAGTGCTGCTGAAGCCAAAGAGATGGGTTTCTGGGCAATTCATGTGGATACCATGTTCTGGTCCATCGGCCTTGCTGTGCTGTTTCTCTACTTCTTTTCAAAAGCGGCAAAAACCGCCACCCAGGGTGTTCCTGGCGGCCTACAGAATTTTGTCGAATGGATTGTCGAGTTCATCGACACCAGCGTGCGGGGGTCCTTCTCTGCGAGAAATTCTCTGGTTGCGCCACTGGCGTTGACCATCTTTGTCTGGATTTTCCTGCAGAACCTGATGGATCTGGTGCCGGTTGATGTCATTCCCGAGCTCGCTAAGCTGCTCGGAATCCACTATATGAAGGTCGTGCCTTCAACCGATCCCAACGCCACTTTTGGAATGGCCATTGGGGTCTTCCTGCTGGTTCTCTTCTACAGTATTAAGATCAAAGGCGTCGGCGGTTTCGCCGGTGAGCTGACTCTGCAGCCCTTCTCTTCAACTAATCCTGTGGTCAATCTGCTGTTCATCCCGGTCAACTTCATTCTTGAGTTTGTCAGCCTGATTGCCAAACCAATCTCTCTCGCCCTGCGTCTGTTCGGTAACATGTACGCTGGCGAGATGATCTTTATTCTGATCGCCATCATGTACAATGCCGGGTTGATTCTCGGTCTGTTCGGTGGCGTTCTACAGCTGGGTTGGGCCATATTCCATATCTTGATCATCACACTGCAGGCGTTCATCTTTATGACCCTGACCATTGTGTACCTGGATATGGCGCACCACGAACACTGATCTTTTTTCTTAACTATCTAGTTCATTAAACGGGAGACCAATAATGGAACAAGCACTGCTGTACATTGCCGGCGCGATCATGATGGGCCTGGGTGCCCTGGGCGCTGCGGTAGGCATCGGCGTTTTGGGTGGCCGCTTTCTCGAGGGCGCTGCTCGTCAACCTGAACTCATCCCCATGTTGCGTACCCAGTTCTTCATCGTCATGGGTCTGGTAGACGCCGTCCCCATGATTGCTGTGGGTCTGGCCATGTACGTATTGTTCGCTGTAGCTTAAGCAGTTTTGAGCGAACTCTCTCTCATCTCGTCCAACGAGAGGTAATTCCGGGATGAACATCAATCTGACTCTTATAGGTCAGCTGCTCTCTTTCGCGGTGTTCGTGTGGTTCACCATGAAGTATGTCTGGACCCCGATCATGGGAGCGCTGGAAACCCGTAAAAAGGAGATCGCCGACGGACTGGCCGCAGCCGAGCGAGGCCAGCACGAACAGGAGCTTGCCAAGGAGCGGGCCAAGGATGTGCTGCATGAAGCCAAGGCACAGGCTGCGGAGATCGTAGCCCAGGCTCAAAAGCGCGCAGCCGAAATCGTCGATGAGTCCAAGGATACAGCTCGCGTAGAAGGCGACCGTATCCTCACCGCTGCACAGTCTGAAATCGAGCAGGAAGCCAATCGCGCACGCGAACAGCTGCGTGAAAAGGTCGGAATGCTTGCTGTGGCCGGTGCTGAAAAGATTCTCAAGAAAGAGATCAGCGCCGACGCACATCAGGACATAGTCGCGGCTTTGGCCGAAGAGATTTAGGGCAGAACTATGGCCGGTGAAGCTACCACAATCGCCCGTCCCTACGCGGAAGCCGTGTTTGCTCATGCCGATGAGCAGAGCAAGCTCGAGCTGTGGCATGAGATGCTGACCTTTCTATCCTCTGTCGTAGAGGATGAAGCGGTTGCCAAAGTTGTCGGCAACCCACTGATCGATCAGCCGGCACTGACCGAGCTGCTGCTGGAAATTGCCGGCGGCCGGGTAACCGATGAAGGCAGTAATCTGATCCGTGTTCTGGTTCAGAACCGCCGTCTTCAGGTGTTACCGGAGATCAATGCACTCTTTGCTGAGCTCAAAGCGGAAAAGGAGAAGGTGATGAATGTCCACGTCACCACTGCTTATGCACTCAAGCCCGCGCAGGAAAAACTTATTGCCGATGCCTTGAAGGCCAAGTTGGGACGCGATATCACCATCACCAGCGACAAGGACACCGACCTGATCGGTGGTGTTCACATCCGCGCCGGGGATATGGTGATCGACGGCTCCGTCCGTGGTCAACTTCAGCAACTGGCTAACGAATTGGGAATCTAAGCGAGAAGCCATCATGCAACTCAATCCATCCGAGATCAGCGAACTGATCAAAAGCAAGATCGAAAAATTCGATCTTAAAACCGAAGCCCGTAACGAGGGTACGATCATCAGCCTGACTGATGGTATTGCCCGCATCCATGGTCTCGAAGATGTCATGTCTTACGAGATGCTGGAGTTCCCGGGTAACACTTACGGTCTGGCGCTTAACCTGGAGCGCGACTCAGTCGGTGCCGTGGTGCTGGGTGATTACAAGCACTTGAGTGAAGGCGATGCAGTAAAATGTACCGGTCGCGTTCTGGAAGTCCCGGTTGGTGAGGGTTTGCTGGGTCGTGTTGTCGACTCCCTGGGTAACCCCATGGACGGCAAAGGCGACATCAAGGCCGACGAGACCTCACCCATCGAGAAAGTTGCTCCAGGCGTAATCGAGCGTAAGTCGGTTGACCAGCCGGTACAGACCGGTATCAAGGCGATCGACGCCATGGTGCCGATCGGTCGTGGTCAGCGTGAGTTGATCATCGGTGACCGTCAGACCGGTAAGTCTGCGGTAGCCATCGATGCGATCATCAATCAGAAGGGCACCGGCGTAAAATGTATCTACGTGGCGGTTGGCCAGAAGAACTCAACCATCGCCCAGGTGGTGCGCAAGCTCGAAGAGCATGACGCCATGGACCACACCATCATCGTGGCAGCCCCGGCGGCGGTCTCTGCAGCGATGCAGTTCATCGCCCCCTACTCCGGCTGTACCATGGGTGAATACTTCCGCGACAAGGGTGAAGATGCGCTGATCATCTACGATGATCTGACCAAGCAGGCCTGGGCTTATCGCCAGGTATCCTTGCTGCTGCGTCGTCCACCAGGTCGTGAGGCCTATCCGGGTGATGTTTTCTATCTGCACTCCCGTCTGCTGGAGCGCGCAGCTCGAGTCAATGCCGCTTATGTGGAGAAGAACACGGGTGGTAAGGTGAAGGGTCAAACCGGTTCTCTGACCGCATTGCCGATCATCGAGACACAGGCTGGCGACGTATCCGCATTCGTACCCACTAACGTAATCTCGATTACCGACGGCCAGATCTTCCTTGAGGCGGATCTGTTCAATGCGGGTATTCGACCTGCGATCAACGCCGGTCTCTCCGTATCCCGTGTGGGTGGCTCTGCTCAAACCAAGATCATCAAGAAGCTGGGTGGCGGTGTTCGTCTGGCCCTGGCCCAATATCGTGAGCTGGCGGCTTTCTCTCAGTTTGCTTCCGATCTTGACGAAGCGACGCGTAAGCAGCTGGAACGTGGTGAGCGTGTCACTGAGTTGATGAAGCAGGCGCAATATTCACCACTCTCCGTATCTGGCATGGGTGTCTCACTGTTTGCCGCCAACGAAGGCTACCTGGATGACGTTGATGCGAACAAAGTTGTGGACTTCGAAGCATCGCTTCAGGGCTATATGAAGAGTAATCAGAAAGAGCTGATGGACAAGATCGATGAAGCCGGCGACTACAATGCCGAGATCGAGCAAGCTCTCCACGATGCTCTGAAAGACTTCAAAGCCAACCATACTTGGTAGACGTCGGGCAATCACGAAATAGGGTTTAAGCTATGGCGGGTGCAAAAGAGATCCGGACACAGATCGGCAGTATCAAGAATACGAGCAAGATCACCAAGGCTATGGAGATGGTGGCCGCTTCCAAGATGCGGAAGGCGCAGAACCGCATGGCGGCGACACGCCCCTATGCTGAAAAGATGCGTAAAGTAATCGGTCACCTTTTTCATGCTCATCCGGAGTACAAGCACACGTTCATGATT
Source organism: Candidatus Thiodiazotropha sp. AKAK2 (assembly GCF_058244685.1). Taxonomy (NCBI): domain Bacteria; kingdom Pseudomonadati; phylum Pseudomonadota; class Gammaproteobacteria; order Chromatiales; family Sedimenticolaceae; genus Candidatus Thiodiazotropha; species Candidatus Thiodiazotropha sp. AKAK2. The sequence goes on along the minus strand of NZ_JBSYOP010000022.1, from coordinate 242,500 downwards.
GAACGTGAAGTGAAACGGGTTGGCTACATCATCGTCTCTTCAGACCGGGGTCTGTGCGGCGGTCTGAACAACAACCTGTTCCGCAAGCTGGTCAAAGAGTTGAAGGAACACCGGGATGCCGGCACCGAGGTTGAATTTTGCACCATCGGTAATAAGGCATTGGGTTTCTTCGGGCGTTTTGGTGGCAACATCGTCAGTCAGGCAACACATCTGGGTGACATGCCGCACATCGAGGATCTTATCGGTACCGTGAAGGTCATGCTGGATGCCTATGCGGAAGGTAAGATCGACCGTATTTACATCGCCTACAACAGCTTCGTCAATACCATGACGCAGAGTCCCACCTTTGAGCAGCTGGTACCCATTCCATCCACGATGGAAGAGGAACTGAAGCATCACTGGGACTATATTTACGAGCCTGATTCGAAAGAAGTTCTCGACAACCTACTGGGTAGATATGTCGAGTCTCTGGTTTATCAGGCCGTGGTTGAGAATGGCGCCTGTGAGCAGTCGGCACGAATGGTTGCGATGAAATCCGCATCCGACAATGCGAAGAACCTGATTGATGAATTGCAACTGATCTACAACAAGGCCCGTCAGGCAGCGATTACCCAGGAGATCTCCGAGATCGTGGGTGGTGCAGCCGCCGTTTGATGGCAGGATCAGTAACAGAAATTTGTTTTTTATCTTTTTGAGAGTCGCCTCGAGCGGCAAGAGGAACCAGAAATGAGTTCGGGCAAAGTAGTTGAAATCATCGGCGCTGTGGTGGACGTGGAATTTCCCCGTGGCGAGATGCCTAAGGTCTACGAGGCACTGAAGATCGACGAGGCGAACCTCACCCTGGAAGTACAGCAGCAACTGGGTGACGGTGTGGCAAGAGCCATCGCCATGGGTTCGACCGACGGACTTAAGCGCGGTGTCGCAGTAGAGGCCACCGGTGCGCCGATCAGTATTCCTGTGGGTCAGGGCACGCTAGGTCGCATCATGGACGTACTGGGTAATCCTGTTGACGAGGCTGGTGAAGTCAAGGCTGATAAGCTGATGCCGATCCATCGTGAGGCTCCCAAGCTGGAAGACCAGGCGGCTACCACCGAGATTCTCGAAACCGGCATCAAGGTTATCGACCTGATCATGCCGATCGCCAAGGGCGGTAAGATCGGCCTGTTCGGCGGCGCCGGCGTAGGCAAGACCGTAACCCTGATGGAGCTGATTCGTAACATCGCGGTAGAGCACTCCGGCTTCTCGGTATTCGCCGGTGTTGGTGAGCGTACCCGTGAAGGTAACGACTTCTACCACGAGATGGAAGAGGGTGGCGTACTCGATAAAGTGGCCCTGGTTTACGGTCAGATGAATGAGCCCCCGGGCAACCGTCTGCGTGTGGCGCTGACCGGTCTGACCATCGCCGAGAACTTCCGTGACGAAGGTCGTGACGTGTTGATGTTCGTTGACAACATCTATCGTTACACCCTGGCGGGAACCGAGGTCTCCGCGCTGCTGGGTCGTATGCCTTCAGCGGTAGGTTACCAGCCAACCCTGGCTGAGGAGATGGGTGCTCTGCAGGAGCGTATCACCTCCACCAAGACCGGCTCGATCACCTCATTCCAGGCGGTATACGTACCGGCGGATGACTTGACCGATCCCTCACCGGCCACGACCTTCGCCCATCTGGACGCGACTCTGGTACTCTCCCGTCAGATCGCCGAGCTGGGTATCTACCCGGCGGTTGATCCCCTCGATTCCACCTCACGTATTCTTGATCCCAACGTGGTTGGTCAGGAGCACTACAGTGTGGCGCGGAATGTACAGGGAACCCTGCAGCGCTATAAGGAGCTGAAGGATATCATCGCGATTCTGGGTATGGACGAACTCTCCGAAGAGGATAAGCTGGTTGTACAGCGTGCTCGTAAGATCCAGCGTTTTCTCTCTCAGCCTTTCTTCGTCGCTGAAGTATTTACCGGCTCCCCAGGTAAGTACGTCTCTCTGAAAGACACGATTGCCGGTTTCAAGGCCATTGTTGAAGGTGAGTATGATCATCTGCCAGAGCAAGCCTTCTATATGGTGGGCGGTATCGATGAGGCAGCTGAGCAAGGCGGCAAGGGCTAATAGCCCGGGAGATTAAAGATGGCCATGACCATTCATGTGGACATCGTCAGTGCGGAAGGTGAGATCTTCAGCGGTGTAGCTGAAATGGTCTATGCTCCGGCTGTCATGGGTGAGGTGGGTATTGCACCCCGTCATACCCCCCTGGTCACTCAGCTGAAGCCGGGTGAAGTCCGGGTCGATACCGGCAGCGGTAAGGATATACAGCACTTCTATGTCTCAGGTGGCATTCTGGAAATTCAGCCTCATGTGGTAACTGTGCTTGCCGATACCGCGATTCGTGCTGCCGATCTTGATGAAGCTGCAGCCCAGGAAGCCAAGCGACGCGCCGAAGAGGCAATGGCTGATCGCAGTGCCGAGTTTGAATATGCAAAAGCCCAGTCGGAACTTGCCGAGGCAGTCGCCCAGTTACGCGCTATAGAACGCATTCGCAAAGGCAAGCGCGGTTAATCCCTCCTACTTTTAGTGGGTCTGTAGAGACAGACCCACTACCCTATTCATCATGTCAAAAGAGACGATCAAGTCCGGTAAATTTGTATCGCTTGCCTACACGATCCAGGATATGGATGGCAATGTGCTTGAGCAGAGTGACCTACCGGTTAGCTACATCCATGGTGGAGAGACCGAGTTGATTGGTGGTATGGACCAGGCAGTACTCGGCAAAACCCAGGGTGAAGAGGTGACCATGACCGTCCCACCGGAAAGCGGCTTTGGTGATTACGACCCCGATTTAATCATTACCGATCGTATTGAAAATGTTCCTTCCGAACTTCGCCAGCTTGGTACCGAAGTTCAGATGCAGAATGATGCCGGGGACGTAAAAAGTTTTTATGTGACCAAAATCGAAGGCGGTATGCTGACGGTTGATGGTAATCATCCACTGGCTGGCAAGTCGTTGCAGGTGAAAGTTAAAATTCTTGAAGTCAGGGATGCCACCCAGGAAGATCTGATGCAAATGGGTATTCCGGGGCAGTCCCAAACCGTCAATTAATTTGCAAGAGTTATCAAGGAAGATTCCAGAGAAAATCTCTTTTTCGAAGTTTTAAGTTTGGTAAGACTGTTGTAGGCTGGACAATTAATCAGCCTAGGCGTCGTCGTGAGCTGTAATGCGGTTTGTGTAACGACCATCCGGGCCTGAAAAACTGTAAATACTTTTATCATTAAGGGGAGAGAGGGATGCATCTTGGTGCACTGATACTTGCTGCCGGGGAAGGAACGCGTATGCGCTCCAAGCTTCCGAAAGTACTGCATTCATTGGCTGGAAAGCCACTACTTTCCCATGTAATCGAGACCTCGCGTACGATCAACCCGGATGAAATCTCGGTGATCTATGGTCATGGGGGAGAAGAGGTTAAAAACCGTCTGGCAGCCGACGATCTGACCTGGATCGAACAGAAGGAGAGGCTGGGAACCGGCCATGCCGTGATTCAGGCCCTGCCTCATCTTCAGCAGGTGGATCAGGTATTGATTCTCTATGGAGATGTACCCCTGATCAGTGGCCCCACGTTGGTGAGCCTTTTGAGTTGCCTGCATAGCAGTGACCTGGCACTGCTGACGGTGGATCTGCAAGACCCCACAGGTTATGGGCGGATCGTCAGAGATCGTGACGATCGTATTACCCGGATTGTTGAGCAGAAAGACGCCTCTGCACGGGAGCTCGAGATCAGTGAAATCAACACCGGTATCATGGCGGTGAACCGGGTCAAACTGGAGGCCTGGTTATCGCGGATCGACAATAACAATGCACAAAAAGAGTACTATCTGACCGACATCATCGCCCTGGCTGTTGCTGACGGGGGAAACATTCAGGCAGTCCATCCTCACAATGAAGAGGAGGTGATGGGAGTCAACGACCGCAAGCAGCTCGCCTACCTTGAACGCTTTTATCACAGGAACCGGGCCGATGAGTTGATGCAGTCGGGTGTTACCCTCGCCGACCCCGGCAGAATCGATATACGTGGTGAATTGAAGACAGGACAAGATGTGTTCATCGACTGTAACGTCATTACCGAAGGTAGCGTCAGCCTGGCAGAAGGGGTCTCTATCGGGCCTAACGTGGTGCTGAAAAACTGTGTCATTGGTGCAGGGACGGAGATTCTCGCAAACAGTGTGCTGGAGGATTGCGTGGTCGGTAGTGGGTGTCGGATTGGTCCTTTTGCCCGTTTAAGACCGGAAGCACGGCTTGCCGATCACGTTCATGTTGGTAACTTTGTTGAAATCAAAAAGAGTCAGGTCGCAGATGGTAGTAAAATTAACCATCTCAGTTATATCGGTGACTCGGAGATTGGCGCCAAGGTCAACATTGGTGCAGGGACAATCACCTGCAACTATGATGGTGCTAACAAGTTTCGAACGGTGATCGGTGATCGGGCCTTTATCGGTTCCGATACCCAACTGGTTGCACCGGTGACCGTTGGTGAAGGTGCAACCATTGGAGCGGGTTCAACGATTACCAAGGATGCTCCGGCGGAACAACTGACCCTGAGTCGTGCCAAGCAGTTAAGCATCGACAATTGGCTGCGACCAGTCAAGAAAGCGAAAGATTAAGCAAGGAACGGGAGATTTCAATATGTGTGGCATTGTAGGCGGTATCGCACACAGGGATGTTGTACCGGTCCTCATGGAAGGACTGAAGCGCTTGGAATATCGCGGCTATGATTCAGCAGGTGTGGCGGTGCTCGATGAGAAGCAGCATCTGCAAAGGATCCGCTCTGTAGGCAAGGTATCCAGTCTTAAAGGGTTGATCGATCAGGCTGATTTGAGTAGTAAACTGGGCATAGCCCATACCCGTTGGGCTACCCATGGTATGCCATCTGAGCGGAACGCTCACCCGCATATGAGTGGTGAGCAGGTTGCCATAGTGCACAATGGCATCATTGAAAACTACGCCGACCTCAGAGAAGAGCTTTCTGAAAAAGGCTTTGTCTTCACTTCGGAAACTGATACTGAAGTGATCGCACACCTGCTGGCCGATATCATGCAAAGCCACACAGATATTGTCGAGGCGATACGTCAGGCTTCGAACAAACTGATTGGTGCCTATGCCCTGGCTGTGGTCAGCCCGGAAGATCCTGACCAGATGGTAGTGATCCGTGCCGGAAGTCCGTTGGTGATTGGATTGGGCGATGACGAAAATTTCATCGCTTCGGATGTGTTTGCCCTGCTACCGGTTACCCAGCAGTTCATCTTTCTGGAAGAGGGTGATTTGGCCCACATCACCCGCGAAAAAGTGACGATTGCCGATATCCATGGGCAACCGGTCGAGCGCGAAATCCGTACCTCACAGGTATCCGCAGCGAAAGCGGAAAAAGGCCCCTATCGCCACTACATGCTGAAGGAGATTTTTGAGCAACCAGCTGTCATAGCCGAGACGCTCGAGGGGCGGATACACAAAGGTCGTCTGCTGGAAGAGTCTTTCGGGCATGAGGCGAAAGCGTTGCTCGATAAAACCCGCAACGTTCATATCGTAGCCTGTGGGACCAGCTTTCATGCCGGTCTGGTGGCGAGATACTGGCTTGAAGAGATCGGCGTCCACTGCAGTGTCGAAGTGGCCAGCGAATTCCGCTACCGGGAGGTTGTTGTTCCGGACGACACCCTGTTTGTCACCATCTCCCAGTCCGGCGAAACGGCCGATACCCTGGCGGCGCTGAGAGGTTCGGAGTCGAAAGGTTATCTGGGTAGTATGGTGATCTGTAATGTACCGGAAAGCTCACTGGTGCGTGAATCGAATGTTGCCCTGATGACCCGTGCCGGGCCGGAGATCGGGGTAGCCTCGACCAAGGCCTTTACCACCCAGCTGGTTGCTTTGCGACTGTTCACCCTGGCATTGGCCAAACGTCGTGGTATGCCAGAGGAGAGAGAACAAGAACTGGTCAACGAACTGCATGCCCTACCCCGTCAGGTTGAGGTGATCCTTAAACTGAATGACGAGATCAAGCAGATGGCGAATGCCTTTGCGGAGCGCAATCATGCGCTGTTTCTTGGTCGGGGCTGTTTCTATCCAGTTGCGATGGAAGGTGCACTGAAGCTTAAGGAGATATCCTATATCCACGCCGAAGCCTACCCGGCCGGTGAACTGAAACATGGTCCGCTTGCGCTGGTTGATGCAGAAATGCCGGTGATCTGCGCCCTGCCGGACGATCCGTTACTGGAGAAGGTCATCTCAAATTTACAGGAGGTCCGTGCCCGCGGCGGCGAGCTTTTTCTTTTCAGTGACCACAGCGTGAAGATCGGATTGGATCGTTATCAAAACCTGACGCTTTCTGATATCTATCCATCCACATCACCGATTGTCTACAGTATTCCACTGCAACTGCTTGCCTATCACGTTGCGATTTTGAAAGGTACGGATGTGGATCAGCCAAGGAATCTGGCCAAATCGGTCACCGTGGAGTGATCTGGGATTCGTGTTAACAGTCCCTAGTGTGGTGTCACCTATAAACGGCACCAATCAGAGGCCCGTCCATGCCTCAAGACTTGGTGCAGTGCGCCGGAATGACATCACCCTGGTCCGTCGCTGCAACGCCGGAATGTTGCATTGACAGGCACCCCTTAGGGCGAGGCCCTCTCTCAAGCTAGCTTGAATCAGTCATCACGGGTAGTGGGTAGATCCATTTGAGTGACAACGAATCCCCAAACTCGCTGGTGTTTGAAGTTCAGCGACTATCCGGGATTTTGTAGAGCCGGTCTAAATGGGTTTCCTGGGTGCAATCAACCCATCAGCATCGCTTCGGCATGGGCGATTTTTTCGTCGGCTTTATCAAGAATCTTCAAGCTGAGTTTGGGTGTTAATTCACCCAGATTGAGCCGTTCAAAGGCCGGCACCTGATCGAGACTCGGCAGGCTGTTCATGGTGGAGCTGCCGATGAATGTATGCAGCTGTGCAACGATCACAAGGTCGGCATAATCTGCTTCACCTTCAATGTCACGAAGCCAGTTTTCCGCATGTATGGTGACCTCAATCAAGTCTTCGATAAAACCCCAATTCTGCAGGATGACACTGCCGATTCTGCCACGCATATCCGCTATAACCTGATCGAGCTTTTCAGCATCGTTGGCAACTTCGGGAAAGCGTTCGGCATAACTGAGAATCGCTATGTTGCCAATGTCGTGTAGCAGTCCGGCCAGCATGGCATGCTCCGGGTTGAAACGATTGGTGACCTTGGAGAGGATGTAGCAGACGGCGCTGACCTTGACACTGTGTGTCCATAGATCTCGCATGTGATCCCTCAAGATACTGGAGCGGGTATTGAACAGATCGCGCAGCGCAAAGGTGAGCACCAGTTTATGTGTTGTGTCAGCGCCTAGCCGGACAATCGCGGCAGCACAGGAGTCAACCGGTGTGACTCCGGCATACAGCGGGCTGTTTGCCGCACGGATCAGTTTGGTGGTGATGGCGGGATCGGTCTGCACGATTTCCGCCAGTTTACGGGCGTTGGTGTTTTCGTCACGCATTGCCCGGCCAACACGCACCGCAACATCCGGCAGGCTGGGCAGTACCAATTTATCTTCATTGAGATCCGCCAGCAGTGCCTCGGTTAGACTGTTCTCCGCGCTGTCTTTGTCGTAGGGTTTGTCATCCCCATCGATTTCGGTGGCGGTTATCCCCTCCACCTCATCATTGGTTAACCCCTTGATCAGGGCATTGTCCACCATCAGGTATTCAACGGGAGAGATCGCCTCGACACTGTAGCGACGGGGTATCAGACTGGCGATGGGATTTTGCGCTTTAGGTGTGTCAGCGCTGATTTCACTGAATCGTCCATCCTCGGAATGGAGCTCTACCTTGCCTTTAAGCAGATAGAGGCTGAATTCTGTTGTGTCACCCAGTTGCACAATCATCAGACCTTTACCGGCTGAATAGATCTTGAGGGAGCGACTCAGGAGTTCAAGCTGGTCATCCGTCAGATGATGCAGTGGATTTAATTGTTTGAGGATTTCTGGGGATGGATGGCTCATATTCTCACTCTTTGGTCCTTTCGTGATGATCAACAGCCACACTTGCTGGGTTGTGATTGATTCATCTGGAGTGTACCCACCAGCTGATCCACTGAGGAGAGCTGATGGGATTTAAGGTAATCAGTAATACCTGTATTGATCGATTTGCACACCAGTGGATCGTAGAACAGTGCAGTACCGATACCGACAGCACTGGCGCCCGCAATGATGAATTCCAGGGCATCCTCAGCCGTGGTGATGCCACCTTGGCCGATGATCGGGATCTGATGGGTTTTACAGACCTGATAAACCTGATGAACTTTGAGCAGTGCCACAGGTTTGATCGCAGGACCTGACAATCCTCCCTGGTTATTGCCGATGATGGGCATTCTGCTCTCGATGTCGATTGCCATGCCCATCAGGGTGTTGATCACTGAAAAGGCATCACTCCCGGCTTCGATGCACCCCTTTGCATTGGATGCTATATCGGTTTGATTGGGGGAGAGTTTGGTGATCAGCGGTTTATCTGTCGCTTTGCGACAGGTCTCAACCACCCTGGCGGACATCACAGGATCGTTACCGAAGGCCACTCCCCCCTCTTTTACATTCGGACAGGAGATGTTGATCTCAATGGCATCGATGGGTGAGTCATCGAAGCGGCGGGTTACCTCGTAGTACTCCTCCACACTCGATCCTGAGACATTGGCGATGAAGCGGGTTTCGGTAAAGTCCAGGTTGGGCAGTATCTGATTGACCACATGGTCAACCCCGGGGTTTTGCAGTCCGATGGCGTTGAGCATGCCCTGAGGTGTCTCGTAGACCCGGTGGGGTTGATTGCCCAGACGGGCATCCTGGGTTGTTCCTTTGAGGCAGACAGCCCCCACATCCCGATTGCTAAACCCGTTTACCCTTGTGTACTCTTCACCAAATCCGACGCACCCGGAGAGGAGAACAATGGGGCTGTTGAACGTCATACCACAAAAATCGGTATTCAATGTTGGCTGGCTATTGCTGCTCATGAACCTTTATATAATCTTCAGTTAGGAGGGTGGGGTGTTTCATATCGTACTCTTTGAGCCGGAGATCCCACCGAATACAGGTAACATCATACGCCTGTGTGCCAATAGTGGCAGCAAATTGCATTTGATTCACCCCCTGGGTTTCAAGCTGGATGATAAACGTTTAAGGCGGGCAGGTCTCGACTATCATGAATGGGCCGATATTGGGGAATATACTTCGCTTGATGAGTTCCTTGCCGAGGTGAGGCCGAAGCGACTGTTTGCCTGCACAACCAAGGGGCATCGTAGCTATGCTGCCGTTGACTACACTCCTGGCGATGCCCTGCTGTTCGGCCCTGAGAGCCGGGGTCTGCCGGCAGAAGTCCTACAGGCGCTGGATCCCGAGCAGCGCATCCGCATTCCGATGAAGCCTCACAGTCGCAGTCTCAATCTCTCAAATGCGGTGGCATTGATCCTGTATGAAGCCTGGCGGCAGTGTGACTATCTCGGTGGTAAATGATTAATTGGGTCTCAGCACGATTGGCACTTACTTAAGCGCCAAGACACACATTGCATCGAGCGTATCAAAGGTTTTTTGGTGGGGCATGGCCCCACCCTACTGTTGAATTCAGAGTGTAGGGTGGGGCCATGCCCCACCAATGGCTGGTTTAGTCAGCACCATTCGGTCTCAGTATGCCCCGGTTGAGGCGGTAGCTCAGAGCCCCTCTGCCTTCTGGCTTCTGTCCAGCAGGTTGTGGACCGCGGTCTTCGGGCTCAGACCCTCATAGAGTACACGATAGACTTGTTCTGAAATCGGCATCTCGACCTGCAACCGCTGAGCCAGGGCGTAAACCTCTTTGGCGGTATGCACACCCTCAACCTCCTGACCGATTTTCGCCCTCGCGGTCTCGAGCGTCTGGCCCTCGGCCAGGGCAAGCCCCATACGGCGATTGCGGGATTGGTTGTCGGTACAGGTCAGCAGCAGGTCGCCCAATCCGGCCAGCCCCATGAAGGTTTCGGATTTTCCACCGAGTCTCAGCCCCAGGCGCATGATTTCGGTGAGGCCACGGGTGATCAGTGCGGAACGGGTATTGGCGCCAAATCCAAGCCCATCGGCGATACCGGCAGCGATCGCCAGCACGTTTTTACTTGCACCACCTACCTGCACACCGATCATATCGCTGCTGGTATAGGCGCGAAACCATGAGGTATGCAGCCTGTTGGCCAGGCGATCGGCATGTGTCGGATTGGTTGAGGCAACCGTAATCGCTGTCGGCAGTCCTTTGGCCACTTCACCGGCAAAGGTGGGACCTGAGATGACGGCCAGATCCCTGCCAGGCAGATGACTGGCGGCCACTTCGCTGAGCAGCCGCTGACTGCCCGGTTCAAATCCCTTGGTGGCCCAGGCTATTCCTGGATTGCCATCGATCAGTGGTTCAATGGCTTTGATAACGGCGCTGAAGGCGTGGCTGGGTACCGCGATGATCACCTCCGAGGCCTGTGCCAGGGTTTGCTGCAGGTCAGCTTCCGGGGTGAGGGAGGGAGGCAGCGGGTAGCCTGGAAGAAAGTGTCGATTCTCCCGGTCCTCGAGCAGCGCATCGACTTCGGCTTTGAGATGCCCCCAGAGTCGTACTGGCTGTCCCTCGCTACTCAGCAGTATGGCGAGTGCGGTCCCCCAGGAACCGGCACCCAGAACCGCTACGGCTTGTTCCCTGGCACCGCTCATTAATGCTGACTTTGGCTTTCAGCCTCTGTCTCTGCGCGTTTCGCCCGTTCCTGCTGATGTTGAGCGTAGATCATGTCGAAATTGACCGGCTGCAATACCATCTGCGGAAAACTGCCCTTGGTGATCAGGTCAGAGACCACTTCCCTCACATAGGGAAACAGCTGGTTGGGACAGAAGGCGCCGAGCAGGGGCCCCATCTCCTGTTCCGGGAAACCCTTGGCGGTGAAGATTCCGGCCTGTTTGACTTCCGCCAGATAGGCGGTCTGCTCACCCAGCTTGGTGGTGACCGTGACCGTCAGGGTGACCTCAAAAACATCATCGTTGAGTTTGTTGACTTCGGTATTCAGATTGACCGCGGTTTCCGGTTTCCACTCCTGCTGGAAAACAGCCGGAGAGTTGGGGGTTTCAAAAGAGATATCCTTGGTATAGATGCGTTGAACGGCAAATTCTCGGTTCGGCGCGTCTTGCTTGGCTTCTTCGGTCATGTTGGTTTCCTGGTGGTGAGACTACTTTTTCTTGCGTGTGACAGGCAGGTTGTCACTCTGCCAGGCGAGTATACCGCCTTTTAGGTTGAACACCTCAAACCCGGCTTTCTTCAAATGTTGGCAGGCGGCGGATGACTGGGCGCCGGACCGACAGCTGACGATGATCGGTTTGTCCTTATACTTGTTCAACGCCCCGATCTGGCTGGCGAAGCCATTGCTGGGAATATTGATGGCATTGATGATATGGCCTTTATTGAAGTCCGCTGCCGGCCTCACGTCGACCACCACCGCTTCTCGGCTGTTGATCAACTCTGTGGCGGCAGAGGGCCCGACAGCGTTCTTGTCGCTGTGAGAGAGATTGAAGATCAAAAGGCCCGCGACCAGTGAAAAGGACGTGACGAGTACCCAGTGATTCATCGCAAATTCGATGAGTTGTTCCATTCGGCGCCTCATGTGCAGCTGATTGTTCTACAGGGAGCGGAGTTTATACCAGCCAGCAGCAATGGTTAAGGGGTGTGTGGCCAGAGCGGATAAAATTGGCTGTGCAGTGCACAGCCATGGGGTACTTTAACTGATTGTACGGGGCAGCGGCAGGAGGTGGTTTGGCTGCTGAGTGCTCAGGGTGTGTGGGTACAGAAGACTTCCCGCATCATGCCGATCAACTTCAGGGTGCGGAAATCGCTGACCCGATAGTAGACCCGGTTGGCATCCTTGCGCGAAGCGAGAATGCCCTTGTCCCGCAGAATCGCAAGATGCTGCGAGATATTGCTCTGAGAGGTGCCCACCTGCTCGACAATCTCCTGGACGCTGACTTCCTGACCGCCAAGGGTGCATAGAATCTTCAACCTCAGAGGATGTGACATGGCCTTCAGCGAGCGGGAGGCGCGGTCAACATCGTCATCTGTGGCAAACAGATTACTCATGCCGTCAGGTTCATCCAACTCCAGGGGTTGGGCGCTTTTACTGTACTTGTGTTCCATATACGTCCAGCCTTTTATTAGTAACTAATACAATAATACGCTGTTTTTCGTGGCAATGAGAACCCCTTTATTTAATCTGGTTACTTTTTATCCATTTTTTGCTTTCAAGGGCGTTTCATTACCATCTCAAGCCTTACAATTTAAAGGGAATCTCCATTTATCACGCAGTTTGAAAGAAAAACCATCAATCTTTATTTCAGATTGATGAAATGGTACGGGTTTTCTGGTCTGGTCAGGTATTTGGTGATTTAATTGGCGACTTAATGTCAGACAGTTTTTTTAACCACCCTTTATCACCGCTTACCGCGCTAAAAAGTCTTTATTGAAGAGAATCAACATGAGCGACAGACCTAAACCGGTCGTCCTGACCATTCTGGATGGTTGGGGTTATAGTGAAGACACAGAAGTAAATGCCATCACAGAAGCCCGTACTCCGGTTTGGGATCGATTGTGGCGTGAGCATCCACATACCCTGATTACCACGGCGGGGGCTGCCGTGGGGCTGCCGGGTGGCCAGATGGGCAACTCCGAAGTGGGGCATCTCAACCTGGGGGCCGGCCGAGTCGTCTACCAGGAGTTTACCCGGGTCTCCCGCTCAATCCGCACCGGTTCATTCTTCACCAATGAGACTTTGACCACAGCCGTCGATAAGGCTGTCGAGAACGGCAAGACCGTGCATCTGCTCGGTCTGCTCTCTCCCGGCGGGGTGCACAGTCATGAAGAGCACATCCATGCAATGGTCAAACTGGCGGTCGAGCGTGGCGCCAAACAGGTCTATTTCCATGCTTTCCTGGATGGACGGGATACTCCGCCGAAAAGTGCCGAAGCATCCCTGGTCGCCCTGAATGAGGTGTTTGAGTCACAGGGTGTGGGCCGGATCGCCAGTCTGATCGGACGCTACTACGCGATGGACAGGGATAACCGCTGGGAGCGGGTGGAGCAGGCCTACAATCTGCTGGTGGATGGTAAAGCGGCTTATCAGGTGGAAGATGCGGTTTCCGGACTGCAGGACGCCTACCAGCGGGGTGAGACCGATGAGTTTGTCCTTTCAACCTCGGTAACCCCGGCCGGTGCATCCCCAGCCAGAGTGGAAGATGGGGATGTGATGCTGTTCCTCAACTACCGGGCGGACCGAGCGCGACAGCTGACCAAATCCTTCGTTGAGGCTGACTTTGAAGCGTTCAAACGAGAGCGGGTACCGGCGTTGGCGGAGTTTGTCAGCCTGACCCGTTATCATAAGCAGTTTGATATCCCGGTCGCCTTTCCTCCCGAGAAATTGCGTAATGTATTCGGTGAATACATTGCCAAACAGGGTCTGCTGCAGCTGCGTCTGGCAGAGACGGAGAAGTATGCCCATGTGACCTTCTTCTTCAATGGCGGACGTGAGAAACCATTTGAAGGTGAAGACCGGATTCTGGTGCCCTCGCCCCAGGTGGCGACCTACGACCTGAAGCCGGAGATGAGCGCGGAAGAGGTGACAGACCATCTTGTCGAGGCCATCGAGAGTGGTAAATACGACGCCATCATCTGCAACTTCGCCAACAGTGACATGGTGGGCCATACCGGCAAATTCGAAGCGGCCAAGCTGGCCATCGAAACCCTGGATCACTGCCTGGGCCGGGTGCTCAAGGCACTGCATCGGGTCGATGGCGAGATGCTGGTCACCGCCGACCACGGCAATGCGGAACAGATGGAGGATCATATCAACCATCAGCCTCATACGGCCCATACCACCAACCCGGTGCCGCTGGTCTATATCGGCCGGCACAACGCCCAGCTGCTTGAGGGCGGTGCACTCTGCGATATCTCCCCGACCCTGCTGAAGATCATGGGGTTGTCACAACCGGATGAGATGAAGGGGCGGTCTCTGATTGAGTTTGATGAGGCCTAATCTGTGTTGTGTCTGAGTCGCCTTGCGGCGCTCTGTGTTGGATGCTGTCTCGCCTTGATGGCGCTGCAGGTCGCAGCGGAGGCCTCTGAAGAGGAGGCAAAGACAAAGCTCGAACAGGTCAAGCGCAAGATTCAGACACTGCAGCAGCAGTTACGCAGCACCGAAGGCAAACGGGAAGAGCAGAGTCAGGCGCTGCAGGAGATGGAGACGCAGATCGGTACCCTTGCGCGCCGGATTCGGGTTACCAGACTGAGTTTGAAACGTCAGCAGCGTCGCCTGTCGGAGCTGGAAGGTGAGCGTGCCGATGCCCGTCTACGGCTGGACCAACATCGTTCATCGCTTGAACGACAGCTTCGCGCCGCCTACGCCATGGGGCGGCAGGAAAAAATGAAAATCCTGCTCAATCAACAAGATCCAGCAGTAGTCAGTCGGGTGATGGTGTATTACGATTACTTTAGTACGGCCCGCCTGAAACAGATGGAACAGATTCGGGTGAATCTGCAGAAATTGAATACGATTGAACAGAAAATTGCTCGGGAGGAGCAGCGCCTGCAACAGCTCCAATCGAAAAACCTGACACAGAAAAAACAGCTCGAAGCAGCCCAGTCCGGGCGTAAAAAGATCATTGCCAGCCTCAACAGCCGATTGAAGAACAAAGGTCAGGAGTTACAGAGTCTGAAAACAGACGAGAAACAACTGCAGTCTCTGCTGGAGGAGATTCAACAGGCGCTGGTGGATATTCCGATCAATCCAACCGCCCATGTCTCCTTCCAAAAGCGCAAAGGCAAGCTGCCCTGGCCATCCAGCGGTAAGCTGGCGGCCCGCTTCGGTTCCACTCGGGAGGTGGGTAAACTGAAATGGGACGGGGTGCTGATCTCCGCACCGGAAGGACAGGAGGTGCGGGCGATTCACCACGGCAGAGTGGCGTTTGCCGACTGGTTACGCGGCTTTGGTCTGTTGTTGATCATTGATCATGGTGAAGGCTTTATGAGTCTTTACGGGCATAATCAGAGCCTCTTCAAAGAGACCGGTGAGTGGGTGGAGCCAGGTGAGGTGGTTGCTCAGGTGGGTAATAGCGGGGGTCGCTCCTCATCGGGTGTCTATTTTGGTATTCGGCACAATGGTAAGCCAAAAAATCCAACCCAGTGGTGTCGTCGGATCCGGGGGCGGGTGATTGCGGGTAAGGCTGTGAAGGAACTATCTTTTTATCCAGTTACTCACAACACACAGAGCAATAGATTGGCGTTACGCTGAGGATCTCGGATGGAGATCGGTCAGCAGTGAGTTTCAAGCGGCGGGTTGCGCATAGGCTGGCCCTCTGGAGATGATCCGGCCGCATCGAATCATGAGCCTGCTACAGTGTAGCGGCACAAATGTAGGAAAAGCAGATGATGAAAGCCGTTTTGCGGAATAACCGACTGGGTTTCAGCCTGATACTGATGGCTGCCATGCTGATACCTTTGGCACTGCCTGCAGAAGAGGATGGGGAGTCGAAGAACAACCTGCCACTGCAGCAGTTGAGAACCTTTGCGGATATTTTCGGGCGTATCAAGGCAAACTATGTGGAGCCTGTGGATGACGAGGTGCTGCTGGAAAACGCTATCCGGGGTATGGTTTCCGGGTTAGATCCCCACTCCAACTATCTGGATGCGGAAGACTACAAGGATCTGCAGGTCGGCACCAAAGGGGAATTCGGTGGCCTGGGCATCGAGGTGGGCATGGAAGACGGCTTTGTCAAAGTGATCGCGCCGATCGATGACACGCCGGCGGCCAGGGCCGGTGTACGCAGTGGTGATTTGATCGTACGTCTCGATGAGACACCGGTGAAGGGCATGAGCCTGAATGAGGCGGTTGCCCTGATGCGCGGTAAGCCGGGCACCCCCCTGGAGCTGACCATCATCCGTGAAGGGGAAGAGAAGCCAATCAAAATCACCGTGGTGCGGGACGTGATCCGGGTTGCCAGTGTCAAGAGCCGGCTGTTGGATGATCGCTTTGCCTACTTACGGATCTCTCAGTTTCAAACCCATACCGCCAGAGACATGCTGAAAGTGCTGCGCAAGTTGAAAGGTGAATCCGAGGGGGATCTGCAGGGCATGGTGCTGGATCTGCGCAACAATCCGGGCGGGGTGTTGAATGCGGCCGTCTCGGTCAGTGACGCCTTTCTCGAAGATGGCCTGATTGTCTATACCAAGGGACGTGAGAGCGACTCCCAGCTGCGTTTCGAAGCGGCACCGGATGATGTGCTCGAAAGTGCGCCGATTGTGGTGCTGGTGAATGAAGGCTCTGCCTCCGCTTCGGAGATCGTGGCGGGAGCGCTGCAGGATCATGGGCGCGCCGTCATCATGGGCAGCCAGACCTTCGGCAAGGGTTCTGTCCAGACCATCATTCCGATCACCGATACCGCCGCGGTGAAGCTGACCACCGCACGCTACTTCACCCCATCCGGTCGTTCGATTCAGGCGGAAGGGATCAAACCGGATATCGAGTTGGAGGACTTTACCCTCTCCAAGGTGGAGAAAGATCAGGTTGGCCCGATCAAGGAGTCGAATCTGACCGGACACCTGGAGAACGGTAACGAGGAGAGTGAGGACAACCAGGCATCCGATTCGGATCAAGGGGTTGAGTCGGTGGCCGCTAAAGATTATCAACTGGGTGAGGCGTTGAATCTGCTGAAGGGTCTTGCCATTTTGAATGCCAGAAAAGGGGCGGGATAAAAATACCGACAACTTGTGCACTATCCCATTCGATTGCGTGACATCAGAGGCTCGCACTGCCAGCAGGGCAGTGTGTGCTGTAACAGTCGGCCTTTGCCAAACACCCGATGAACAGACTGCTTCTGATCGGGCTATGGATGGTTATCGCCTTCTCCCCTGCCCTCAAGGCTGAGGTTCAGCAGAATCCTCAATTGGAGCGCCCGGTCAGGATCGGTCTGATCATCGATGATCTGGGCAATCAGAAAGCCGCCGGTGAAAGAGCGATCAATCTGCCCGGTCCGGTGACCTACGCTTTTTTGCCGCAAACCCCCTTTACCTGGCAGTTGGCAATCCGCGCCCACGAGCTCAACAAAGAGGTGATGCTGCATCTGCCCATGGAGTCCGATCTGGGTAATCCATTGGGGAATGGGGCGCTGACCCTGGCGATGCCCAAATCCCACTTTGTCGCGACCCTGAAGCGCAATCTCGCCTCGGTGCCTTATGTTGCCGGTGTCAACAACCATATGGGAAGCCTGCTCACCCGGGATCCCACGGCGATGCGCTGGATCATGTCGGAGTTACGCCGCCAGGGGCTCTATTTTATCGACAGCCGCACTACCGAACTGACCGTGGCCGAACGGGTGGCGCAGCGCCATCTGATCAGTAATGGACGTCGGGATGTGTTTCTCGACAATGTGCCGGAAAAGTCACTCATCAGATTGCAGCTCCAGAAGTTGGTGGCGATCGCCCGGGAGCGGGGTGAAGCGATCGGCATCGGCCACCCATACGGTGCGACACTGGATGTGTTGCAGGAAGAATTGCCTAAACTTAAACAGCAGGGGATCGAACTGATCCCGGTTTCTGAAATCATCAAACACAGGAGTCTACAATGGCACGCGTCCTCGTCCCCCTAGCGCAAGGGTGTGAAGAGCTGGAAGCTGTCACCATCACCGACCTGCTGACCCGGGCCGGTGTGACGGTGGTCACCGCCGGGCTCGATGAGAATCCGGTTAAGGCGTCACGTGGTGTGACACTGCTACCCGATACCACCCTTGATGATGTCAATGCGGATGAATTCGATATGGTGGTGCTGCCTGGCGGCTTGCCTGGCGCAGACTACCTTGATGCGGATCCCAGGATTCATGCAATCCTCAAGCAGCTGCATCAGCAGGGTAAGTACACGGCTGCGATCTGTGCGGCACCGAAGGTGTTGGCTGGCGCTGGTCTGCTGGATGGGCGTCAGGCGACCAGCTATCCGGGTGTGCTCGACGGCATGAACCTGCCGCAGGTTGATGTGAAGTCCGATGCGGTGATCAGTGACGAGAAGGTGATCACCTCCCGAGGTCCGGGAACTGCCATGGATTTTGCCCTGGAATTGATTGAAAAACTGCAGGGCAGAGAGATGCGTAACGAAGTGGAACAGGGGCTTTGCCGATAAGCCAGCATCGTTTCTGTCGATGACTGTCAACAACACCAGGCGTAATAGCAGCTGGTGCAGGCCCACGCTGCGCACCAACCTCGGTTTGGGCGGAACTCTCAAGCCTGATTTTAACTCTCAAGTGACCGGCGGGCCCATTCAGGCTAAAATGCCCGATTGCCCGGTAGCTAGCCTATCCGGGCAAACTTTTTTCCAAGAGTAATCTTTTGCAGACAAACACCATCTGATGTCAATTAACACCGTCCTCCCTCTCCTCCTGCTGGTCTTCGTCACCGGTTGTGCCAACCTCAACAGTCGTTCCGACACTGAAGGCCCGAGCCATGGAAAAAGCCAAGTTCCTCCCGGCCATTTAATACCGGGCCGGCCGAAGGAGGACAAGGATGCCGGTGTTGAGACGTTTGGCCGGGAGCGGCCGTCACAGGCCAGCTCGAAAGCCGAGAAACCGGAGATCTATTACGGCACCGGCAGGTTTGTCAAACAGGGCCGGGCCAGCGACCGCAAGGGTATTGCAGAGTCAGCGGCCGGTGACATCACCCTGAATTTCGAACAGGCGGATCTGCGGGAAGTGGTGCAGACCGTACTCGGTGAGTTACTCGACGAGAGCTATATTCTCGATCCGGCAGTAAAGGGTAAGGTGACCATCCAGACCGGGAAGTCCCTGCGTCGAACGGATCTGCTGCCCACCTTGGAGACCCTGCTGCGAATGAATGGTGCAGCCATGGTGCTGGTTGACGGGATCTACCGGATTCTGCCCCTGAGCAAAGCGATCCAGGGTCAGCAGGTTCCCAGGCTGGCAGATGACAGCGCACCGATACCGGCGGGTTATGCCCTGCAGGTGGTGCCGTTGAAATACATCGGTGTACGGGAGATGGCGCAGATTCTCCAACCCCTGGCACCGGTCAACAGCGTGATCCGGGTCGATGCCACCCGCAATCTGCTGGTGTTGGGCGGCACCGGCGGTGAGCTGGCCGGACTGCTGGAGACCATTCAGCTGTTCGACGTGGATTGGATGGAAGGGTTGTCAGTCGGTTTTTTCCCCCTCAAATATGCCAAAGTCTCCAGTGTGACCAAGGAGCTGCAGGCGATTGTCGGCAGCATCGATACCAACCCCCTGGAGGGTATGTTCCGGGTGGTGCCTGTGGATGAGGCTGGCGGGATTCTGGTGGTCACTCCGCAGAAGCGCTACCTGGACAGGGTTGCTGAGTGGATACCCAGGCTCGACCGGGTCGACAGCCAGGAGTCGGGCAGTGGACAGAAGCTCTATGTCTATCGAGTACAGAATGGGGAGGCCGTGGAGCTTGCGGATATGCTGCAGCAGCTCTTCTCCGCTTCAGGGGCAACCCAGAAAAAGAGTAAATCCGCCGAGGTGGCCCCCGGCAAGACGAAAAAGACCCTCAGCAGTTCAACCGACAGTGAGTCGAAGAG
Source organism: Candidatus Thiodiazotropha sp. AKAK2 (assembly GCF_058244685.1). Taxonomy (NCBI): domain Bacteria; kingdom Pseudomonadati; phylum Pseudomonadota; class Gammaproteobacteria; order Chromatiales; family Sedimenticolaceae; genus Candidatus Thiodiazotropha; species Candidatus Thiodiazotropha sp. AKAK2. Next base: position 222,827 of record NZ_JBSYOP010000022.1, on the reverse strand, counting down.
CCTGTCCTCAACTTCTGTGGCTCGTATGACCTTTTTTGGTGCCGGGGGCAGTGAGGCCAAGAGCGAGATCCGGGTTGTCGCAGATGATAAGCATAACTCCCTGGTGATCACTGCAACCCCCTCCCAGTACGCCAACATGCTGGATGCTCTGGAGAAACTGGATGTGCGCCAGCTTCAGGTGATGGTGGAGGCGACCATCATCGAAGTGGCCCTGCAGGATGAGTTCAAATATGGATTACAGTGGGCTTTCAATTCGGATGTGGGTTCAAATTATCTTGGTGAAGGGGTGCTAAGCAGTGGCACATCCACTCTATTGGGCAATACATTGCCCGGCTTCAACTTTTCTGTTCTGCGTTCAGCGTCGGATGTCAGGGCGGTATTCAATGCCCTAGCCGAAGATTCTCTGATCCGGGTGCTCTCTTCGCCATCTGTGATGGTGCTGGATAATGAAACCGCCTCGATCCAGGTAGGTGATGAAGTCCCTATCATTGATCAGCAGCGTCAGTCCACCACGGATTCCGATTCACCCATTATCAACAGCATCAGCTATCGTGAAACCGGTGTCATGCTGGAAGTGACACCACGGGTCAACCCAGGTGGCCTGGTGACGCTGGATGTAACCCAGGAGGTCAGTGATGTCTCTGACGTGGAGGCCTCCAGTACTTCGGGCTCGCCGACCATCTCGACCCGAAAGATCAACAGTACCGTAGCGGTGAAAAATGGAGAAGTTCTGGTGCTCGGAGGACTGATCACCGACCGGGATAACGAAGGCACCTCTGGTCTGCCGTTTTTAAGCAAGCTGCCATTGATTGGCTGGCTGTTTGGTCAGGAGTCGAGTTTCAGTAAACGAACAGAACTGGTGGTGGTGCTTGTCCCGACCGTTGTGTTCGATTCAACTGACAACCGGCGGGTGGTTGAATCCTTCCGAGCCAAGCTACAGGGTTTGAAAGGCTCTTTCTAAGCGGCTGCTCAGTATTCCTGTCTTCGGTCCAGCCGCCGGTATCCGATCGCCTCACTCAGATGCTGGGTGAGGATCTCCGGGCTGGCTTCGATATCGGCAATGGTGCGGGCTACCTTGATAATACGGTGATAGGCTCGCATCGAGAGCCCCAGTTGATCGACCGCCTTCTGCAGCAGTTTCTGCCCTGCCCCGTCGATGCGGATATGGGTCTCGATATCACTCCCGGCAAGGGCCTGATTGGTCTTTCCCTGTCTTTCATACTGGCGTCTCCTGGCGGCCAGGATACGGGCTTGAATCTGCTCACTCCCCTCCTCCCGATGGTTGCTCTGTGTGCCACCGATCGGGATCGGTTGTCTGGGGACTTCCACATGCATATCGATGCGGTCCAGCAACGGGCCTGATATGCGGTTTCGATAGCGGCTGATCTGTTCGATGGTGCAGTGGCAACGGTTGCTGCCGTCTCCCAGATGGCCGCAGGGGCAGGGGTTCATGGCGGCGAGCAGTTGGAAGCGGGCCGGGTAGTCGGCCTGACGATTGGCCCGGGAGATGGTGATCGAGCCATTCTCCATCGGTTCACGCAGCACCTCCAGTACACGCCGGTCATACTCGGGCAGCTCATCGAGAAACAGCACCCCATGGTGGGCCAGGGAGATCTCGCCCGGTTTTGGATGGCTGCCACCACCGACCAGCGCCACCGCAGAGGCGGTGTGGTGCGGAGCCCGGAAAGGTCGCTGGCTCCAGCAGCTCGAATCAAACGGCTGTTGCTGGGCGAGTGAGCGTATCGCCGCACTCTCCAGGGCCTCCTGTTCGGTCATCGGTGGCAGGATCCCGGGCAGTCTGGCGGCCAGCATCGACTTCCCGGTTCCGGGCGGACCGATATAGAGTAGAGAGTGAGCACCGGCCGCTGAGATCTCCAGCGCTCGTTTCGCTTGCTGTTGACCGATAACGTCAGCCATATCGGGCAGCTCGGGTGTCGACTCGACGAGGGCCTTTTGCTGGGTCGGTAGAGTCTCCAGGCCTTTTAGGTGAGCGCAGACCTGTAACAGATGGTCGGCGGGCTGGCAGGTCAGACCCTCGACCAGAGCGGCTTCCTCCGCGTTATCTTCGGCCAGAATCAGTGCACGCTTCGCATCCCGGGCTGCCAGGGCAGCGGGTAGGATGCCGTGTACCCGACGCAACTGACCCGAGAGGGCCAGCTCGCCGGCAAACTCATACTGATCCAGAGCCTGTTTCGGGATCTGCCCGGAGGCGGCGAGAATGCCCAGGGCGATCGGCAGATCGAAGCGTCCCCCCTCTTTCGGCAGGTCGGCCGGAGCCAGATTGATGGTGATGCGGCGGGCGGGAAATTCGAACTGACTGTTGATCAGTGCACCCCTGACACGATCCTTGCTCTCCCGCACTGCCATCTCCGGCAGGCCGACGATGGAGAGTGCAGGCAGACCATTGGCGAGATGGACCTCAACAGTTACCAGGGGTGAGTTGATGCCCTCCTGGGCGCGGGAATAAAGTATGGCGAGTGACATGGCTTCCTTGCATGGCGTAGCAGGTCGATGGTTCCGGTATCGACGTGACAAAAATGGTGCGTAAATCTTTTCCGAGTTTTCCTGTCGGTTTGACAGGGCGACAGAATCGGGCAATTCAGCGCTGTTGTTCTTCCAACGCTTTGACCTGTTCCTCCAGCCTTTTCAGCTTCTCCCGTGTGCGGGATAAGACAGCGGCCTGCACCTCGAACTCCTCTCGGCTGACCAGGTCGAGCCTGGCCAGTCCGGACTCGAGGCCGGCACGCAGGTTTTTCATCACATCCCCCTGCATGCTTTGAATGCCTGCAGGCAGGGTGTTTGAGAGCCGTTGGGCCAGATCGTCAATCAGTTTTGAATCTATCATGCAGCAGACAATAGCCAGTGTTGGTCCGCTTGTCCAGAGGCCCTCTGAGTCGGATTTAGTGTCGCTTTATTGCAACGGTTTCGCTCTGTGTGGCTCTGACGAGACGCTGTTGTGAACCCGCTCTCAGATTGAATTCTCTGCACTGCATTGGTGCACCAGAGCAGTGCATGCCCGCTTTTTGTGAATCCAAATAAGGCACGACTTTTTTACCTGGCTGTAACAAAAAAGCGATTAATTGAAAAATACTCTTGAATAACAGTGTGTTGCAATGGTTGGCACGAAGTCTGATTGGTAAATGTCACATTCGGCTTAATACACGAGTTAGCTGAACCCAAAATTTTAACTTTGTCATGATCGTTTAGTAGAGGAATTTAGAACCATGAAAATGAACAAAATCGCTCTGGCCTGTGGTGTTGCTATGCTGGGGCTGTCATCTGTCGCTGCCGCTGAAATCAGTGCCAATATCGGTGTCACCAGTAACTATATATGGCGTGGTCTGACCCAATCTGCCAACAGTACCGCTTTCTCCGGTGGTGTTGATTATGCTCACGATAGCGGCCTCTATGCCGGTACCTGGATCTCAGAGGCTTGGGATGATTACGAGTTGGATTTCTATGGTGGTTATGGCGGTGAAATCTCTGGCGTCAGCTATGACGCTGGTCTGATTTACTACTCCTACTCAAGTGATTCAGAGTCTGATTTCGCTGAAGTCAATGCCAATGTGGGATGGAATTTCCTCTCAGCCGGTGTCGCCTATGTGATTTCTGCTGAAGATGCCGTCGAGGCCGTTGAAGAGGATCTCTATTTCTACATCGGCGGTAGCTTCGATCTTCCCGAAGACTTTTCTATTGGCCTGACCGTTGGTTTTGTCGAACCTGATGGCGACGGTGATGACGATGCCGATGACTACACCCACTATCAAATCGACGTGAGCAAGTCAGCCGGTGACTTCGGTGATGTGACCTTCAGTCTCTCTGACACCGACCTGGATGATACCGACGCCCCGGGTGAAGACTCCGATATGCGTTTCTTCGTCTCTTACTCGAAAGAGTTCTAGTGATCCTTTTTTCGTGACTAATCATATGTCCGCCTACGGGCGGACCAGATAACTGAGGAGTAACAGCATGAAAATGATTTCCGCAATCATCAAGCCATTCAAGCTTGATGATGTCAGAGAAGCACTCTCTGACGTCGGTGTAGCCGGCATAACCGTCACCGAAGTGAAAGGATTCGGACGGCAAAAGGGTCATACCGAACTCTACCGTGGCGCCGAGTACGTGGTCGATTTTCTGCCCAAGATCAAAGTTGAGATCGCGGTGGATGACAGCATTGTCGACCAGGTTGTCGAGGCCATTACCAATGCCTCCAAGACCGGCAAGATTGGTGACGGCAAGATCTTCGTCACCGCGCTGGAACAGGTGGTCCGTGTGCGTACTGGTGAAACCGGTTCTGAAGCACTGTAACCGATTTGTAACTACTTTCTGGAGAGTATCGTGGAAGCGATTACACATTTAAGCTACGCACTGGACACCTTCTATTTTCTGGTGTCAGGTGCACTCGTAATGTGGATGGCAGCAGGTTTCGCCATGCTCGAGGCCGGTCTGGTCCGAGCTAAGAACACTGCTGAAATCCTAACCAAAAACGTCGCCCTGTTTGCCATCGCCTGTATCATGTACATGCTGATGGGCTACAACATCATGTACCCGGCTGACGGCAACGGCATCATCCCTGCGCTGGATCTGAGCTTCATGTTCGGTGGCGACAACAGTGTTGAAGACGTGCTGGCCAGCAATGGCGATACCTACTATTCCGGTATGTCAGACTTCTTCTTTCAGGTGGTCTTCGTGGCTACCGCCATGTCGATCGTTTCCGGTGCCGTGGCTGAGCGTATGAAGCTGTGGGCATTCCTGGTCTTCGCTGTGGCGATGACTGGTGTGATCTATCCTCTGCAGGGCTACTGGAAGTGGGGCGGCGGTTTCCTGGATGCGGCCGGCTTCAATGACTTCGCCGGTTCCGGTGTGGTGCATCTGTGTGGTGCGGCTGCCGCTCTGGCCGGTGTCATCCTGCTCGGCGCTCGTAAGGGTAAATACTCCGCTGACGGTCGGGTTAATGCCATACCCGGCGCCAACATGCCGCTGGCGACCCTGGGTACCTTCATTCTCTGGTTGGGCTGGTTCGGCTTCAACGGCGGATCCGAACTGAAAATCTCTGACATCGGTGAGGCCAATGCGGTAGCTGCCGTATTCGTCAACACCAATGCGGCGGCGGCCGGTGGTGTGATCGCAGCCCTGTTGACTGCCCGCGCCCTGTTCGGCAAGGCTGATCTGACCATGGCATTGAATGGTGCTCTGGCCGGCCTGGTGGCGATCACGGCTGAGCCTCTTGCGCCGACCCCACTCTGGGCAACCATTGTTGGCGCCATCGGCGGTATCCTGGTTGTCTTCTCCATCATCACCATGGATAAAATCAAGATCGACGATCCTGTTGGTGCGATCTCGGTGCATGGTGTGGTTGGCATGTGGGGCCTGATCGCCGTGCCTTTCTCCAATACCGACGCCACCTTCGGTGCACAGTTCCTGGGTCTCGGCGTGATCTTCGCCTGGACTTTCATCGCCAGCTTCATCGTATGGCTGGTCCTCAAAGCGGTCATGGGTATCCGTGTCAGCGAAGAGGAGGAGTACGAAGGCGTCGACCTCGGGGAATGCGGCATGGAAGCCTATCCGGAATTCACGGGTAGTCGTGGGTCCGGACTCTAATCTCATATTGATGGGATTGACTACAAGGTAAAAAGGGCGCTTCGGCGCCCTTTTTTTGCTCCTCAAGTGCGCCAATGAAGGCCACTCATGCCGGTTAATATGTTCCCGGCGGTTTTTTTGATAGTCTATTTCAGCAACAACGGTTTAACCCATTCTTCGTCATCCCGGCTTTTAACGGACTTATGCGCAAAGCGAATAATTCAGAGGATCGGGCGGCTGGATTGCAACATCGGCCTGAAATAGAGTTCAGTCAGAGGTTTGTTGGATGGCCACCCATCAGCCGCAATAGCGAATGGATTTCTGCAAAGGTTTGGTACAGGATACTTAAGAAACTATTTCAAGGATTTGACAATGAATGTATTGCTTCGGGCCGTCGTGATCAGCGCCATTTTCTCGCACAGTCTCTATGCGGGTGTCTATAAGTGGACCGATGAACATGGACGGGTCCATTTCAGTGATCGCCCCGTTTCCGAATCTTCCACCGAGGTGAAGATTAAACAGACCCCCTCCTCCGGTTCCACTGGCGACTCCCCACAGCAACGACAGCAGAAGATGCGCAAAATGCTCGATGCGTTTGAAGAGGAGCGTAGCGAAAAGAAAGAGGCCAAGCAGAAAGCAAAACAAGAGCGGGAAAAAAGAAAGAAAAAATGTATCTATGCCAAAGACAGATATAACTCACACAACAGGGCTCGTGGAATTTACAACTATAAGAAGGATGGGGATAGGAGTTATCTCAGTGAGGCTGAACGTAAAAGTCATATGCAGCGGTTAAAGGCGGATGTTGATCGCTGGTGCAAGTAGTGGACGGCCGATAATTTTCCCGCCCCAACAGGCCTTAGAACAGAAGCAATACCCCTTTGCCTTGGATCGAACAGGTAGTCAGCCTGAAAACGATCAACCTATGATCGTCTGCACCACAAAAGGCTGAGCGTCTTGAAATTCATGGTCTGATCAGTACGCGCTTCTAGATTCCTATTCTAAAAAGTAAATATTACACATTTTCCTTGATGTCTTATTCACCTTTTTTATTGAACACTATCATATATTCTTATGATCAATAGGCTGACAAAGTGATCTGTATTGCTGAAAAGATATTCAGCTTGAATCACACAAGAAGAGAATTATTGCCGCTATAACACTTCTGCTTGTTTTGGCTCAAAGCTTTGCTGGCTGGCTAATAAAATCGATACCCGCAAGGAGAGAAACGATGGAAAAGGCAGATCTACCTGACCTGGGGAATAAAGGTAACCAGCACTACGGTAGAAAAAAATATCCGCAAAAAGGTACGTCAGGCCTGGCCGTCGCCTATGTGCAGAATCTGCTGAATGCACGAATGCCCCCTCCCCCGCTTTGGGTCGACGGTATCTTCGGGCCGAAGACGGATAGTCGGGTCAGACAATATCAGGCAAGTCGTCGATTGGCGGTCGATGGCATCGTCGGTCCGATGACACTGGCGAGTCTGGAGGCGGGGCCGCCTGCAATCCGTAAACGACCAAGTGCAGGGAGTATGGTAATCCCGGCAACCGGTGGCGTTTAAAAACACAATTGTTGAAAATTCAATCGAGGCTCAAGCCGGACTGAACTCGGCGGATCAAGCCGCCGGGCATCTGTTGTCATGAACATTTTTCTGCCATGAAATCCGATAGTCGAAATCGGCAAGCAAGCGATTCAGAAAAACGAAAAGGTACGACCCAGGTATAGGTAATTTTCAGTACGGCCATTTTCTGCAAAACCCCGTGCCAGGTATATCGGGCCAAGTGGCGAATCCATCGATAGGGTGATGCTGCCTGCCGTTCTTAATGTATCCATGGCGATATCATCCCGCTCATCCCAGACATTGCCAGCTTCTAACGAGACTCCCGCATAGACCGGTATTTTCAAAACCGATCGACTGTCGCCCAGTTCTCTTAAATAGATCAATCGTATGAGTCCGGCGTAACGCCCGGCGAGTTCTGATTCATGATAGCCGGAGAGATTGAACAGACCACCGATGGAAAATCCAGTGTTTACCGGTCCTTCTGTATTGGTCACTCCGGCAGCGCCAGCCCACAGCATAAGGGTATTCTTGTTCCAGGTATTTGCCCACAGGCCATTGATATTGAATGTGTCATACTCTTCCTCAGCCCCAAGCTCATCTCTGCTGGCCGACCAGGATAGGTTCGCCATCAGCCCGTGACGGGGAAAATTGATGCTATCCAATTGGTCGTAAGTAAAGGTTACTACCCAAGTGCCGAATTTGATGTCTTCCGAGGCAGTCGACAGGTCGCCAATGTATGGACTTACATCACCTGAGCCTGCATACGCGCCAATCTCGAGCTGGCCCCAATTGCCAAATTGACGTCCACCGGCGAGTAAAAAATTGGAGTAGTTCACATTCAGATCAGCCACCTGCTGACCGGAGTCAAATACCCCGGCATGGGTTTCGTAGTAACCAAGCAAGGATCGAAAATAGTATCTGAGGTTATTGTCGATGGGTTGATACAGCTCTGTGGTGATCCGCTGATCATGGCCGATCTGCACTTCTGTACGCCACTCGCCTCCCATAGTGTTGATGGGTGTCATCGTGTGGCTTGAGGCTAGATTGAAAATCCCGGATCCATCAAAATTGGTCTCCATGGTCAGGCCGAATCTTAAGTAGTTAGGTCCCCACTCCTTTTCTGTTGCACGAATCTTCAATTCGTTTTGTTGATCCTTCTGCAGAAGATTGTAATCGACCCGTTCAAAGATGTTCATGCCATACAGCTGATTGATCTCCTCCTCCAGTTTCGCGATATTGAGTTTTTCACCCTCGCTTGCCGAAATGTTTGCCTGCAGTACATTCGTGCTCAGCGGCGAATGGTTTTCGAAGCTGATCTGGTCGATAACCGGCGCTGCGCTCTCCCTTTGTCGGAGTGAGGCCATGTGTGCGGCATACAACTCTTCCGGTAGAGAGAGTTGTGCCAGCTGCTGCGCCATTTGGTTTGCGGCGGTAATGCCGTTGTCGATCATTTCAGCGGCACGCCAGAAGTCAGTGGACGAGTGGTTGCCTAGGTCCGGCTTTATCAAAATATCCTTGTCGGTGAGTTTATCCAGTTGCTGTTGCGTATTGCTCAGTATGGAAAAGCCCAGAATCTGGTTGAGTATGCTCAGTGGTGATGAAAGCCCTTCCCGACTTTGCGGCTTGGTACTGAGATCAACCACGATCAATCTGTCGGCGCCCAGATCAAGGGCTTGCTGAACTGGCAGGTTATTGGCGAACCCGCCGTCGACCAGTAACCGGCCGTGCCAATCGACTGGTGCAAAAACACCGGGGATTGCCATGCTCGCCAGCATCGCGGTTGAGAGAGTGCCGTTCGCCAGAGTGACCGCTTCACCGCTCTCTATATCGGCGCCGACAGCACGAAATCTGATTGGCAGCAGATCGAAATCTTCTGGCGCCAGCAGAGTCAGTGATTTAAGTCTGAGGCTAAGTTGCTGACCCTGGAGCAGTCCTTTCGGGATGACGAGGTTCCAGTCTTCAATGCCGGCTTCCTGTTTGATGAGGAAGTCGTAATCATCCTGTTTGCGGCGAAAGCTCCGGTTCTGCCTGGGGGGTTGATCCTGAAATGAGGCCTCCCAATCGGTTTCAGCCAGAAGTTGCTCAATCTCTTCCACCGTATAGCCATAGGCATACATGCCACCGACGATGGCGCCCATGCTGGTGCCGGTTATTACATCGATGGGGATGCGGAGCGCTTCGAGTACTTTCAGTACACCGATATGCGACGCCCCCCTTGCACCACCACCGCTTAGCACAAGCCCGATCAGCGGGCGGTCGAGAGGCTGGGGTGTTGGAGTTGCTGCGTTCGCCTGCAATCCGACACCAGTCAGCAAGATGAGGCAGGCAATGACTTGTGCCGCCGTAATGGATACACGGATAGTGGAGGTAATTAGGCGCACTGCATTGATATCGATCAGTGTCAGGTTTCCCTATGTGAAAGTCCACGCATCGCGAAATCAATGCGCTCCAGTGCAAAGTAACAGCATACGACCTCTGATCTCACCCGCAAACTGGTGAGTTACTTCCGTATGGTTGAATGCTTTCTGTTTTGCTGCGGAGATCAGCTCTGGTTTATTGTAGCGGCAATGTTCAGCCTGGCACCAGAACGGATGAGTTTGAGCCCAGCCATTGCTGTTGGGCCGTTGTAGGTTGGGAATTGGGAGGTGGGGAGGGGCTGTACCAGCCCCTCACGAGAGATTGGCGGATCAGTGCACGCTGCCAAATGAGAGATCGAGTGAATAGGGCGGCAGGGGAATGCCGGCAATCTTGCAGGCCTGAACAACCGGCCCTCTAGGGAAGAGGCTGTACAGATATTTCTTGCCACCCCGGTCTTTGACCTGTCCGGTCATCGCTTTGAGTACCAGTCTGGCGCTACAGGTGGCGCCATTCTGTTCGCAGTGACTGCGTAGGAAGTGGATCACTTCCCAATGGGCATCGGTCAGTTCGATATTCTCTTCGGCAGCAAGCTTAATAGCTTGTTCCTCAGTCCAATCCTCGAAGCCCTCGGGCGTATTGCTGTTCTCCACAGCCATAGGATTCATCTCAGGCATTGGTATTCTCCAGTGGTGGTGGTTGTATTTTTCGTGGTCGTTTTATTGGGTTTTTGTGCCCCACGCATTTAAAGATAGATCAGATCCGGATAAAGACCAAGAAAAATAGTAAGGATTTGTTGCCGAGGCTTGGTTAAAGCTTATGGAAAGGCGACAAAGCCGCCTGTTTTCCGCTAACATGAGCAGCCTGGATCGCCTTTCATGATAAAGTATTCATAGGATAAACAATAAGTTATGTCAGAAAAGCCGCCATTTGTTCTGGTTGATGGATCCTCCTACCTGTTTCGGGCCTACCACGCCCTACCTGACCTCAGTAACTCACAGGGGGAGCCGACAGGGGCGATCGTCGGGGTGCTCAACATGCTGCGTCGTCTGATCGGTGATTATCAGCCGCACTATATGGCGGTGGTCTTCGACGCACCGGGAGGCAGTTTCCGCAATGAGCTCTATCCCGACTACAAAGCCAACCGGCCACCGATGCCGGAAGATCTGCGTTGTCAGATCGAACCCCTACATGAAATTGTTCAGGCCATGGGGCTGCCGCTGGTGATGGTGGACGGTGTGGAGGCGGATGATGTGATCGGCACCCTGGCTGTGCAAGCGACGGAAGCCGGCTTGGAGACGGTGATCTCCACGGGAGACAAGGATATGGCTCAGTTGGTCAATCCTTCAGTAAGCCTGGTCAACACCATGTCCGAGACCACCACGGATGAGCGGGGAGTAGTGGATAAATTCGGTGTCAGGCCGGACCAGATTATCGACTATCTGGCCCTGGTAGGGGACAGTGCGGACAATATCCCGGGGGTGCCGAAATGTGGTCCGAAAACCGCAGCAAAATGGCTTAAAAGCTATGAAACCCTGGATGAGCTGATCAGGCATGCAGAGGAAATTGGCGGCAAAATCGGCGAAAATCTTCGTTCCAGTCTAGAACAGCTGCCATTATCGAGAAAGCTGGCGACAATTAAACTGGATGTGGCGCTGGATCAGGCACCCACGGATCACAGCATTGGTGAGCAGAATACAGCTCTGCTCAGAAGCCATTTTCAGCGCATGGAGTCCAGCCGGCTGCTGGCAAGCCTTGAGGGTACCGACCAGGAGGCGCCGCAAGCGGAGTCAGAGCCCGCTGTCGAGGTCGATTATCAGACCATTCTCAGCCAAGGGGAGCTGCTCAAATGGCTGAAGCGTCTCAGTTCGAGTGAACTGTTCGCCTTTGACACGGAGACCACCAGCCTCGACTACATGCAGGCCGAGCTGGTGGGTATCTCCTTTGCCATCACGCCTGGTGAGGCGGCTTATGTGCCCCTCGCCCATGACTATCCGGGTGCTCCTGAGCAGCTTCCTCTGGACTGGGTGTTGGAACAGTTCAAGCCACTGCTGGAGGACCCTGAGCAGAAAAAGGTGGGTCAGAATCTGAAATACGACATGAGCGTGCTGGCCCGCTATGGCATCCAGATGCAGGGTATCGCCTTTGACACCATGCTGGAGTCCTATGTGCTCAATTCCACGGCAACCCGCCACGATATGGATTCGTTGGCGAAAAACTACCTGAACCATGCCACGATCCACTTTGAGGATATCGCCGGGAAGGGCAAAAAACAGCTCACCTTCAATCAGATCGAGCTGGATCAGGCCTCGCCATACGCGGCCGAAGATGCGGATATAACCTTAAGGTTGCACCAGGAAATCTGGCCGAAACTCGAAAGTGAGTCTTCACTAACTAAGCTGTTCAATGAACTGGAGGTGGCTCTGGTTCCGGTGCTCTCACGCATTGAGCGTAACGGGGTCAGTGTCGATAGCACGATGCTGCGCGGGCAGAGTGACGCTTTTGCCCGGCAGCTTCATGAGCTGGAGCAGCAGGCCTACAGTCTGGCCGGGCACAACTTCAATCTGGGCTCGCCGAAACAGATCGGTGAGGTTTTTTTCAATGAACTGCAGCTGCCGGTGATCAGCAAAACCCCGAAAGGGGCCCCCTCCACCGCCGAGTCGGTGTTGGTCGAGTTGGCCCATCAGGGGCATGAACTGCCGTCGGTGATCCTGCAACACCGGGGATTGGCAAAACTGAAATCCACCTACACCGACAAGCTGCCCGAGATGGTCAATCCGACCACAGGAAGGGTGCATACCTCCTATCATCAGGCTGTCGCCGCCACCGGCAGACTCTCCTCAACCGACCCGAATCTGCAGAATATCCCGATTCGCAGCGAGGAGGGGCGTCGTATCCGACAGGCCTTTGTGCCTCAAGCCGGCTGGAAAATGGTGGCGGCCGACTATTCCCAGATTGAACTGCGCATCATGGCCCATCTGTCACAGGATCAGGGGCTGTTACAGGCCTTCTCAGAGGGTAAGGACATCCATACCGCTACCGCAGCAGAGGTATTCGGCACCGACCTGGAGCAGGTGAGTTCAGAGCAGCGCCGTTCTGCCAAAGCGATCAATTTCGGCTTGATCTACGGCATGTCGGCCTTCGGTCTGGCACGACAGCTGGGTATCGAGCGGAAGGCGGCCCAGGAGTATGTCGACCTCTATTTCGATCGCTACCCCGGCGTGGCTGAGTTTATGGATCGAATCCGTGAACAGGCTCATCAGCAGGGCTATGTGGAGACCCTGTTCGGTCGGCGCCTCTATCTGCCCGATATCAACGCCCGCAATCATCAACGCCGCACTGCCGCTGAACGCACCGCCATCAATGCGCCCATGCAGGGGACAGCGGCGGATATCATCAAACGGGCCATGCTCTCGGTCGATCAGTGGATCGAAGGGGAGAAACCGCCGCTACAGATGTTGATGCAGGTACACGATGAGTTGGTCTTCGAGGTCGATCCGGGGTATCTGGAGGAGGCTAAGGCTGTGCTGACGGAGCGTATGCAGGGGGCAGCGCTACTCGATGTGCCGCTCCTGGTGGATGTCGGTGTGGGTGACAATTGGGACGAGGCCCATTGAGGGAGATGCAAAATAGTTGAGTAGGTTGCTGAACTTTTTCCGGGCAGCCCAGTCAGAGGTTCTGTAAGTCGTACGGCACGGGTCGCTTTTCCTCCCTTTGCGACCCACCCCTTCCCGGTGACCCCATCCGGGAAGATCCGGCCCCATCAGTCTCTCCCCTTAGGCTGATGGGGCCACTTTTTTAGCAGCCTATTCCTGATCCAGCTCAAGCCAGATATCCAGCACCCGATGGCATTCGTCTATGCCCTGTTTTTTGAGTGAGGAGAAGCGCTGTACGGTTATTTCCGGATGATCGTTCAGGCTGCGTTCCACTTTCAGCTGGGTACTCTTTGCGGCACCGGTTTTCAGCTTGTCCGCCTTGGTCAGCAGGACGTGGGTAGGCAGGCCGTGATGGGTATTCCACTGCAGCATCTGCAGGTCGAAGGGTGTCAGGGGGTGACGGATATCCATCAGCAGGATCAGGCCTTTCAGGCATTGGCGGTGCTCGATGTAGTTGGCCAGATTCTGTTGCCACTGCTTTTTGATGGACTCAGCCACCTTTGCATAGCCGTAACCGGGTAGATCGACCAGACGGCGCTGCTCATCCAGCTCAAAATAATTCAACAACTGGGTCCTGCCCGGTGTTTTACTGGTACGTGCCAGGGATTTCTGGTTGCAAAGCGTGTTCAGAGCGCTGGATTTACCTGCATTGGAGCGGCCGGCAAAAGCGATTTCGTAGCCCTGGTCGATGGGGGATTGGGAGAGTTTGGCGGCACTTTTGAGAAAGTGGGCCCGGTGGTAATAAGGGTTCATGGTCTTCCTAGGCTCAATGAACCCTCAATTTTAGCCTGTATGGGTGTTAGGCAACTAGCCCCAGAGTCGTTGAATCCAGGATTTTTTACCCAGTTTCGGTTGGGCGCCTGCCTGCAGGAAGAAGCCGCTGTACTGCATATCCTCTTCCATGATGTGTTTGGTCAGCCAAGTCTTGAGGAAGTGCATCAGTTCAAAACCGATGGCGGTCTTGCCGGCAGCTACTTTATCCAGCAGATCCGCGACAGATGCTAACAACTCCTCGTGAACCTCCTTATGCTCTTCATAGCCAGGATAGTTGAGGATGCGCATCAAACTCTCTTCCACGGCAAAATGGATGCGAGTGTAATCTGCGAGATCAGTCAGGATGCTTTTCACCACATCACTGCCGTGACGTTGATGAATCGCCTCATGCATTTTGTTGACCAGATCGACCAGCATCTTATGCTGTTCATCGATCTCTTCGATACCGACGCTTAAGGTATCGGACCACTCTACGAATTTACCCATTTGTGCATCCTTACTACTCAGAAAGTTACTAATAGTCTGTCAACTCAGCAGCGTTAGATTGTGACAGGCTTCACGTAAATGCACAAACATAAACGGCAGGTAACAAATAAACTTTAATCAGTCCTTTCCCAGGTTCCTGATTTTCCGCCACTCTTCTCCATCAGCCGAACCTGGTGGATTGCCATACCACGGTCCACCGCTTTACACATGTCATAGATGGTCAACAAGGCAATCTGGGTGGCACAGAGCGCTTCAATCTCGACACCGGTCTGCCCAATGGTCTCGACATGGGTACGGCAGTGGATGGTGCTGCTCTCCCGATCGGCTTGCAGGTCGATCTCGACCTTGGTAATCGACAATGGGTGGCAGAGGGGAATCAGGTCTGGTGCCCGCTTCGCCGCCATAATACCGGCTACCCGGGCGATACCCAGGACATCCCCCTTCTTGTGACGACCTTCAACGATCATTTCGAGCGTCTCCGGCTGCATGGAGATGTGGCCCTCGGTGACCGCTTTTCTGCGGGTTGAGGCCTTGTCACCAACATCCACCATATGGGCCTCGCCAGAGGCGTTGAAATGGGTGAATTCCGCCATCAGTAACCCCCCTCCAACTCAATCTGTTTGGAAACCTCCCGGGCCTCGAAGGTCATCTCCTGCAGATTTGCCATGACAAAGGTGGCCGGTGATTTTCCCACACCGCCGATCGTTCCGGGGTTGACCAGATGCGTGATGCCGCCTGTGATATTGGTGACTGTTTCGAAACTCAGCTTATGGCTGTGTCCGCAACAGACCAGATCCCAGTCACCGGTAGCCGCCATGGCCTTTGCGTAGTGGGGATAGTGGACCAGGAAGATCTTCCTGCCGGCCAGCTCCACCCCGGCATCCATGCCGTGGTAGTGGATATGGCTGTCATCATTATTGGCCAACCGCGCCAGGGTATAGAGATCACCGCTGTTGTTGCCGTGAATCACATGCACTGGCAGGCCGTATTTCTGCAGGCAGTGGAGGGTGCTCGGGGCAACGACGTCACCACAGTGAAGTACCGCTTCAGCGCCATCGGCCTTGGCCGACTCCACTGCCGCATCCAGCAGCGGAATATGGTCATGACTGTCAGATACGATACAGACCTTCATACTTCACTCCGGGGTAGAAAGCTTGGCACCATGACCGATTTAAAAGTGTGGTTTTTCCGGTGCATCCTGGAACATCTTGACCGAGTTGCTGACCTCTTCCTTCGCCGCTTCAGCGCCTTCCCAGCCGGATACACGAACCCATTTGCCCTCATCGAGGTCCTTGTAGTGTTCAAAGAAATGGGCAATCCGCTCCATCAGCTCTTCCGGCATATCCTGGTAGGATTTTACGTGAGTCCAGCGGCTTGAGACATCGTCCACGGGTACCGCGACCACTTTGGCGTCATCCCCTGATTCGTCAGTCATTTTCAATACCGCGACAGGGCGACAGCGGATCACGGAACCGGGTATCAGTGGAAATGCCGTAGGGACCATCACATCACAGGGATCGCCGTCATCTGACAAGGTATGGGGAATGTAACCGTAGTTGGCCGGGTAGTGCATGGCGGTGCGCAGGATGCGGTCGACGAACATCGCACCGGTCTCCTTGTCCACTTCATATTTGACAGGGTCGGCGTTTGAGGGGATTTCAATAATGACGTTGATTTCGTCAGGAATACTCTTTCCTGAAGAGACACGGTCTAGGTTCATTTGTCTTACCTTGCAGTGAAATACAGCAGTGATCGAATCCAGCCAGTGGGCCGGTGGTGTGTGAGATGTGAAGGGTACGGATTACCAGAGCAGGTGTCCAGTATAAGCCTGGCAGTTGGCACGACCCGAGGGTCAGACTGCCGAATAGATTATCCTGACCAGGGTGACTGGTTGGTTGGTATGCCGTGCTTGCGATGGTTAAGCGTCTGGCAAGGGATAGTCAGAATTTCTTGACAGGCATCGGTAAGTCTTGAATTTTCAATGAGATGGCTGCGGAATGTATAAGGCAAAGCAGTCTGCTTAAAGGCTTTGAGGTATAACCATAATTACATAATGGTCTTGGGCTGTAAAAAAGGGGAGCCGAGGCTCCCCTTGAAGGTTTGTTACAGTGCTCTGCTAAAGAAGCGGCACAATCAACAGGGCGACAATGTTGATGATCTTGATCAACGGATTGATCGCAGGACCGGCGGTATCTTTGTAGGGGTCGCCGACGGTATCGCCGGTAACGGCCGCCTTATGGGCATCAGACCCTTTACCACCGAAATTACCATCTTCGATGTACTTTTTCGCATTGTCCCAGGCTCCGCCACCAGCAGTCATTGAGATGGCCACGAACAGGCCGGTGACAATGGTGCCGATCAGCAGGCCACCCAGGGCTTGCGCACCGAGGAGCAGACCAACCAGCAGTGGTACGGCAATCGGCAGCAGTGAAGGGATGATCATCTCCTTGATCGCTGCTTTGGTCAGCATGTCCACAGCATTGCCATACTCCGGTTTCTCGCTGTGGTCCATGATGCCCGGTTTCTCACGAAACTGACGACGTACCTCGTTGACGATACCACCTGCCGCACGCCCTACGGCCTCCATCGCCATGGCGCCGAACAGGAAGGGTACCAGTCCGCCAATCAACAGGCCGATCAGGACCATATGATTGGAGAGGTCGAAGCTGATCGCAGTACCGGTGTGGGTCTCCAGGCTGTGGGTGTAGTCGGCAAACAGCACCAGAGCAGCCAGACCGGCGGAGCCGATGGCATAGCCCTTGGTGACCGCTTTGGTGGTATTGCCAACCGCATCCAGCGGATCGGTGATGTTACGGATCTTCTCGTCCAGCTCGGCCATCTCAGCGATGCCACCGGCGTTGTCGGTAATCGGACCGTAGGCATCGAGGGCGACGATGATGCCGGTCATGGAGAGCATTGAGGTGGCTGCCACAGCGATACCGTAGAGGCCAGCCATATCATAGGCGCCCCAGATGGCCGCGCAGATCACCAGCACCGGGGCGGCGGTGGATTTCATCGAAATACCCAGGCCGGCGATGACATTGGTGCCGTCACCGGTGGTGGAGGCTTCCGCGATGTAGCGCACCGGAGTGTACTCCGTGGAGGTGTAGTACTCGGTGATGACTACCATGGCAGCGGTCAAAACCAGGCCGATCATGGCCGAGCCGAACAGCGCCATGACCGGATCGGATACCGTGCTATCACCGGTGGTCAGCACCACATTGCCCATCATGTAGTCTGTGACGTAGTAGAAGGCGACGGCGGCTAGTACCCCCGCGACAATCAGCCCCTTGTATAGGGCGGGCATCACGTTGGTATCGCTGTCCTTGGCTCGGACGAAGTAGGTGCCGATGACAGAGGCGATGATGGAGACACCACCCAGCACCAGCGGATAGATGACGGCCTCATTGCCGACGCCGGTGACCAGCAGACTGCCAAGCAGCATGGTGGCAACCACGGTTACCGCATAGGTCTCGAACAGATCCGCAGCCATACCGGCACAGTCACCCACGTTGTCACCCACGTTGTCGGCGATAACGGCTGGGTTGCGTGGATCATCCTCCGGGATACCGGCCTCAACCTTACCGACGATGTCGGCGCCTACATCCGCACCCTTGGTGAAGATGCCGCCACCCAATCGGGCGAAAATGGAGATCAGTGAGCCGCCGAAGGCGAGGCCGACCAGGGCATGCAGCGCCTGGCTGTCGGAGACACCCATCATGTTCAGGATATAGTAGTATCCGGCAACACCCAGCAGCGCCAGACCAACCACCAGCATACCGGTGATGGCGCCGCCACGGAAGGCGACCTGGAGTGCGGCATTGATACCGTTGTGGGCCGCTTCAGCGGTACGCAGGTTGGAGCGAACCGAGATGTTCATGCCGATATAGCCCGCCAGACCTGAGAAGATGGCGCCAATCGCAAATCCAATGGCGGTGGCACTATCGAGGCCGAAGTAGATCACCACCAAAACCACGATACCGACAAAGCCGATCGCCGTGTACTGGCGGTTCAAATAGGCTTGAGCGCCTTCCTGTACAGCGCCGGCAATCTCACGCATTCTTTCGTTGCCTTCCGGCTGCGCGAGAATCCATTTAACGGATATGAAGCCGTAAGCCAGTGCGGCTACCGCACAGGCTAGGGCAAAGATCAGTTCTGTATTCACTTTGTAGATCCTCCTGAGATATTAAAAAATAAAACTTGATGCATTTCGTTTGCCCCGCATTGACCGGCCTCCACTACGATTGAATCTCCGGGACAATCGTTTCCGGTTGCTGAGCATGAAAAAGGGGCTGAAGCAGCCCCTGTTTGTCGTTATCTATAGTTCGAAAACGTCGAGTTTTTTTGGTACGGCTACCCCTTTCATGGTGACATAATCAGGCATGCCGTTATCCAGGTATGGGGGGTAGGCCTCCCCTTTAATCAATGGGTAGAGATACTCTTTACAAGCCTCTGTGATACCGAAGCCATCCTCAGTGATGAACTCCATCGGCATCATTTTTTCCACATTGGCGACTTCACTGAGCGGTGCTTCACCGATGGACCACTTATATGGGGTGGAGGATTCTCGAACCACGGTGGGCATGATGGAGTTTTTACCCTGCAGAGCCTTCTCCACAGCCGCCTGTCCCAGGGCATAGGCCTGTTCCACGTCAGATTCGGAAGCGAGATGGCGGGCAGCCCGTTGCAGGTAGTCGGCAACCGCCCAGTGGAATTTGTGTCCCAGGGCATCTTTGATCATATTGGCGACAACGGGTGCGGCGCCGCCCAACTGGGCATGGCCGAAGGCGTCCCGGGTACCCTGTTCGGCGAGGAACTTGCCGTCGGGCCAGTGGCAGCCCTCGGATACCACGATGGTGCAGTATCCGAACTCCTTAACCTTAGCATCCACATTGGCAAGGAACTTCTCCTGATCGAATTCGATTTCAGGAAACAGTATCACAACCGGGATACCCTGGTCTTCGACCAATCCACCTGCGGCGGCAATCCAGCCCGCATGGCGACCCATCACCTCGATAACGAAGATCTTGGTGGAGGTGGCTGCCATGGAGCGAACATCGTAGGAGGCCTCCAGCGTGGAGACGGCGATGTATTTGGCTACAGATCCGAAGCCTGGGCAGTTGTCGGTGATCGGCAGATCGTTGTCGACGGTTTTCGGGACATGGATGGCCTGTACAGGAAAGCCCATTTTTTCAGAGAGTTGGGATACCTTGTAGCAGGTATCGGCAGAGTCGCCGCCGCCGTTGTAGAAGAAGTAGCCAATGTTGTGGGCTTTGAAGATTTCGATCAGACGCTCATATTCGCGCTTGTTGTCTTCCAGACTCTTTAGTTTGAAACGGCAGGAGCCGAAACCGCCGGAGGGGGTGTGCTTGAGTGCCGCGATATCTTCTGCAGACTCCTGGCTGGTATCGATCAGATCTTCGGTGAGTGCGCCGATGATGCCGTTGCGGCCGGCGTAGACATTAGCAATCTGGTCAGGATGTTTACGAGCTGTTTCTATCACACCGCTGGCGGAAGCGTTGATTACTGCGGTAACGCCTCCTGATTGAGCATAGAATGCATTTTTTGCTGTCATTGATGATCCCCTTATGTTATTGATATTGCGATATTTTTAAATTTATTCGGTCGTTTAGATATCACCTTTTTCCCGAGCCGAATGATCCGCTTGGGCCTGAAGCAGTGACACCACACATTCTGTCAGGTCGTCGTATTCGCGCACCCCGGTACCGTACTGCTGATACCCACGGTAAAAGAACTGGCAGCGGTATTTTCGGCTGCCGGTTTTGAAAATGATGAAGTTACACCCCTCCTGATTCCAATAGGTGGCCGGGCAGCTGCTCAGCTCCCGGTCTGATGGCATCAGACGGATCTCAGCGTCTGCGATCTGTGTCTCCACCTTGCAACCATATCGCTCGGTCAATGTGGTTTCGATGATCCAGAGCTCAGAATCTGTAATGTCTGGTATTTCAGACATGAGGTTACTCTGCATGCAGTCACTTCCTGAGGCAGAGAAGAATAATCTAATCGACCCTTTTAGTACATACTGACCAGACCGCGGTATCCCGATTCTGCCTTGGTTATTGGCGTGCCGCGGGCCGTCAGAATGGCTTCGTAGCAGGGCCACAGCCGGTTTGGATCACGCATTCCACGCTTCAACACGCGCCGGGGCTGTCTTTCAATCTCCAAGGATAGGGGGCTCATGAATGGCTCAGTTCGGTGGGACGGCTGCAGGCTGCCCATTGCCTGCGAGTCACGCCTCTTTTGAGTCATTCCTGTTGCTCCAGAGTGCCAGAATCCTCGTGTCTGGTTGGTAAAGTCCGTTGACTTTACGGGAAATCTTGGATTAGCTTAACCAAGCGAACCAGATTCGGCTAATCCAAAAGTTGGATGGAGCCATGGAATTTCTTAATTGTTAGTCAGTTGGTATCAGTGAACGCAGCTTGGCAATTCGACCATCTTTTTGATTTGTAGAGCCTATGTATCATGCGATAGACGTCCTTTGTGCCCAGGGCCAAGGTTTAACTAACAACCATAATTTCTATGTATAGTGCAGCTAATCAGGCATTGTCCACGTTCCCGGTTCAAATAGGATCAGGTGATGTAAGACGCTGTTTAGCAAAGGATTATACGATAATGTGATCTGGCCAAGGGGGAGTTGTAAGGAATGCGTATCGTGATACTCGGGGCGCCTGGGGCCGGTAAGAGAACCCAGTCCGCTCTGTTGGCAGAAAAACTTGGTCTCGCCATCGTAACCACGGGTGACTTACTCAAGCAGGCGATCACTGAAGAGAGCCAGCTGGGCCTGGAGGTGAAGGCGCTGCAGGATGCGGGACGGGTTGTAACGGAAGATATCATTCTTGGGCTGTTACGGGAGCAGCTGCTGCTTCCAGCCATGGCGGATGGCTTCATTCTCGACGGATTTCCCAGAAACCTGTTACAGGCACTCACCCTGGATGAGCTTTTGCAGGAGATTGGTCAGCCGCTGGATCTGGTGCTATTGATCGATATCGATAATGACCACCTGATGGAGCGCCTGGTTGGCAGGCGGACCTGCCGCAGCTGCGGTCAGCTCTATAATGTCTACCGCAATCCACCCACGGTTGATGGGGTCTGTGATATTTGCGGTGGCCGACTGCACCAGCGTTCAGATGACAATGAGGAGACCGTCAGCAACCGGATTCATGTTTTCGATCACCTGATCGCGCCACTCATCACACACTATGAAAAAAGCGACCGGTTGGTCCGGGTGGATGGCAATGGAAGCCTTCAGGCGGTTTTCGGGCACTTGATCCAGGCGATTGAAGATGCCCGTAGTGCCACCGCTGCAACTTCAGCCAGTGCGGATAGTGGGGTCGGCCAGTCTGGGCAGACGTTAGGTTCTCAGGTCGTGATGCAGGCTGAGACAGAGTCTCAGGGAGAACCCGGGGAGAAAGCCCAGGGGAGGGATGAGAAACGGGCTACCGAAGCGCTGAAATCTGATAAGCGCCCATCCAAACAGGCCTCAAAAAAGGCCGCGCAGAAAAAGCGAACCGCTAAAGCACCCAAAGCTTCGAATAAGCCCTCGCAGAAGAGCGCCAAACCGAGCGAGACAAAAAAAGCCAAAGCGAGCAAGCCGAAACGCAAATCCAAGGTAAGCGCCATGCCGGCAGTGAAGCGTGCAAAAGCCTCAGCTGAAAAGCCAGCTCAGGTTAAGAAGAAGAAAAAACTCAGCAGTAAAGCCAAAGCCACGGTAAAAGCAGCCAAGAAATCATCCCGCAAGAGAGGTAAGCCGGTAGAAAGCCGTAAAAAATCCACGCAAACAAGGAAAAAGGTCGCAACCAAGAGTCGGTCAACCACAAAGATTGTGAAAAAATCTGCTACCAAGAAGCGTAAGCCGACATCGCCGTCAAAGAAAAAGGTCAGTGTAAAAACCGGAACCGTTGCAAAGACCGTCAAGAAAAGCAATCCATCTGCAACCCGCAAAAAAGCCGCGCCATCAAAGAAGAAGGTTGTGAAAAAACCGCTTCAGGCAACGAAGAGGCGTAGTAGAAGCACGCTGGTTAAGAAAAAGTCTGCTGCAAAGAAAACAGTGAAAAAGCGGGTTGTAAAAACAGCCAGGAAGACGCCAAGTAAAAAAACAGCGGCAGCCAAGAGAAAGACCTCAACGAAAAAGACCAAGGCCACCCAGGCGAAAAAGGTAGCGGCAAAGAGAGCCAAGAAACAAACAGGGAAAAAATCGCTGGCGAAAAAGGCTGTAACCAGGAAGAAGAGAAGCGCCTCCAAAAAGGCGCTTAAGAAAAAGTTGAAAAAGTGATTAACGGATCAGGCCGCTTTTCAGACGGCCTTTAGTCCATTAGCTCTTTCGGCGTTGCCTCTGGAATCCGATCAGGCCGATCAGTCCCGAGCCGAACATCCAGAAGGCGGCTGGCAGAGGAACGGCGGAGGGGGCGGCTAAACCATCGAGTTCGATTTCCAGCTCTTCACCGCT
Organism: Candidatus Thiodiazotropha sp. AKAK2; assembly: GCF_058244685.1. Classification (NCBI taxonomy): domain Bacteria; kingdom Pseudomonadati; phylum Pseudomonadota; class Gammaproteobacteria; order Chromatiales; family Sedimenticolaceae; genus Candidatus Thiodiazotropha; species Candidatus Thiodiazotropha sp. AKAK2. The sequence continues at coordinate 199,951 of NZ_JBSYOP010000022.1, read as the reverse complement.
AATGAGATTCTCAAGCGACAGAAAGGCTGTGCCGGTTAGATCAAATAGCGTGGCATCCGTGGCTATGGAAGAGGGTAGACTCGTCTCAGGTGGTTCCAACTCTATGAAGAAATCGAAAATCACGTTGTCGCCATCACTTGATCTGAGTGCTGTTTCAGGGCCTATATCACCTAACAAGTCATCCGTGCGGTATTCAACATCGGTCTGATAACCACCGAAACCGGATACGGACCAGTCAAGTACTCCCATACTGCTACTGCCTACGTTGGCCAGGTCCTGAATACGCCCAGAAAAAATAAGCTGATCGGTATTGTTAGATCTGATGACTCTGTCCAGATAGTTGCCGGTCAGAAGTGTGGCGCCACTGGGGTCGGTTAAGGTGAATCCGATCAGATTTTCATGCACAACGGTGCCGGCGAGATTCGGATCAGTGGCAAGTGTAGTGCCGTTGAGCGTGATGTTGCTGCCGGGCGAGAGAATGGCTGCGGATGCGGTGGTGAACCAGAGGCCAAGTCCGATAATGCTGGCCAGTGTCAAAAAATGGATGGAGAGCCTTTTCAGCATGACAATACTCCTTTATCGACATGAGACAATTAAACGATTGTGATTATATTTTCTTGAATAATGTGTCTCGGAGTATATAGGAGCGTTTTAAAATTCACCACCATTTACGAGAATAATAACCAGGGTAACTAGCCGGTCTCAATTGCTGGTCATTGTTTTATTTTTTTGCTCTTAAGAGGCTTACCTGGAGGGATTGTTTTTAAGCGATGCTCATTAAGTTTTCTTTAAAGAAACTAGACGAAGCATTGTTATTTGTAGAAAACCACTTTAACCTGGCTAGATCACTTTGGAATAGCACCTTTATAGGCGTTACTCGGTTTACTGATGGATTGGATTTTAGGTGAACAGGCTTTTGTATACCGCTTGTACCCTGAATGAGAATTAACGTTCTGCAATGAACTCATCCATTGTTAAAAGCCGCAACAGTCTGGACTTTAAATATGAGACACATCAAGTCTTCTCTGATTGTCGCCACCCTGATCCCATTGCTGATTTTTTTCGTTGCGGAGATAGACGCGGCACAACCGCAGGGGAGAGACAAGCAGAGATCGGCGTTCGATCTCGAGCAATACCGGGGTAGGGTGGTACTGCTCGATTTCTGGGCTTCCTGGTGTGGTCCTTGTCGTGAAGCTTTTCCCTGGTTGAATGAGATGCATCGAAAGTATCACGGCGTCGGTCTGGAGATTATTGGAATCAATCTCGATGAGGCACGCAGAGAAGCGGAGCAGTTTTTAACCAACACACCAGCCGAGTTTACCATTTACTTTGACCCGAAAGGGGTATTGGCCAAACGCTACGACCTTCAGGGCATGCCGGCCTCCTATCTGATCGGTATGGATGGCAGGCTTCTTGTCGAACATACCGGTTTCTTTAGATCCCAAGCCGCCGAACGTGAGGCGGAGATCAGGCAGGCATTGAATCTTGTGCCTTAAGATTTGTTAAATATAACTTTGTCATAATGTCCGGGTCCCGTTTTGCTACGGTGTTATAAGGATGATGAGAGTATGTCGGTAAAGTTGTTCCTGGTGACATTTGCTGTAGTGCTGCCACTGACAGGTTGTGCGAATCTGGGGGTGGAACCCTGGCAGCGTAATGTTCTTGCAAAACCCGAGATGCAGTTGATTTCGGATCCGATCAGTGCCGGTCTTGATGACCATATCTACTTCAGTAAAGAGGCGTCGAGCGGCGGCCGGGGTTTTGCCGGAGGGGGTTGTGGGTGCAATTGAAGAAGCCGAAAAAAATACGCCATGCTTTGACGGCGGCAACCTGCGGCCTGCTTGGGGTGAATTGTAGCGACAGTCTGGGCGAGGAGGGGGATTGGAGTTTCGACAGTGCGGTACTCTACTACTCCGAAGTGGACAGGGTAACTGCAGTGGAGCCGGTGATCAGTGCCACACGGGATTTTGGTGAAGAGAAGGCGCTGAATCTGAAATTTGTTTTCGACACCTTGAGCGGGGCCTCGGCCAATGGTGCAACGCCCAGCGATCAGCCACAGACCTTTACCCGACCCTCAGGCAAAGGCGTCTATACCGCTTCGGCGGAAGAGACGCCGCTGGATGATACCTTTCGGGATAACCGGTTCGCTCTCAGTTCCCGTTGGGAACAGCCAATCAACCGGGATTACAAAACCGCTTTCGGTGTCAATTTCTCAACCGAGTATGACTACAGTTCATTGAGTGCCAACGCCAACCTCTCCAGGGACTTCATCAAGCGCAACACCACACTGAATGCCGGGCTCTCTCTGGCCTACGATACGGTAAGCCCGGAGGGCGATATCCCCATCGGCCTGTCGAGCATGGTCATCGATAACGGGCAGGCGGATTATCGAAGCGAGTTCAACGCCAGCCGGGGTGACAGCGAGGACAACAAGGATACCCTGGATCTGATATTCGGCCTTACTCAGGTGATCGATCGCAAGACCATCATGCAGGTAAGTTACTCATTCAGTGATGTTTCCGGCTATCTTACTGATCCCTTCAAGATCGTCAGTGTGGTGGGCGAAGATGGGCGCCCGTTGGAGTACCGCTACGAGCAGCGTCCGGATGCACGCCAGAAGCAAAGTCTTTACTGGCAGGTAAAGCACCAATTTGAAACGGATATCCTCGATCTCTCCTATCGCTACTTCTGGGATGACTGGGGTATCACCTCCCATACCATCGACCTGCGCTTCCGCTGGATGCTGGATGGCCGACAATATCTGGAGCCGCATATCCGATACTATGATCAAAGTGAAGCGGATTTCTATCGGCGTTTTTTCATACAGGACGAAAGCCTGCCCGATCATGTCTCAGCCGATTACCGGTTGGGGAATATGCAGGCGCTGACCATCGGTATGCGATATGGGGTGGCCCTGAGGAATGAGCAGGAGCTGAGTCTGCGACTGGAATACTATCTGCAAAGCAACGACAACACCGAGTCGGTGATTCCGGGAATACTCAATGATATGGAGCTCTATCCCGATGTTGAAGCACTGATTGTCCAGTTAAGTTATAAGTTTTAAGCTGTTTGGCGGCCCGTTATTAATACGACATACTTTGTTGCCGGGTTTATCTAATCGATATCCAGTCAGGCCCCAGGCGGAGGGACAGTGAACGATCGTCCAGTCAGACTGATTGCAGCAGACAGCTACTGGATCGGTTCGTTTGAAGCCATGGCAAGTCCCTGTGAGCTGTTCATGGAGGTCGATGATGAAGCACAGGCAAAGCGGCTGCTCAACATCGCTGCCCATGAAGCCTGGCGCATCGAGTCCAAGTTCAGTCGCTATCTCAATGACAATCCGGTCCATCTCATCAACAACAGTGGCGGGAAACCTGTTGAGGTCGATGAGGAGGTGGCTCAGCTGCTCGACTTTGCCCGGTTTTGTTGGCAGTTGAGTGACGGTTTGTTCGATATCACATCCGGCGTGTTGAGGCGTATCTGGTGTTTTGATGGCGGCAATCAACTGCCCAGTCCACAACAGGTTGAACAGATCCTGCCCTTAGTGGGTTGGCACAAGCTGACTTGGGCCAGGCCCTGTCTGACACTTCCCAAGGGTATGGAGATAGACTTTGGCGGTATCGGCAAAGAGTATGCGGTGGATCGCACGTTGCAGCTGCTGCAGCAGCAGACCGACAGGGCGCTGCTGATTAACTACGGTGGCGATATCTGCACAGGCGGGATTAGGCTTACCAATCAGCCCTGGTCGGTTGGTATTGAGAACCCGAGCCACCCTGACACACCAAAGGGTGTGCTGAAGATCAGCCGGGGCGCCCTGGCAACCAGTGGCGATACCCGGCGCTATTTGCTGCACAATGGAAAGCGTTATGGCCATCTGCTGAATCCCAAAACTGGCTGGCCCATCGATGCATCACTACGCTCGGCAACTGTCGCCGCCGCAACCTGTACCGAGGCCGGCTTGTTGGCCACCTTGGCCCTGCTACAGGGCCCCGAGGCGGAAGCTTTTCTGCAGATTCAGTCTGTGCAGTATTGGCTGACACCTTGATCTGATCCTTGTCAAAGTTGATAAATTCTATAAACAACATGTGGTTATAAGTTCAGAACTATTTCCAAGTATTTTAGTCAGAAATTTAGAATATAGTAATTTTCTTGGAGGTAGCCATGAGCGGATTGATTGCTGATTTTCCCTATGATGGTGCGGTGACAGTAAATCGTGTGATCCTCAAGCCGGGTTATACTGTGGATGATCTGCAGGAGCGGGTTGCCGAACTGTGTGAAAACGTCAAAACCTATCACTCCGAGACCGGCTTCATCGGCGGTTTCGTCGCCCTCAACAGCGGCCAGATTTCCAATGAAGGATCGACCATCGGCCAGGCGGTGGAGAGTGAAATGAAATCCCGTGAGGCATTGATCGTCACCTTCTGGCGAAGCTTCGAGGAGCATGAGCAGTCTCACCGCAGTGAGACTTTTCAACCACTTTTCAAACGGGTCGTGGAGATCTGTGAAAACGGTAATGAGGAGATCGCCTACCAGATGCTGTGGTCCGGTAAGGCCTACAGTGTGCAAGAGGCGAAAGCGGCCCGGGAGGCTAAGGAGCGCTATGCCGCATAACCGGATGAGGCCCTGGAATCGTTCAGTTTCCAGGGCCGGTTATCACGACATGGTTTTTAATCCCGGCGACGAAACAGTTGCCGGGTTGACCGTATCAGCTGCCGGAACGCTGAAAATCGGTTCCCTTGCAACCTGAGCAAGGTGGAATGTGGCCGGTTTTTTTGAAGTGCATTTCTTTACCGCACCCGGTACAGATCAGAGTACCCGGTCCTGTAACCTCGCCGGTATGGTAGAGGGATGCGGTATTGGCACGCTGGGCCAATTTGGCCAACTCAAGTTTGGTTTGATCGGCGACGCTGGTGAACATCTCCAGCATCCGCTCTTCCACCTGTTGTACATCGAAACGCCACCAGGCAGATAGCTGCTCACCGGTCTCCAGCAGGTAGCTGGCCGCATCTTTCATATCCCGTTCCACATAAGTGGAGACCTTTTCAGCCTCTTCCCGGCTCAGTTCGCCCAGTTCGATCATCTTTTCACGTGCCTCTTCAAGATAATCCTTGAGGCCGGGCAGGGTGTTCTCCCGGGCCGATTCGACGGCTTCGTGTACTTCATGCAACATCTTGTCATAGGCTTTCGCCAGGCGTTCCATCGGATCTTGGGGGGTCTCTGTCATGCTTCTCTCCCTACGCTGAACCATACTTTAATCATGGATCAATTTTTCGGTTGCGCCAAGCGGAGCTGCAGGATAATTAGGCTTCAACCGCGAATGGGCCCTAATCACTGCGAACACTCCCAATTGGTGATAAGCATTCAGTCCGCAAATAGACGCAAATGAAATAAGAATATTGTATGACAAGTGGAAGCGCTTCATATTGCAACAAAGCAAACCATGGCCTGATATGGATGGTACTTAGCTAAAGCAGTATTTGGTGGGGCAGGGCCCCACCCTACACACTGAATTTACAGTAGGGTGGGGCCCTGCCCCACCAAGAGCCTTTGCTTATACTGAGCGCAATGAGTGTCTTGGTACTTCAGTAAGTACCATTCAGACCTGATACGATTCGCTTTAATTTGCGGACTGTTTATTCGTTTTAACCGGAGGCTTTGATCCAGCTCCTCAGCAGCAGGATGCCGCCACCACTGCCCAGGCCGAAGCCGAGTGCGGTGGCCAGGGTGGCCGGAATCAATCCGCCGCTGCCGAATACCAGCAGCAATGAACCGCTGAGCAACAGCGCGCTGCCGGAGATGGTGGTCAGGGTGTTGAGGTGGTTGTGCTGCATCTGTTGGCGCAGTTTCTGCAGCTCTTGCGACTCCCAATTGAGGGTCAGCTTGCCGGCTGCAGCATCATCGATGATCTTGTTCAGTTTGTTGGGCAGATCCGGCAGATTTTCCGCGATCTGGGGAAGGTTCTTTTTCAGTTTTCCGACGAACGCCCGGCGTCCGATCTGTTCACTCATCCAACGTTCTAGGAAGGGTTTCGCGGTGGTCCAGAGGTCGAGCTGTGGATAGAGCTGACGACCCAGACCCTCGATATTCAGCAGGGTCTTCTGCAGCAGCACCAGCTGCGGCTGGACCTCCATATCGAAGCGTCGCGCGGTCTGGAACAGGCGCAACAGAAAGTGGCCGAAGGAGATCTCGCTGAGAGGTTTTTCGAAAATCGGCTCGCTGACGGTGCGAATCGCCGATTCGAACTCTTCCACCCGGGTCTCCTTGGGTACCCAGCCGGAGGCCACATGGAGCTGGGCGACCCGTTTGTAGTCCCGGTTGAAGAAGGCGAGCAGGTTCTCAGCCAGGTAGCGCTTATCCTCTTCGGTGAGCGTCCCCATGATGCCGAAATCCACCGCGATATAACGTCCATTGGGTTCGACGAAAATATTGCCCGGATGCATATCGGCATGAAAAAAGTTGTACTTGAAGACCTGGGTGAAAAAGATCTCGACGCCCCGTTCACCAAGCAGTTTCATACTGATACCCTGATTGCGCAGCGTGTCGATATCGCCGACGGGTGTGCCGCTGATGCGCTCCATGACGAACACATTCTGCCGGGTCAGATCCCAATAGACCTCTGGTACATAAAGGGTTTCGCTGTCGAGGAAGTTACGTCGCAACTGGGAGGCGTTGGCCGCTTCCCGCATCAGATCCAGTTCATCGAAAATGGTCTTCTCATACTCCTCTACAACCTCCACCGGCCTGAGTCTGCGCCCCTCCTTCCAGTACTTTTCCGCCAAATGGGCGATGGTGAAGAGCAGGTCCACATCCCGTCGGATGGTCTTTTCGATGTTCGGTCGCAAAACCTTCACCACCACCTTGCGCCCATCTTTCAGTTGAGCGGTGTGCACCTGGGCGATGGAGGCCGAGGCAAGCGGCTTCTCATCGAATGCTTCAAGCATCTCATCGATCGGTTTTCCGAACGCCTTTTCGATGATTTTTCTCGCCTGGCTACCAGGGAAGGGGGGGACTCGATCCTGAAGTTTCGCCAGTTCATTGGCCATGTCGTCAGGTAGCAGGTCGCGGCGGGTTGAGAGGATCTGGCCGAATTTGACAAAGATCGGCCCCAGATCTTCCAGTGCCCGGCGTATCCGCACCGGGTAGCTTCCCCGGTCCTTGCGAAACCAATACCAGGGAGAGAGATAGCTCAGAAATCGGATCGGCCGGAACAGATGTGTGGCGAGGATCACCTCATCCAGGCCGTGGCGCAGCAGCACCAGATTAATGTGGATCAGACGGAGTGCTTGAGAGGGACGAATCACGAGGTTTTGTCCTCTTGGTCGTCACCCGGGGATAGCCGCTGAACGCGGGCCTCAAGACGTTCCACATCGTCACGCAGGCGATCCACGTCCTGCAGAAAGGGTTGCATCTCGTAGCGTCCGGGAATCAGCCGTAATTCCTCCTCAAGATACTCTTTCAGATTGAGGCTGGCGGTCTGATTGAGCTGTTTACCCCACCCCAGGAAGCCCCGTGCCAAGCTGCCGACCTGATGGGCGGCGATATCACCGGTGAGTCGGGAGAGCTGCTCTTCCCAGTCGATATCAAGGCGGCTGAAGAACTCACCGAAACGTTGTGCCAGGGCGGTATCCCCCTCGATGGTGACCGAACCGTTGAACAGCTGATCGGCACTGTTGTTGGGGTTGCGCATGCTTGCCAGGTCGAGCAGGGTGCCGCGCAGCAGGCAGTCCGCTTCGCCCTCGAAATGGCTGAGGACCTGGAATCCCTGGGGTTCGGGGATCATATAGAGGCTCAGCCCGCTGCCGAGCAGATCCAGCTGAATGACCCGGCCCTGCATCGGGGCCAGTCGGTTGGCGGCCTCAGAGTCCAGGTTGATGGCTTGGTTGAGCAGGTGCTCCAGGCTGGCGAATAGGGCGGCTGAGATAGTCATGGTGCTAGACTTTGTAGCCCCGGTGTATGGCGACTACGCCACCGGTCAGGTTGAAGTAGTCGCAGCGCTCGAATCCGGCATGTTCCAGCATGCCCTTCAAGGTTTCCTGATCCGGGTGCATGCGTATCGATTCCGCCAGGTAGCGGTAGCTCTCCTCATCCTGAGTGACCAATTTGCCGATCTTCGGCAGCAGTGTGAAGGAGTAGAGGTCATAGACTTTCTGCAGCGGCTGTAGGACCGGTTTGGAAAACTCCAGTACCAGCAGACGTCCGCCGGGCTTTACCACCCGGAATATGGCATTCAACGCCAGCTGCTTGTCGGTGACGTTACGCAGACCGAAGCCGATGGTGACACAATCGAAATGATCGTCTGGAAACGGCAGGTATTGGGCATCGGCCTGAACATATCGGACATTGGCAACCCGCCCCTCGTCAATCATCCGGTCCCGCCCCTGGGAGAGCATAGCGGCGTTGATGTCGGAGAAGACCACTTCCCCCTGATTGCCGACCAGGCCACTGAAGCGGGCAGAAAGATCGCCGGTGCCGGCGGCCAGGTCGAGAACCCGCTGTCCCTGACGGACACCGGACATTTCGATGGTATGGCGCTTCCACAGCCGGTGAACGCCGAATGACATCAGGTCGTTCATCAGGTCATATTTGTTGGCGACGGAATCGAATACCTGCCGAACCCGTCCCGCTTTTTCGCTGACCGGCACATCCTGATAGCCGAAATGTGTCGTCTTCTCATCCTTCATGGCTTCACCAATTGTTTCAATCAAAGAGCGCCTTAAGCCGATGGCTCCTTGCGCTGGTAACCTGCTGCCTGCAATCGTTGCAGGTAGTCCTGCCAGTTACGCTCGTAGTTGACGCCCAACTGATACAAGGTATCCCAGGAGTAGATCCCGGTATTGTGTTCGTCGTCGAAGTGCAGGCAGATGGCATAATTTCCCACAGGATCAATATGGGCAATATTCACCTCTTCCTTGCCAACCTGCAACACTTCTTGTCCCGGGCCATGGCCCTGAACCTCCGCTGAGGGGGAGAAGACCCGCAGATACTCGGCGGGATAGCTGTATTTGTTACCGTCATCGAAACTGATTTCCAGGACACGGGACTGCTTATGCAGGTGGATCTCTGTCGGATTGGGGTGTGACATGGTTTTCTCTCAATTCATCTGTTATTCAATTGTTGGGCGCGGTCACTGTATATCGGATCCGCTAACCCATAAGCAGGCTTTGAACAGGGTTTGTCCCAGTCAACCGACTGCTGATCGCCTGCTGCTGATCGCTAAAGGATATATTGGCTCAGGTCCTCATCTGCCACCAGTTGGGAGAGCTGGCTGTCCACATAGGCCTCATCGATGACGATGGTTTCGCCGCTCTGCTCCGAGGCCTCGAAGGAGACACTCTCCAGCAGTCGTTCCATCACCGTGTGCAGGCGTCGTGCGCCGATGTTCTCGGTTCGCTCGTTGACTTGCCAGGCGGTCTCCGCGATCCGCTTGATGCCCCCATCGGTGAACTCCAGGCGTACCTGTTCCGTATTCAGCAGGGCTTGATACTGCTCGGTGAGCGAGGCATCGGGTTCGGTCAGTATGCGGGTGAAGTCATCGGTGTTGAGGGCGGACAGCTCCACCCGGATCGGCAGTCGTCCCTGCAGCTCCGGAATCAGGTCCGAGGGCTTGCTGAGGTGGAAGGCGCCGGAGGCGATGAACAGAATATGATCGGTCTTCACCATGCCGTGCTTGGTTGAAATGGTGCAGCCTTCCACCAGTGGCAGCAGATCCCGTTGGACACCCTCACGGGAGACATCGGCGCCACTGGTCTCTGCCCGGCTGGTGACCTTGTCCAGCTCGTCGATGAACACGATGCCGTGTTGCTCCACGGTCTCCAGAGCGCGTAGCTTGAGATCTTCCTCATTGATCTGCTTCGCCGCCTCTTCGTCGCTGAGCACCTTGAAGGCGTCTTTGATGCGTAACTTGCGCCGACGGGTTCTGCCGCTGCCCAGATTCTGGAACATCCCCTGCAGCTGGTTGGTCATCTCTTCCATGCCGGGGGGCGCCATGATTTCAACGCCAACCGGCGTGCTATTGACCTCGATTTCGATCTCTTTGTCGTCCATCGAGCCACTGCGCAGCTTTTCGCGGAACTTCTCCCGGGTTGAGCTGGAGACGCTGCTGCCGCTCTCGGTCTCGTCCCATCCAGTGGGTTTGGGGGCCGGTAACAGCACATCGAGAATACGCTCTTCCGCGGCATGGCTGGCCTCTTCGGAGACCTTTTCCATCTCCCCTTCGCGGACCATTTTCACGGCGGAATCGGCCAGTTCGCGAATGATCGAATCCACTTCACGACCCACATAGCCCACTTCAGTGAATTTGGTCGCCTCCACCTTAATGAAGGGGGCATTGGCCAGTTTCGCCAGGCGGCGGGCAATCTCGGTTTTTCCTACCCCGGTAGGGCCGATCATGAGGATGTTCTTGGGTGTGATTTCATTCCGCAGGGCCTCATCCACCTGAGCCCTGCGCCAGCGATTGCGCAGCGCAATGGCTACCGCTCGCTTGGCATCGTTCTGGCCGATGATATGTTTATCCAGTTCGGCAACAATCTGTTGGGGTGTGATTTGCGACATGAAATAAAGCCTGTTTTTACGACGCCTTGGCTTGTCTACAGTTTCCTCAAGGCGACTTATCGAATATGGTTTTTATGCGCTGTTGCGGCAGATCAGTACAATTTCCACCCCGCTGCCTGTCAACAGGGGTGTGCTTGATTCTGCCGACCACGCAGCTCGGTTCGGGTTCATCTGGATTAAGTTTCGCTATCCAGCTCTTCGAGCACCCGGTTGTGGTTGGTATAGATGCAGATGTCAGCGGCTATACCAAGCCCTTTTTCGACGATCTCACGGGCACTGAGTTCCGTATTTTCCAACAAGGCGCGGGCGGCTGCCTGGGCAAAGCTGCCACCGGAGCCGATCGCCATCAGACTCTGTTCGGGTTCAATCACATCGCCGGTGCCCGAGATGATCAGTGAGGCCTTGGTGTCCGCCACACAGAGCAGTGCCTCCAATCGACGCAGTGCCCGGTCGGTTCGCCAGTCCTTGGCCATTTCTACCGCGGCACGGGTCAGATGGCCCTGGTGTTTTTCCAGTTTACCCTCAAACCGCTCGAATAGGGTGAAGGCATCAGCTGTGGCGCCGGCGAAGCCGGCAATCACCTGGCCTTTGTGCAGCTGACGGACTTTACGGGCATTGCCCTTCATGACCGTATTGCCCAGGGAGACCTGGCCGTCACCGCCGATCACGACTTTACCGCCGCGTCTGACGGAGAGAATTGTGGTGCCTCTGAAATTTTCCACTTCAATCCTGAATGCTTGACTAGAGAGCCGGCAATTGTACCTGAGGGGCGGGCCGGTGAAAAATCGGTTTCAATTGTGATTACGCATTGCGTGATCGCTGTTTGGTTTGTTTCCATCCACCCCCTACCTTTCGGCTGTTGAATGGATTGTTACAGGGAAGCAACATGATTAGGGATTTCACTCGCTTGTCTGCTGTGGTCATCCATGGCAGAGTCAGGACCATGTATCGAAAATGCCCACATTGTCTCCTGGCAGGTCTGATCTGGCTGTTTGGTGATGGACTCTTGGCCGCTGATTTCGCGCTTCAATCGGAGCCTCTGAATGATGCGGATGAGATTGCACAACAGGCTTATACCGCCGCCCATGGCGGCTTGCTGGACAATGCCCTCAGTCGGCGTCAGGGCCGGGATGTTTCCGTGGTGGTCAACCGGGCGCCGCTGGCGATGCGTACCCAGGGACGCAAGCCAGGCGTTCAGACCTTCGATACCTACGTCAACAATTCGCCTTCCGATCCGGCGATCGAATCCCTGCAGATGGCGATATTGACCTCTGGCAAGACCAAGGGGACCGGCGTGCTGCTGACCCGCTATTCAGACCCGCAGAAGAGCGCTACCCTGTCGATGTGGCTGCCCGCATTGCGCAAGATCCGGCGTATCAATGAGCCCTCCTATGAAGATGTCTGGTTCGGCACCAACCTGACCTATGGAGAGCTGGTATTGCGCACTCCAGAGGATGAGGTTCATGAACTGCTCGGACTGGGCAAGATTGAGAACTGCCTGGAGGTGATGCAGCTGGAGCCCTGGGAGAGGAGCCGCTATACCCTGAGACTGCCCGGGCCCCAGTGTGCCCACATCGGCAAACCGGTCTATCGATTGAAAAGCACAACCCGCTTCAAGAACTGGTGGTACGACTACCACATCAGCGATATCGATCAGCGAACCTTTGCGGTCTATCGCACGGTCTACTACAAAAAAGGTGAAAAAATAAAGACCGTCTCGGTGGATTGGCAATCGCTTGATCAGCCGGATCCGCGCATCAGCTATCCCCGCTACATCTATGCCATCAGCCATCAGGATGGCAAAGACAGTATGGTATTCGTTCCGCGCAACACCATCTCCCTGAATGTGGAGCTTGATGACAGCTACTGGTCTGAAGAGACCCTGCAGGGTTATGCAAAATAGTCTTCGATCGGGCGACTGTCTGGATGCTGCAAAGCGGGGGGCTGTCCTCCGATGAGTGCCGGGCAGCGGGACTATGCTGCAGACTACGCCAGGTTTGTCCTTAGACATCGTCGTTTGACCATTCTGCTGCTGTTTGCGGCAACCCTGGCAGCCCTGTTTTATGTCAATCAGGTCAATCTGCGTAACGACCCGGATTCACTGCTGCCCCTCTCCAATCCCTACATCGCGACAAATCTCTACAGCGACCAGACCTATGGCATGGGCAATCTGATGGTCTGGGGTATGAAGCTGAAACAGGGGGATATCTACCAGCCTTGGTTCATCAGGATGGTTGAGGCCTTCTATCGGGATGTCAGCGAACTGCCGTTTGCCAATGTGGCCAACTTTGTCGGCCTGCCCTCATCCAAATTGCGTAATCTGGGTATTACCCCCAATGGCAGCCTCGATTTCAGTCGACTGCTGCCGGCGTCTGGGTTGTCGGACGATCCGCGACTTCAGCAGCACCAGATCAACTATCTGCGTGCGGGTCTGGAGAAGCATATTGTGCTCGAGCCTCTGCTGGTCTACTACCAGGATGGCCAGGGCCACAAGTGTGACATCCTCGGGGATGATGGCTTGATCTCCAATGCTTCGATCGGCCGCGTACATGAGCGCTGCCGGGCAACGGGCACCTTCATCATCGGTGATTTCAGCAATCAGTTGAAACAGCACCATCTCGATTGGATCGCCGAGGTTCGTCGGCTGATGGAGGATTATGAGGCCCGTTATGGGGAGCGGGTGGAGTTCTACATCTCGGGAGAGCCCTACTTTCTGGCCTCGATGGTCGAGGAGCTGTGGGATAAGGCCTGGTTGTTCGGTATCTCGCTACTGATCATTCTGCTGGTGCTCTGGTATGAGTTCCGTCATTGGAGTTGTGCCGTGCTGCCACTGGTGGGGGTGGGGATGACCATCATCCTGACCCTCGGTCTGATGGGCTATACCCAGTTCAAGCTCACCACCATGATGGCTCTGACGCCGATGCTGTTGCTGGCGATCGGCATCGGCCACTCGATGCAGATCACCCGACGCTTCATGCAGGAGCTGGATGCCACCCAGGATCCGGAGCAGGCGGCCTTCACCTCGATCCGCCATACTGTGGTGCCGGCGGCGCTCTCCATCGGTACCGATCTGCACGGTTTCTTCGCCATCTCATTCATCGATATCTCGTTCTACAAGGCCTATGCCTACTTCGGCATCTTCGGCATGTCGACCCTGATTCTTACTACCACCACCCTGATTCCCCTGATGATGGTGAGTTTCCCGCCCAAGCTGCGTGACAAAAAACATGAGCGGGGTTGGGAGCTGCGGCTGGCCAAAGGGGTGACCGGCCTACTCACCGGCCCACTGAAATGGCTGCCGATGGTGGGGGTGATCGGGCTCTGGCTGGCATCCGCATCGATGGCTGAGCTCGACAAAGGCTTCTCAGCACTGCTGTCCGGTGAGGCGGGCCGGAGCGATCCGGAAGTGGCCCGCATTCAGGATGAGTTCGATATCATGCCGGGGGTTGAGAAGGGCATTCACTACCCCAGGGCGGCCTATAAGGATTACTACCTGCTTGGTGAGCTGACGGACGCGGGGGGTGAGGTTGAAGCGATCTCCCATCTGCAGACCCTGTCGCAGATGATGCCCGGGGTGATTACCGCCAATATCGTGATCCGCTCGAAGGCAGGGACACTGCCCCAGTGTGGCCTGGATGCCTGGAATCCACAGGGTGAACGAGTGATCGGGCCTGACCGTTGCTACGATGAAATGATCGATCCGCCCCAGGGTATTTTCAATAATGCAGAAGTGGTGCAGGCCCTGTCGGACTTCGAGGATTGGCTGCGTTCCCATCCCCATATCGGCTATACCACCTCCTATGTGCAGTTTGTGAAAACCCTGAACATGATGCTGAACGCCCCGTTCGGTGCCTTGCCGATGGCGCATATGAATCTGTATGCGATCCCCGATCTGCAGCATATGCAGCAGAACCGCTATGCCTACCGGGTCGGGCCGGATGGGCGTCTGCCGGATCCACAGGAGATCATCCCGTTGTATAACGGCATGCTGCAGGTGAGTGCAGCGACCGGTGAGCTGGACGCCTTCGTCAACACCCGAACCTGGGATGAGGGGATCATCGTCGGATTTGTAAAAACCATGGATCCGAAACTGACCCATCAGACCATCCTCGATATTCAGGATTATCTGAAGAGGCACCGGGATGATCCGGGAATGGCGCTGATCAGCGTCGGTGTGAAGCCCGGGGAAGAGGTGGTCCTGCGGGGTGATGGAGGTCAACCGGAGCAGCGGGTTGTCACCGATCGTTCCTTGTCGGACAAAGCGCCCATCGGCGGTTTTCTGGGGGTTACTGAAGCGACCCGGGACGTGGCGTTTAAGGAGTGGTTGAACGCTCCGGTCGCCACCTCGCTGACCGTGTTTCTGATGACCCTGATCATGTTTCGCTCCTGGACCATCGCCCTGATACTGATCAGTCTCTGCTTTATCACCCTGATGACCCAGTATGGCCTGGGAGCCTATATGACCTCGATCAAAGAGTGGTCGGCCAATCTGGCCTTCCATGTCCAGGTGGCATTGAGTATCGCCATGGGGCTCGGGGTGGATTACGGGGTCTACATGGTCTCCCGTCTGCGGGAGGAGATTCAGGTATCGGCCAGGGATTGGCAACAGGCTTTACAGAAAACCCTGGAGACCACAGGCTCTGCGATCGTGATCTCCATGGTGGTGCTGCTGGGCAGTTTCATCCCGCTGATGAACACCGAGCTGGCCAATCTCTGGTCGGTCAGTCTCTATATCTCAGAGGCGTTGATTATGGATGTGTTGATCGCCTTGATGGTGTTGCCTCTGGTGGTCTACTGGTTGAGGCCCGGATTTGTCTTCAAGCCCAATCCGCAATCACAGACAGAGGTGCGTAAATGATTCAGTCTGAGCGCTTTTTTGCCCTGGGGTGGGCCTTGTCATAGACCTCACTCAGATGTTGGAAATCCAGGTGTGTGTAGATCTGGGTGGTGCTGATGTTGGCATGGCCCAGCAGCTCCTGTACGGCGCGCAGATCACCGGAGGATTCCAGCAGATGGCTGGCGAAAGAGTGTCGCAGTAAGTGGGGATGGACGTTTCTCGGCGCCCCCTGGCGAACCGACCACTCATGCAACTGTTTCTGGATGGTGCTGCGGCTGATGCGTCTGCCCCGTACACCGACGAACAGGGCGGTCTCCTCATCCCTGGCCAGCTCTGCACGCACTTTCAGCCAAGCGCGAATCGCCTCGACAGCCTTTCGACCCACTGGCAGCAGACGTGTTTTCGCCCCCTTGCCGGTAACCTCAACGATCTGTTCGCTCAGGTCGAGATGGCTGATATCCAGTGCAATCAGTTCGGCAAGCCTGATCCCGGAAGAGTAGAACAGCTCCATGATCGCCCGATCCCTGAGGCCGATGGTCGAGTTGTCATCAATGGAGAGCAGCTGGTTGAGCTGGTCCACATCCAGGGTGGTGGGCAGCTTGCGGCGTACCTTGGGGGCCCTGACACCGAGTGCGGGATTGGCCTGTACCCGATTCTCCCTGAGCAGGTAGTTGTACAAGGATCGCAGGCTGGAGAGTTCCCGGTGCAGGCTCTTGGGGGCGTATCCTTGGCGATGCCGGTTGGCGATATAGTGGCGTACCTGCTGCTGGTTGAAGTGACCCCAGCTGACGATCTGTTGCTGTTCCAGCCAGGCGGCAGCGGCCTGCAGATCCCGGGCATAGCTTTCACGGGTTCGGGGAGAGAGGCGCCGCTCATGAGTCAGGTGGTCGAGAAACGACTCGACCCATTCGCTTATCTGTTGGCTATTCGGCACAGCCATGCCGGCTCAGATTCCGGGTAGGGAGACAGCCTGAAGGGTCCTGCTGATGATCTCACCCAGGCGTGTTAGGAACTCTGTACCATGGTCCGGAGCAAACCGCTCAGGATCACAACTGCCGATGGCCAGCAGTCCGAGTACCCCTTCGCTCTTCAACGGTATCAACGCAGTCGATGTGATGCGATCACCTTCGGTGCCGAAGATGTAGTCAAGCTGCTGCTGATCCATCCTGCCGCAGATCGGCTGATTGTGGTTGAAAAACTGCTCAAATGTGGCGATCTGACCATTCAGGGAGTCCTGCAGGTGGTCATCGAGCTGGCTTGAGGAGAAGAGCCTCAACTCCACGGCATCAGCCTTGAAGTCATCATGCAGCTCGTCCTCCAGCGCATTCAGCACCTCTTCAAAGGTGGCGGCATCGATCAGTTCCAGGGTCAGTCGATGCATACGGGCCTGCAGTTGATCATTGGTTCTGGCGACCTCCACCAGATCGGCCAGTTGTTGCTGGGTATCTTTCAGCTGCTTGCGTAGCGCGTCCACCTGACGCTCGATCAGTGAAACGGCATCGCCGCTTGCATGAGGGATCTCCATTTCAGCCAGTAGCTCGGGGTGGCGCAGCAGAAAACCTGGATTTTCACGTAGATAGTCAGCAATCTGCTGATCGGTGCCATCAACCTTGATGGGGTCGTTAGGGGCTTTATGGCTCATATTTCGATGGCTCCTTCATACACAGTTTCCGCTGGGCCTCTCATGAGTACGGTACTGCCTTGTTCGCTCCACTTTATCACAAGATCGCCTCCGCGTAGGTGCACAACCACCTCCTCCTCCAGCAGCCCAAGCAGACGACCTGCGGCAACAGCCGCGCAGGCGCCACTGCCGCAGGCCAGGGTTTCACCGCTGCCCCGTTCGAAAACCCGCAGTTTGGTTTCGCAGGGACTGAGTACCTGAAGAAAACCCACATTGGTGCGTTGGGGAAATCGTTCGTGTCTTTCGATCAACGGACCGAGCCGCTCCACAGGAGCGAGATCGGTATCACCGACCATCAACACGGCATGGGGATTACCCATCGACAGGGCGCAGATGGTGTATTGTTCACCATTGATCTGTAGTGGATATTGATCAGCCTGCTGTTCTGCGACAAACGGGATAGTCGCCGGATCGAATGAGGGTACGCCCATGTCGACTTCGATCTGGTTGTCATCCAGATAACGCAGAATGATGACGGCCGTGCTGGTGCCGACGCGGACAGATTGTAACTCGCTGAGCCCTTTGCGCCTGATGAACTGGGCAAAGCATCGGGCGCCATTGCCACAGGCACCGGCCTCGCTGCCGTCAGCATTGAAGATGCGAAAATGAAAATCGGTCTCGGGCAGTTTTGCCGGTTCCACCAACAGAATCTGATCGCAACCTATGCCAAAGCGTCTGTCGGCAAAATGGCGGCAGATATCCTCGGTTAATGTGAACGGCTGGTTTACCGCATCGATGACCACAAAATCGTTTCCGAGGCCATGCATTTTGGTGAAGTTGAGGATCATGATTCCGCGTTCTCAGCAGAAGGTTGAGAGGATTGACCGGCCGGGTGATGCAACGGGCCTTTCTGACCGCATCCGGAGAGGCTCAGGATGATTAGCAGTGCCATCAGGATTGGTTGGGTTAGTCCTAATTTCATATGTTGATGAGTTGAATCGTCATTCAATTACAATCGCACACCACGGCTGACCCGAAGATTCCAGGCAAATTGCACTATATCAAACAACAGCCCAAAGGTGAGCTGTTATTTGTGTTTGCCGGAATAGAGGCTGTCGATCGACCAGGTCTCACTGTTTTCTGTAACGGTAGGTGAGAAACAGAACCAGACCCAGGGATGCCAGGCTTAAAAGTGACAATAAATAGAACGGTCGTGGTTCATATCGATAGCTGACCTTTGCCCCAGGGGTGACCTTTATCGCAGGGAGCATATCCATGAAAGTTTCAACCTCAACGGGTTGATTGTCGATGGTTGCCTGCCAATAAGGGTAGTAGCGGATCGGTAACACCATCCAGGCCGGTTCACGGCCGGTATATTCAAGCTCGTAGGACGTGGCACTGCCAGCCAGCAGATTCACTTGACTGAAATCCGGTTGCAGATCTTCATCCAGGCTGGGAAGAGTGTAGCCGCTGCCAATGACATTGTTGTTTTCAAGCAGGACCAGATTGGCTTCGATTCGATGAGAAACAATCGAATCCGGCAGTTGTATTATTCTAAAAAACTTTGCCGCCATCATGGCAGACTGATGGTTGCCGTTATGCTCTATGAACACGTCATCAGCCTGTATCGGGTAGAGCCAGGCGCTTAGTTTGCCTTTTTGCTCAGTTGCTTCGGCATGCAGCTCAAGGCGATTGTTTTGTGTCTCCAGTTCAATCATTCGGGGAAAGAAGAACTCCACCCAACTGTTGTCGGTAATGGTTGTAGATTCAACCAGTGATTCTGCCAGCAGTTGATTGTCATGAAAGAGACGCAACTTCAAATCTGCGTGGCCTTTCGCACGACCATGTGTGGCCAGTTTGAGTGAAATCACATCGAACTGCAGAACCTTGGGTAGTGCGAAATGTTGTATCAGAGGTTTTTCGGGTGTGATTAAGCCGGAAGCTTTGGCTTTTGGTCCTGAGGTGGCCAGCACGGTCCGTTGCATACCGCCTGTGGAGATGGGTTTATGACAGGCAATGTATTTGATAGCAAGCAGGTTGAGTATATTGGAGTCAAGAAAGATGTCTTCGCAATAGACGGCAGCTGCAGTTCTGCTGCGGTGCGCATTGGGAGCCAGCTTGCTTTCCATCAGCGCGCGTTCGGATTGTGTCTTGAAGCCATGAGCTAACCACTCCGGAATTCCATAGTTATTGAAAATTCCGGAAACCATGTAGGAGCGATCGGCAATAGTACTTTGCATAGGCCGCAGATTTTCCTGAAGATATTCAATGGTGGGTGTGGAGGCAAAAAATGACTCTGCCGGTACCGGTCCGTTGAATTCACGGAAGAACCATCTCATGTCGAATAGCTGAATCACAATTAACAGCACTACCAGGCTGCCAATCAGTTTCGATTTTTGCTTGCCAATCTCGGAACGCAAAAGCAGGCAGATCAATTCGGCTGAAATCACGGCAAATGCCAGTGCGGACAAGACTGTCATTCTTCCCCAGTTGTTGCTGCTGAATGTCGGTATGATGGTGATCAGGCCCTTGGGGAGTATGGCAAAAGCTATCAAGGTTGAGAGAGCCAGCAGGACGATGGCATAGATCAGGTTTGTGGAGGATTTACGCCAGATAAGAAGCAATATGGAGAGGGTTAAAAACAATAATGGAAGAACGCCGATATAGGTTGACCTTTCCACATCCGCATAGTCTCTGAATATTGGTTTTATATAGTTGAGAATGTGGTGGGATCTAAGCGGTGTACCGCCATGGCGGGTCTCCATGCTCTGAGTGAACTGCAGCATTTCATAGAGTGAATGGGTGGCAAATGAGCTGATCAGAAAAGCCATCACTATTGCCAGTCCCAGGTGTACTGCCTGGCGGGTAACCGTGGCGATGCTCTGCTGCCAAGGGGTATGGACGGCAAACAGAATTGCCATTGCCATAAAGCCATACACGGCAATACTTGGAAATCCACCAAATATCATCAGTGCGGCAACAATCGAGAGCCAGGGCAGATAGACGAGTTTGTGGTTCGTCAGATAGTTGTAACTTAACCAAAGAAGCCATGGTATCCATATACTTGTCGTTACATGAGCCCAGAAGAACCAGGCGGCATGAAAGCCGGAGTAGGCAAAAACCATGGCGCCAAAGATTGCGGCCAATCGATGCTTTGTCATCGACAGCAGTAGCAGGTACATGCCGATTGCCGCAATCACCAGATTGGTGAGCATGGCGAAATAGTAGCCTGTTGCGTTGTCTTCGATTGAGGCAAACACGGCGAACGCCGGGGTGATGATCGCAGCAGGAAGCCATTGCATGCCGGGAATACCATTGATCGGACTCGGGTTCCAGATTGGCAGATTGCCGTTCCGTAGCTCCTGCTTGGCATGTAGCCATCTGGGCATTCTGGCGTCGAGAATGTCGGTTCGTGCCGGGTGTCTTGTTGGCACCCGGATATCGAGATTCTGCCAGCCCGGTTGATTGGTCAATATATCCGTCGGAGCGACAGTTTCACCGGCAAATGGATTGGCGCCCAGAATCACCACCGAACTGATGATCAGGAAAAGATAGGGTGCCAGCTTTTGGGAGATACTGCTCATGAAGTCAAACCTTCCTTAGTTTTACGGACTGTCAGGTGATTGGATACCAACACCAGCAGGATTTCCGAAATGATATAGAAGAGGCGGTTGATCGTTGCCAGCACAATCGCCGTATTGGCATCGAGATAGGGTAGAAGTCCCATCACCAAAACGGCTTCTCTGACACCGATGCCAGCCGGGGCAAAGGGTACAGCGAATCCGAGTGCGTAACTCAAGGCATAGAGGCCGACAATATAGATGAAAGAGATTTCCTGCGAGGCATAGGGTGACAGGGTAATCCAGAAGGAGAAGCCGAGACATAACCAGAGAGTGCTGACCACCAGACCGGCGATGGGGCTGAACATGAACTGTTTTGCATAGTGCTGCACGGTTTTACGAAATAACACAGCCAGCAGGACAATCAGTGCGGCAAACAATCCGAGGCTGAGCGGATGGATCAGATATCCCGGTAGTTGTTTGAGCAATTCAATGATCAGAGTGTGCTGGGTAAGCAGGATCAGACAAATGCCGATCAATAATGCACTGAAAACAACCCAGAAAGTCTCGAGCAGCAAGGTGTCTCTGATATTGGCGTTATTAATCTCCGCCTCTTTGTAGAGTGTGATTCTGCCAACATACTGCCAAATGGAACCGGGTATGTATTTTCCAAGCTGGGTGATGTTGTAGATGGTAAAGCAGCGTCGATAGCCAAGGTCGATCTGATATCTATTGAGTGCCAGGTGCATGACCTGGACGAGTAAAAGTTTTGCGACGAGTATGGCGAGGAATGCAACCGAGACAACCACCAGTGGCAGTTTGCTGATTATCTCCAGTGTGGCATTCAGATTCTTATAAAGGAACAGGCTCACAAAGGTGAGTACCAAAAGCCACCAGATTAGCTTCAATAGGGATTTGAGTCTCTGTTGCACAGCGCTATTAGTCCAGATGAGTGAACAGATACTCGAACTGTTGTGCTGAAGATGCAATCACACCTGGCAGTTGCTGCTCAAGCTTGTTTTTGACTTCCCTGTCATCATCGATGATCGTTACGATCGATTGCAGAATCGGAGCCATTTGTGTCTGCTTGAAGTCGTATACCAGTTCGCCCAAATCGAAAGCGTCCATCACTTCTTTGTATTTGTGGCTCCAACCGATGACGATAACCGGCTGCTTTGCAGAGAGTGCGGCAATCATGGCATGAAACCTTGAGACCAGCACGATCCTACAGACAGACATCAGGCTTTTGATGCCATTGGTATTGATGTCGAAATCCACAGCGTAGAGATTGTTTGCCCAACCGTTGTTGCCGGCCAACTGTTGCGAGATGCGCTGAATCACCGGCAGATCATTGTTTCTCAGCTTTTCACCCTGCTGCTTGCGGGTGGCATTGGGAAACAGCAGCAGAGCGTATCCTCTGTCCAGAAGCTGTCGGCAAAGCTGAGTCAGACTCTCTGTGTAATCGGCCTCTTCGGAATTGTGTTTTGCCGCAAGGACGCTACTGGGACAGATGCCGATGATCGGGCGCTGTTCCGCTTTCAGTTTTGTGGAAAGTTCAGCCACTTGTCTGTCACTCTCCTCGGAGAGGTTGTAGTCGGGCTGATGGCGGAAGGCCACATCGGCAACCGGCGAGGCAAAAAGATTGTTCAACTTCAGGCTCTGCAGGTGCTGGTGCGTTCCCTCTCCTCTGGCGAAGATCTGCTTGCACTGCTTTAAAGTGGCCAGTGCCAGAATCCGGTTGAGTGGGTTTTTGAATGGGCCGAGTGCCTGGGAAAATTTTACAACCGGTGTGTTCAACAGGAATGCGGGCACCAGGGTCAATACATTGTAGGGAAGAAACTTCTCCCTCCCGTCTATGAAAGCGACCCCGGCCAGATCGATTAATACATCGGACTGATTTAGGGCCTGCAGGGGTGCTGGAAAAAAACCTAATAGCCTGTTGAGCAAAGGTAGTTTGAACAGGGCAAACAGAATCGAAAACGGAAACAGCAGGGTAACGATGACAAGAGGCGTTGCGCTGTAGACCGCCACCTTATCATCTCTGTTGAGGGCTCTGTCCTGCTGCGGATAGTAGGAGAAGACATTGAAACGACAATCGGGATAACGCTGGCGTATCTCCCCGATGGTGGTGGTCAGCATGGCCTCGGCGCCGCGGTTACCACTGATTGTGGCGGCGATGATTGAAACAGACTTCATGGCAGGGATTCGAGTCCTTTGCGAAAGTAGAGCAGGAGTTTGAGAATCGGCCTGGGCAGTTTGAAAATCAGACCTTGCCAGCGCTTGTTCTCACTCCAGCGCATGTTGAACAGTGCCATGAAGGCGCTGATCCACTGATGCCAGGAGACGCGGCTGTTGGTCTTGTCCGGCACCTTATAACCGAGCAGGTGAGCCACCCGGCTGCGCGCGCTGACGTTGTGGTGGTAAGGGGCCGCCCTGGCCTGACCGTCGAGGATGTCGGTGATGTCGAGATCGGTAGAGACAATCCGTTTGCTCTGGAGTGCAGCCGACCAGGCCTGTTGTCCGGTTGCTGTGCGAACGATCACACCGGTCTTTTTGATCGGGTCGTCTTTGAAGCGGTAGGCCCAGACATCACCCAGAGAGATATCGGCCTGGTAGCCGAAATGGTCGTGACAGACCAGGCACTTCTTTTCCGAATAGAAGAACAGATTCTGGTAGAGACTGAAATAGGAGAAGGGTTTCTCGACGCGAGTGCCGTTATCGAAGCTGGCCTCCAACTGACCGCGCCAGTGGCCGCGCCGGAAGCGATAGCTTTGCAGTTTGCCACCGGCCAGATTCTCCAGTTTTACGGTGATGCCGTCGACCAGTTCGGTTCTCGAATTGTGGCCACAGACCAATGCGATGGTAAGCCTGACCTTGGCGGCCAATACACTGTCCTTGGCGAGCCAGCGGCGCAGGTTTGTGATGTCGCAGGGTAGCCCGACCACGGCGACGCTTCCATCGAACTCGCGGATCAGGGGCAGCGCCTCTTTCATGAAGGCGGTTTCCACATACTTGCTGCCCTGTGCCTCGAGAATCTCCTGTTCGGTGGTGGCGATACTGAAATGCGCCCTCACCTTGCCGGCCTCTATTTGGGTATTGCAGACCACGGCGCCGCCGATCTCACCAGCCTTGATCAGTTCGATCAGCAGGGCGGATCCGACCCCACCGGATGCCGCGTTGAGCCGCACCTGTGGATCTTCGGCGTAGGCATGATAGAGGTTTTCATAATCGCCGACGAGCTGCTCGATCGTCTCTTCAGACCATTCCTTTTTCAGCAATCTGTCGGTCAGTTGATTGAGCATGTCGGTTGATTTAAGGGGCGGTTGTGCCTGTTTGGATCGAAGCGCGCGATCATAACATAGAATTCGATTTAGACTCCCTGATTGATTCGAAACTCCAACAAAATCAGTTGGCTATGTCGGGTGTGCTGTGTACTTTTCTTGTTTTATCTAGCATTTTACAGGCCAGCTGTCGATGTGAATAATTCTCTGGTAGGAACTAAAAAACTATTCTAATTCTATAGTCAGGAGGACGGTAAAAGTCGATGGTTGCCCTTATCAGGCAACCTGGGCTGAAAACAAAAAGTGTTGAAGCAGTAGAACCCTAAATGGATTTTTACACCGGTTTACCTCTGTCTATCTGCTACGGAGAACTGCAATGACTCGGGAACAAAAAATTGGCTGCACCATTGGCGCACTCGCAGGAATCACACCGTTGCTGGTCAGCTTGGTCAGTGTGGATGCCTCACTGATCGTTAAGGTGCTTGTTCCGGCGATCATCATTGGTTATGTGATCAAGGCGGCCGGACTGATGGCGTTGGGGGCGTTCGTGGTGTTTGTCAATTCAGAGAGTGATTACAAGAAGGCCTTCCAGCTCGGCCTGATGGCGCCGGCACTGGTGGTTGGTGCACTGAATGCGAACAACTTCAATGAGGCGAACCTGGAGATCAAAGAACTGCAGACTGAGCTGGGTGAGCGGGAGTCGGTGAGTATCGTTCCACCGCAAAGCACCTCTTCTGTGGTCGAGGATGTTTTGTCTTTCTTCATCGGTAGCGCTCACGCGGATGAAGCGATGCTGATCGGCAAACACGACAGCCCATCCACTGGCAACCTGATCTGGTACGGCATCTCAGGAAAGATCTCAAACAGCTGGTTTGTGATTGTCGGTTCCCACGATGAGCAGCGGGATGCGGTACGACAGGCAGAAGGTCTGAAGAAGCGGGGCTATCACGCACGTGTGGTACCGGACGTGAAAAACAAGGACAACTATGTTGTCTCAATAGGCTCCTACCTGAATATCAAGGAGGCTAAGGCGCTGCATAAAACCGCCATCCGTGAGAACCTGGCGCGACATCCCTATCTGTGGAAGTGGAAGTAAGTCAGTCCGGGCTGGGGGTTGGGATTTACCCCTATTACACGCCGATCACCGCGAATCAACGCAACACAAGCTTTAAAGCCATTTGCGTCATTTTACGGTGATTGGCATGCACTTACGCTTGCATTCACTTAGGCCGGTTAACAGCAAGCCTCGACGCTGCAATCATCCCCAATAGTGCCGCCATCAACAGCAGGCCCCAGTTGGGGCATCACCGGAATACTGACCGGTTCATAGCTGACATTCAGATCCGCCGTGCCGGGTGTTGGATTGCTGCCGAGATCGGTGTTCAGTCCACCAGCCGGGATGGTGTTGGTATAGAAGTTGACCACACTCGAGGTGACATCCACAGAGATGGTGCAGCCGCCGGGTTGGATACTCGCTCCGTTCTGATAGACCAAGCTGTTGCCACCGGCAACCGCTACCACATTACCCAGGGTACAGCCCGCACTGACCTGTATGTTGGGTATCGGCGCGACCAGCAGGTCCGCCGGAAAGCTATCGGTCAGGTCGCCGGTCAATACCGCCGCTACCGCATTGCTGTTCGTCAGCGTGATGGACAGGGTGGCGATATCGTCAGGCCTGATGCTGATCGGTGAGATGGTCTTGCTCAGCCCCGGCAATATCGGAGTCACCGTCAGATTGCTGGAGGTGGCAACGATGTTATTACCGATATCGGTCTGCAGGCCGTTGATCGGAATGGTGTTGGTGTGGGTGGCCAGCGCCACGGAGGTGACCTCTACACTGATCGAACAGCCGCCGTTGGCGGGAATGGTTGCGCCACTGAGATAGGTCAGGGTATTGCCGCCCGGTGCGGCCACCACACTGCCCAGGTCACAGCCGGTGGATGCCTGGATATTGGGGGTGGCGGCGATCTCCACTCCGGCTGGCAGGGTGTCCACCAGGTCAGCGGTGAGGGTGGCCGCTGTTGCATTGCCATTGCCGAAGGCGATCGACAGGGTCGACAGGCCGCCGGAAGAGATGGTGGCTGGTGAGAACTGCTTGCTGACACTCGGCGGCTGGGGTGGATTGACGAACAGATCGGCGCTGCTGGGGGCCCCGTTGTTACCCAGATCGGTCTGCAGGTCACCTGCGGCGAAGGTATTGGTCCAGGGGCCGCCGGAGGCGCTCGAGGAAATATCCAAAGCAATCGAACAACCACCGGAAGGTATTGTCGAGCCACTGGTGTAGGTAACGCTGTTGGCCGTGGTCTGAACCGTTCCCGGACAGTCGGTGACCAGATTGACCGGGGTGGCAAGCTCGGTGTTTGCCGGCAGATTGTCGACCAGGTCAGCTCCCAGGGTTGCCACCATGGTGTTGTCGTTCCCAAGGGTGATGGTCAGTCTGGAGGCCTCACCTGGATTGATGGTGATCGGAGTGATCGATTTACTCAGGGTGGGTGGGGTCGGCGCGGTGACGATCAGACTGGCGGTGGCCGGTTGGGGATTGCTGCCGCCGGTGGTGGTGGAGAGATCGCCCGCTGCGATGGTGTTGTTATAGCTGCCTGCGCTGGCTGAAGTGACATCCACAACGATGGTACAGCTGACCGGTGGGATGAGGGCTCCATTGGCGTAGATGATCTGACTGCTACCAGGTGTGGCGGTGACACTGCCCAGCACGCAACTACCGGCCAGGTTGTTGGGGTTGGCGATCACAACGCCGGCCGGCAGATTGTCGGTGAAATCCGAATTCAGCGTCAGATCGGTCGCGTTCGGGTTCTCCAGAGTCAGGGTCAGGGTGGAGATGCCGTTGACGTCGATGGTGGTCGGTGCAAAGGCTTTACTGATTCCCGGTGCGGCGTCGAACAGCGCGCCGACCCCGAGGGTGGCGACCGCAGGCTGAGGGTTGTTGCCGGCGGAGGTTGTCATTTGCCCGGCAGCGATGGTGTTGACGTAGCTGCCATCCAGCGCCGAGGTGACGTCCACCGAAATGGTACAGCCCCCGGCCGGAATCGTGGCGCCATTGGCATAACTGATCTGGATATCTCCCGGGGTGGCAGTCACCACACCGGGACAGGTGGTGGCCAGACCGTTCGGATTCTCCACCAACACATCCCCTGGCAGCGCATCCACCAACTCGCTGGTGAGAGTGATCGGATCGGTGTTGGCGTTACCCAGAGAGATGGTCAGGGTCGATGTGCCGTTGGTGTTGATCGACGCAGGTACGAAAGCCTTGCTGACGGTCGGTGCCGAGAGTACTTCCAGGTCCGCATTGGCCGGTGCCGGATTGCTCACTCCCTGATTGGTGGTGATGGCATTGGCGCCGACGGTATTGGTCAGTGTGCCGGTGGTGTTCGCAACCACATCGGCACTGAAGGTACAGCTGCCACTGGCGGGTATGGTAGCGCCGGTGATGGTGATTTCGTTGTCGCCGGCGGTGGCCTGTACGCTGGCATTGGCGCAGGTGGTTGCTGTACTTGGGGCTGAATAGACGGTAACCCCGGTGGGCAGTGTATCGGTGAGTGATGTACCGGTGAGATCGATAGCCGAGTTGTTGGTAATCGTTACCGTCAGGGTAGAGCGTTCACCGATTGTCACTGTACCCGGGGCAAAGGCTTTTGCCACCGTCGGCTCAAGAATCACATTCAGCTCCGCAGAGACATCCTCGCCATTGGTCACGCCCTGATCGGTGGTGATCGCATTCTGCAGAATCAGATTGTCGTAAACACCCACCAGAGGTGCGGTGACATCCACTTCGATCAGGCAGGCGGTGCCTGGTAGCAGGGTGCCACCGGAGATGGTCAACGCCTGGGTGGTGGTGTTGACCGTCAGTGTGGCATCGGCGCAGGTGGTGGCGGCATTGGGTACGGCCGCGAACTCCAGGCCCGCAGGCAATGGGTCGGTGAAGCTGACACTGGTCAGGGTGACCGGCGATACCGCGTTCGGATCGAAGGTACTGATCAGTTCCAGGATCAAGCGCGCCGTGCCGCCCGGTGGGATATAGGCAGGCGCAAAGCCTTTGGTCAGTCCCAGACCCTGCAGGGTGGAGAGAGAGGCCTGGGTTCCCAGGGCGTTGGTGTAGCCCTCTTCACTGGAGATCACCCCGGCGGGAATGAAGTTGGTCAGATTGAGAAAGCGCAGCGAGGTGGTGGTGACGAACACCTGGCAGATGTCATTGGGAAGCAGGGTTGCTCCCACCAGGCCGACACTGCCCCCACCGGGTACCGCGGTGACCGTTCCGCCAAGGCAGTTGGTGCTGGCGTCCGGTACCGGATAGACCACAATCCCTTCCGGAAAGATATCGGTGAAGGCCGCATCATGGATGGTGGCGCCAGAGCTGTTGATCACGTCGATGGTCAATAGAGAGGGCTGGCCACCGGTGACGATAATCGGATTGAAGGCCTTGTTGATGCCGATGTCGGCGGAGGCGGCGTTGAGGGTGGCGGTGACCGGTGTACTGTTGGAGGCCCCTTCAGCGCTGCTGATATTACCTGCAGGGATGGTGTTGCTCCAGGGGCCGGCTCCGCTGGTGGTAACATCGAAGGCGAAATCACAATTGGCGCCGGCCGGCAGAGTAACCCCCTGCAACTGGGCACTGGTTGCACCGGGATTGACCACCAGGGTGGTGGCGCCACCACAAGAGGTGCTGGCATTGGCCGGATTGGCGACGCTCAGGCCGGCGGAGAAGGTGCTGTCATCGATGGTGACATTGGACAATTCACCGGAAGAGAGATTGGCCACATTGATGGTGACCCGTGCGGTTCCGCCAGAGGTCACACTGGTGGGGTTGAAGCTCTTGCTGCCGGTGATCCCCGCACTGATGGTCAGGGTGTCGGAAACCGCAGATGGAATGGTCCCGCCACTGCTGCTGAAATTGATCGGATTGATGGTGTTCAGGTAGCTGCCCGGTGTATTACCGGTGACCTGAACCGTGATCGTACAGGTGGTCTGGACAGAACCATTGGGTCGAGGATTGACCGTGCCCCCGCTGAGGACGACCGAGGTATCCCCGGGAAAGGCCTGCAGCGTGCCGCCGCAGTTATTGGTGGCTGCCGGATTCGCCGCCAGTGTGAGCCCCGCTGGCAGGGTATCGGTGAGGTTGACAGCGGTCAACGCATTCAGTGTGCGATTGCGGATAAGCAATCTCAGGGTCGAGGTCTGACCCTGGGCAATGGGATCTTGCAGGAAGGACTTGGTGACGGCCACAGAATCCACCGTGGTGACATTGACCGCCGGGCTTGGTGAGGGGTTGACCACGTTGCCACCGGGACCATTGCCCGTGCCGCCGACACCGTTAACACCGTCCCAACTGGGAATCTGGTTGCTGAATACCAGTCCGGTGGAGGCGGTACCCGGCAGACGGGCGCGGAACACCAAGGTACAGGTTCCCGCTGTAGCGCCAACACCCGCCGGCACGGTACCGCCGGTCCACAGCAGTTCGGCGTCCCCATCCACACCGGTATAGACGCCACCGGCGCAGCTGTTGGATACGGGAATGCCGGCGGAGTCGTCCAGCACCATCTGGTTGCCACCTGAGTTAGGCAGGCTGTCGCGAAAGCTGACATTGGTCACATCCGCACCGGACCAGTTGTTGATGGTGACACTGAATTGAGTCCACTGCCCCGGTGCTACCTGATTGACACTGACCGTTTTGTCGATGGTCAGCTGCGCATTCACGTTGAGCACGTCACTGGCGGTGGGGCTGGCGTGACCGACAGGATTCACCACCGCATTCGCGGCTACGGTGTTGGTGTGGGCGCCATCGGTGGTGGAAGTCACATAGGCGGTGATTGTACATTTGCCGTTGGCTCCGGAGCGGGCACCCGCCACGGCGCCGCTCAGCAGAATGCCGGTGTCGCCCTGATCCAGCGGGTTACTGCCCGCATCGGTCAAGCTGCCATTGGCGGAGCCAGCCCCATCACAGACCACCGCTGGATCGGCCGGTGCCACGGTTGAGGTGTCGACGATCGACAGAGTGGTGGCCGTGAGGTCGTCGAGAAAACTGGTGATCGGCAGTGTGTTGTCGGTGCTGTTGTTGTTGATGACAAGGGTCAGCAGTGCGGGTTGCCCGGCTGGAATGGTATCCGGATTGAAGGTCTTGGAGACCGAAATCGGTGTGTTGACGGTTAGGTTGCGGTTGAATGCGGGGCTGGTCAGGCCTCGGGTGTTGCCGATAGCGCCCAGAGGCAGGGCATTGTCGAACAGCTGGCTGGTGCCGGCAATGGTGGGCACCACCACATCCACGCCGATGGTGCAGTTACCCGATTCACCGATGATACCGCCGGTCAGGGTTACCGTGTCTGTGCCGGGGGTTGCGGTAACCGCGCCATTGGATGCGCCGGTGCCGCTGCAGGCGATCGAGCTGTTGGCTGGTGTAGCCACCACCATGCCGGCAGGCAGGGAGTCGGTGAAGGTGGTCAGCGGCAGGGTTGCACCGGCATTGGGATTGCTCAACACAATACTCAGGGTGGTGGCATCCCCGGCGATGGCCGGCGACGGGCTGAAGGTCTTGTTGCCAGTGGGGTTGAGCAGGGTGCTGACGACCAGGGTGGCATTCGCAGGAGTCGCATTCGAGACTCGTACCCCATTTTCCAGGGCCGAGTAACCGGCGGTCACCGCATCGGGTCTGGCCGGTGGCACCAGCGCAGGAATATTATTGATGTAGGTGCCTGGTGTGGTGGAGGTGACAGAGAGCTCGAAAAAGCACTGGCCATCGGTCAGCCCCACCCGCGCCGGGATGGTGCCGTTGGTCAGCACGATGCTTGAGGTTCCGGGTGCGGCTGTGACTCCGGTAAAACCACAGGTGTTGGTGATGTTGGCCGGATTGGCGATGGTGATCTGGGGCAGCAACAGCGAAGTGACTTCTGCCTCGGTCAGGCTGACCAGAGCGTCGTTGGCAATCTCGATACGGTAAGTCGGCGTGTCACCCGGATTGATGGTCGCCGGACTGAACAGGTGGTTGATGGTGGTGGTAGCGAATGCCAGGCCCGGTAGCAGCAACAGACCGAGTGTCAGGTAGACTTTGACAGTATGGAGGCGGTGTCTGTTACGGGAGGTTCTGAGACTGGATACGGGGGCTTTGGCGAAACTCGGGATGTCGAAGTTCATTCAGGATACTCAATTTGAACATCCCTGCTTCAGGCCGTTGTTTAATATTGATGCTTGAGAGTGTCACAGTCCCTCGATTAACCGAACAAGCAGCGTTCTATTCGATCGATATTAAACATCGTATTGATGGTTTACAAAAGCTTAAAATTGTAAATTTTATTTTTGATTTCCAGTATCTGCGCGCTTGCGTTGATGTTTTGGTTGATCGAAACTGAGCAGATTGTCATT
This sequence comes from Candidatus Thiodiazotropha sp. AKAK2, assembly GCF_058244685.1. Taxonomy (NCBI): domain Bacteria; kingdom Pseudomonadati; phylum Pseudomonadota; class Gammaproteobacteria; order Chromatiales; family Sedimenticolaceae; genus Candidatus Thiodiazotropha; species Candidatus Thiodiazotropha sp. AKAK2. The sequence goes on along the minus strand of NZ_JBSYOP010000022.1, from coordinate 168,733 downwards.
CAGTCCTTTAATTCGTTTGTTAAGCGGCCCGGTAAATGACAAGATCTGAACGCACAGCATGTTTCCTGTAAAACCGGCCCGCCATTTGAGAGACGTAATTGCCTTCCTTCGTTGAAGGTATTTGTAAGATGCTACGATTTGCACTGCTTTTTACCGCCATACTAATCGGCCTATTCACTCTGGAGCTGATGCCTTTCGGCCAGCAGTGGGTGGTGATTCCGTTCACCGCCTTTATTGCCAAGGTCAGCGCCTGGCTGGTTCAGCTGTTCGATCACGGGGTGCACGCCTACGGGATTGTTCTGCTGGACAAAGCGAGTGGTTTTGCGGTCTCCATAGAGGCGGGATGCAATGGTATCGAGGCGAGTATCGTACTGATTGCAGCCATGCTCGCCTTCCCGGCAAGCTGGCGGATGAAACTGATCGGTATCACCATCGGTATCCTGGCAATCCAGGCCATGAACCTGCTCAGGATTATCAGCCTTTTCTACCTGGGGCAGTGGAATCAGACTGCTTTCGAGTGGGCCCATCTCTACATCTGGCAGTCACTGATCATTCTCGATGTGCTGGTGGTGTTTCTGATCTGGTTGCGTTACCTGCCAAGAATGAAACCGCATAGTCGGCCTGAGCATGCTTCGGCTTAGCTCGATCAACCCGGTCGCCGCCTTCGTGCTGAAGGTGGTGTTCTGGCTGCCGGTCTGCCTGGCGGTTTGGTACTACCTGGCGCCGAGTCTGGTCTGGCCTGTCGGTCTGCTCAGTGATTGGATTCTGACCGCACTGTTTCCACAGATCTTCCAGGGGGTGGACCAGCAGGGGGACCGTCTCGACTTCGTCACTCTGCTGGCGATGCCGGCTGAGCTGTTGAGAGGTCAGCAACCCGGGGTCAGCGGTGATCTGGTCTTTACCGTTAATCCACTCCTCTACAGCTACGGTCTGCCCCTTTATACCGCGCTTTCGATTGCCTCGCCCGGAGATGCGAAGGATGAGGATTTAAAATGGAACAAGTGGCTGTGGGGTTTGCCGCTGCTGTTTCTGTTTCAGGTCTGGGGTGTCTGTTTCGATGGCCTGAAGACCTTGCTCTTCACCCTGGGGCCGGCGGTCTCGGCCCAGATGGCATTTACCCCCCTGGCGATGGATGGCGTCGCGCTTGGTTATCAGCTGGGCTATCTGATTTTGCCCTCCGTACTGCCGCTGGTAATCTGGGTGGTTCAATACCGGGCCTATCTGACCGAGATGGTCTGGGCCACAGACTGAATGGGCGGTTTATTCAACCTTTTCTCACCAGCAGGGTTAAATCCGATACACCGCCTAGCTCAACATGGAACTGTTCAACTGAAAAAAGGAATTTGCCATGCCAGGTATCAGATGGGCTTCACGACTCTTTCGTTTGTTACTCATTCTCACCGCCTGTGGTTGCGGGGATGGATCGGGATCTGACAACCAACAATTGAATCCCGGTCTTGTGGGAAAGTTTCTTGTGATGGATGGTAGTGCCGTCTCGTTAATGGATGCAGCGACTGGGCAATACACAGGTGTGCCGAACACTGGTCATGACTATTTCATTGATAAGTATCCCCAGGCAACCGACTTTGATGTGGTGTCTCTGCCCTATCACGGCGATAGATTTCTCGTCGTAGCCCGTGGTGAGACCTCGCTTGTCAGTGGGCAGACATTCCAGGGCCAGAGCCTGTTTGATCTGCAGTTGCCATTCCAGCTGGAAGGCGTCAGCCTCTCCCAGGATGGGCGCTATCTCTCTCTCATCAGAATCCTGGATGATGACTTTTTCAGCCGACAGCTGGAGATCTTGACCACCGATGGAGTCCCGTTAGGCCATACTGTTGTAGGGGCGGGTCGGATACACCTTCATCCTATGCACTGGCTGTCTGACTACAGGCTTGTCTACAGTGCCGAAACAAGCTTCCATATCACAAGCCCGCTATCCGCCGAGTTGGAATACTCCATTGACTTGAATGACTATGCGCAACTGGCTGACCCGGAGATGACCATCAGTGCCTGGGCAATCAGCCCTGATGAGACCCGTTTGGTATTTGCTTTAGAGCATGAAGAGTTCACCTGGAGCCCGCAACAGCTGCAGATCTACATCATGGACCTGGATGGCAGTAACCTGAACTTACTGGCAAGTGCCGCGCTGGGGGCGGAAGGACCTGTTGCCTTCAATCCGGAATGGTCACCCGATGGTAAATGGCTGTTTGCTGAAGTGGGAAACAATCTGATCTACAGAGCGGCTAAAATGACCCACCTCTATCTGATCCCGATCAACGAGTCCGGTAGGCCATTTCATCTGAGTGATGAGGATCAGGAGCGGTCACCGGAAGTCAGACCGTTGTGGCGATATGACTACCACGATGTTGAAGCTGATATCAGCTCCAGAGGAATGCTGTTCGATTATCTGTACTGGCTGCCTGAAAATTGAATCTATTATCCCGCTGACCCCGGTTAGGGGGGCAATGGGAAAACGGCATTAAGTTGATCAAATCAGGTCAGTCTGCTACAAATCATTGAACATACGGTAGAGTTTGCACTCTATTAGTGGAAGATCGTTTTTTGATGATGTTTACAACAACCTGATTGCACTTCCCTAGTCTCCTTATGGCTCAAAGACATAGCACAGTCAGCATCGTGATACTGGTCCTGCTCCTGATGCAGGCGCCACTGGTAATGGCCTGGTCGAAGGCCTGTGCCATGTCGACTGACATCCAGATGAGTTCGATGAGTGGGTCGATGGAGCACCACTGCCACGATATGGAGGTTGCTGTCGAGCTGGCTGACTGTGAGTCGATGCACTGTCTCTTCTGTGGTTTCACCGTGCAGTTGCAGATGCAACCGGTCACTTTTAGCGTCGCTCACATCCTCTATATCAGCGAGGGTCGTGTGCCGGCCCCACCGCGGCCTGAACAGCCCGTTGAATTACAACCTCCCAAAAACTCCCCGTTCGCTTAGGCCTGTTCGGGCCTGATTAAGGTTTCTGTCTGTTTCGGCCACGGTTTGGGCCGTTGATATGGCTATGGGAGTATTTTCATGCTTCGCCGACTGTTTGGAAGCGTCCGCTTTGTTGTTGGACGATATTTGCCGTTGTGGTTTTTAGCGGCAGGGCAGACCGCTGCGACTGAGCCGGTCAGTTCAGCCGCTTTTCAGAGTCTGCTGCTTCGTCTGCAGCACCATCCAGCCCTTAGGGTTTCGTTGGCGGAACGTGCCCATTGGCAGGCCAATGCGGACGGCTCTATGGGACTGCCCGATCCCAAATTCACCCTGGGCTTGAACAACCTTCCGGTGAATGAGCCGACAAACTTCGACCGCTATCTGCCGAGCAGCCGCAGCTTGGAGTTCATGCAGATGATACCCGGTTTAACCGGTCGGGAGACTCTCAGGGATAGCCACCTTGCGCGGGCGGATCTGGCCGATCTGCAGCGTCAGCTGGCGTTGGCCGAGTTGCAGTTGAGACTGGTCACCGCACTGGCGGAGCGGCGCAGAATCCACGCATCCAATGAAGCACTCGAGCAGCAGATGGAATTGTTGGCGGAGCGGGAGCGCTGGCTGAGGGGGGAGATGGCCTCAGGCGCGTCGGTCTACGGCCGTTTTGATGAACTGGATGTGAAGCGGGCGGTGATCGATGAGAAGAAGATCACCCTGGCGGGCGAGGCTGAGCGCTGGCAGGCTGAACTGAGGTCGTTGCTCGACCTGGTCCCACCCGACGGGGTTCTGCCGGAGATTCAACCGAGGAGCTGGACAGGTAATCCCCAATCACTCCTGAAGATCCGAATTGAGCTGGGCAGACTGGCCGTGGCCAGAGCCGAGGTGGCGGAACGGAACGCCGCTTTCGATTCGGATTACACGATCAGCGCCGCCTGGCAACAGCGGGAAGCAGGCGAGAATTTCGATGGGGATGACTGGTTCACCCTGAAATTCACCGCCAGCCTGCCGCTCTGGTCCGCGTCCAACCAGACCCCGAAACTGAAAGCCGCCGAGGCCAGGGTCACCAAACTGATGGCCCAGCAGGAGCAGCAGCTGCGGGAGCTCACCAGTGACTATCAAACTGCTCTCGCCAGCTATCGAACCGCCGACCAGTTACTGACGGCGATGGCGATGCGTCAACAGCGGCTCAAGGCATTGGAGGCCACTAACCGGCGTCGCTATGAGGCGGGGGATCTGGATCTGGACGGGGTAATCCGTCCAGCCCTGCAGCTGGCTGAAGTTGGGCTCGATCTGGCTCAGGCGAAGAAGCAGCGAACCATCGCCGCAGCGCGCATCAACGCGATGTTAGTGGAGGAGAACCCATGAGTTCCATCCGAATAAAAGCAATTTTCTCATTACTGCTGTTGATTCTTTTCAACAGTCAATTACGGGCAGAAGAGGTCACTCAATACACCTGTCCGATGCACCCCCACTACATTTCCACGGACATGGGCAGCTGCCCGATATGCGGTATGGATCTGGTCGCACTGGAAAGTGGCGGCGCCATGCAGTCGGCGGACACCGGGTCGGGGGAGCGGGCGGTGGTCAGCATAGCTCCGGAGACGATCCAGAACATGGGGGTGCGTTACGGCCGGGCAGAGATGACCTCATTTGGCAGCCGGGTACGGGCCTATGGGGTGGTGGCTGAGAATGAGCGATTACGCAGTGAAGTCTCCAGCCGGGTGGCCGGTTGGGTGGAGCGGCTGTCGGTGACGGCAGTCGGCGATCCGATCAAGCGGGGTGATCTGCTATACCAGTTGTTCAGTCCTGATCTGGTAGCCGCCCAGCGGGACTATGTCAGCGCCCTGCAGGGTGGCAATCAACAACGTATCCGTTCCGCCGCCGTCCGGCTTGAAGCTTTGGGAGTATCCAAAGGATTTATTAAAACTCTGCGCAAGCAGGGCAAGTTGGTCGATCGGGTACCGTTTTATGCGGTAAGCGGCGGTACTTTGAGCGAGCTGCAGGTCAGGGAGGGGGCCTATGTGCAGCCGGGGGAGACCCTGGCGGTGATTCAGGACTACAGCTCCGTGTGGATCAATGCGGCGGTGGCGGAAAAGGATCTGTCGGAGGTCCGCATGGATACTCCGGTGCAGGTAATTCTGCCCAATCTGCCGGGCCAGGCGATCGACAGTCGTATCGATTACATTCATCCGACCGTCGATCCAGACAGCCGCACCGGCCGGGTTCGGTTGGCCCTGGCGAATCAGTCCGGAAGGCTGCGTCCCGGTGCCTATGCGGATGTGCTGTTCGAGATCGACCTGGCGCGGCGCTTGGCTGTCGCCGACAGCGCCCTGCTGATCGGTGAGACAGGGCCCTATCTGGTTGTGGCCCTGGGTGAAGGACGGTTTCAGCCCCGCTCGGTTCGAACCGGGCGCAGTAGCGGGGGATTTACTGAGATCCTCGAGGGTGTCGACAGTGAGGACCTGATCGTCGTCTCGGGGCAGTTTCTGATCGATTCGGAGAGCGCCCTCAGGGAGTCGTTTCAAAAGCTGCAGCGTATCAAGCTCGGGCTGGATGAGTTACCCCTGAGTCAGCAGCAGCTGGCGATGTTGGATCACATGATCGATGCGGCGCTCTACATCCATGAGGCGCTGGTGGATGGCTACGACATCAGCCCGGATCAGCTGCAGCCGGCGCGTGAGATCCGAGATCTGTTATGGCCGGGTTTCGGCACCACCCGTCTGGGGCCAATCATGCAGGGCGCCGCTGAGGCGATTGAACTGGCCCAACAGGCACGCACCGAGAGTGCCCTGCAACAGGCGCTGCATCAGCTGGTGAGTGAGCTGCAACCCTGGGTACTCAACGGTCGCCGGGGTCACTATCAACAGCAGGGAGTGCAGCTCTATCAGGATCAACAGGCGCAACAGCTCTGGTTGCAGCTGGCGGGTGAACCGGTCAACCCCTACGGTGCTGCAACCGCCGTGTTGGTCGAGTGAGGTTGTTGAAGATGAACAGAGGAGATACCGATGTCTGAACAGCAACCCATTGTCGGGGATGATCCGGCCCGTTCGTTTGTTGCCCGGGTGATCGCCTGGTCGGTACAGAATCAGTTGATCGTGCTGATCTTTACCGCCGGCCTGGCGGTGGCCGGACTGCTTGCACTACAACGCACCCCGCTCGATGCGATACCCGATCTGTCGGATACCCAGGTGATCATTCGCACCGACTTTGCAGGTCAGGCGCCGCAGATCGTTGAGGATCTGGTCACCTACCCCCTCTCGGCCACCCTTCTGGGTCTGCCGAAAACTGAGGCGGTGAGGGGGTTCTCCATGTTCGGCACCAGTTTCGTCTATGTGATTTTTCAGGATGGGGTCGATGACTACTGGGCCCGGAGCCGGGTGGCCGAAGCACTGGCCACGGTGCAGAAGGATCTGCCGCAGAACGCCACCCCAAGACTGGGCCCGGACGCCACCGGGGTGGGCTGGGTTTATCAATATGCATTGCTGGATCGCACTGGCCAGCATGACCTGGCGGAACTGCGCGCCCTGCAGGACTGGTTTCTGCGTTTCGAGCTGGCCACGGTGCCTGGGGTCTCCGAGGTGGCCTCGGTGGGTGGTTTCGTGCGTGAGTATCAGGTGTTGATCGATCCCAACCGATTGCGTGCCTTTGATATTCCCCTGGTAAGGGTAAGAGAGGCGGTTCGGGCGGCCAGCATGGAGGTTGGCGGCCGGGTGATTGAGCGGGCTGAGACTGAGCTGATGATACGTTCCAGGGGGTACATCACCTCGTTAGAGGATCTGCAGCGGGTGGTGGTGCAGGCAAGAAACGGCACCCCGGTGCTGCTCACCGATCTGGCGCGGGTGATCGAGGGGCCGGAGTTGCGCCGGGGCCTTGTGGAGCTGAATGGTGAGGGGGAGGTGGTCGGCGGTATCGTGGTGATGCGTTCCGGTGAGAATGCCTTGAATGTGATCGAGGCGCTGGAGCGGAAGCTGCTGGCACTGCGTCAGGGGTTACCGGATGGGGTGGAGATTCAGACCGTTTATGATCGTGCGCCGTTGATCCGGGGTGCGGTGGACTATCTGAACCATAAACTGCTGGAAGAAGGGCTGGTGGTCGCATTGGTCTGTTTCATCTTTCTGCTGCATGTACGTTCGGCGTTTGTGGCGATCATCACCTTGCCACTGGGTGTACTGGGGGCGTTCATGGTGATGTCGGCACAGGGGATCACCGCCAACATCATGTCCCTCGGTGGTATCGCGATCGCCATCGGCGCGATGGTGGATGCCTCCATCGTGATGGTGGAGAATGCTCACCGGCGCTTGAGCGATATGCCCGACTCGGTTGGACGCAAAGCCTATAATGCCGCCATATTGCAGTCGGCCAAGGAGGTGGGACCCGGGCTGTTTTTCAGTCTGCTGATCATCACCGTATCCTTCCTGCCGGTGTTCGCCCTCACCGGTGAGAGTTACCGGCTTTTCTCACCGCTGGCCTACACCAAGACCTATGCCATGGCCTTCGCCTCACTGCTCTCGGTCACCCTGGTGCCGATCCTGATGCTGTGGCTGATCCGTGGTCGTATCTTCCGTGAGGAGAGTAATCCGCTCAACCGCTTCTTTGTCGCGCTCTACAAGCCGATCCTGAACTTCTCCATGAAGCGACGTGGTTTTACCCTGGCGGTCGCCATCGTTGGTATCGCGAGCCTCTGGTATCCCTACAGCAAACTGGGTACGGAGTTCATGCCGGCGCTTTATGAAGGTGAGCTGCTCTATATGCCCACCACCCTACCAGGGGTCTCGATCACCAAGGCAAAGGAGATTCTGGCGCAGACCAACCGGCTGATCCTTACCTTACCGGAGGTCGATCAGGTATTTGGCAAAGTGGGTCGGGCCGACACAGCGACCGATCCGGCGCCGATCTCCATGATTGAGAGCTGGATACGTCTGAAGCCAAAATCGGAGTGGCGGCCGGGTATGAGCGTGCAGAGCCTGACCCGGCAGCTCGACGAGCGGGTTAAGCTGCCGGGTCTGGTCAACAGCTGGGGTTACCCGATCAAGATCCGTATGGATATGATCTCGACCGGTATCCGCACCCCGGTGGGGATCAAAATCTCCGGTCAGGATCTTAATGAGATCGGTCGTATTGCGCTGGATGTGGAAGGGGTGGTGAAGCAGGTACCGGGAACCCGCAGCGCCTTTGCCGACCGGGTCACCGGAGGCAAGTATCTGGAGATCATACCCAACCGGGACGAACTGGCGCGACGCAACATTGATCTCGGCCTGTTCCAGTCGATCATCCAGACCGCACTCGGGGGGATGAAAGTCGCGGAGAGTGTGCAGGGCCGGGAGCGTTACAACATCATGCTGCGTTACGACCGACCCTTCCGGGAGTCGGTGCACCAGCTCCCCGATATACTGGTGCCGACACCGGGTGGTATGCACATTCCGCTGGGGGAGGTGGCAACCATCGAATATGCCCCGGGACCGCCGATGATCAAATCCGAGGATGCCCGGTTGACCGGCTGGGTGTTTGTCGATATTGACGAGCGGGATATCGGCAGTTATGTGGATGACGCCAGGAGGCAGGTGTCTGAACAGGTCAACCTGCCACCAGGTTATGCCGTCACCTGGTCCGGACAGTATGAGCAGATGCTCGAAGCGCGCGAACGACTGCAGCTTGCGATACCCGCTGCGGTGGCGATCATCCTGGTGCTGCTGATGATCCATTTCGGCCGTACGGACCGCACCGTGATGGTAATGACAGCACTGCCATTCGGCCTGGTGGGTGGTCTCTGGGCGGTCTATCTGGCCGGATACAATCTCTCCGTCGCCGTTGCCGTGGGTTTTATCGCACTGGGTGGCATTGCGGTGGAGACCGCGGTGGTGATGTTGATCTATATCGATCAGCAGGTACGCCATCTTCCCCCGGTCGATCACAAAACCCTGTTTGCCGCCATCATGGCGGGCGCTGTGAGGCGGGTGCGTCCGAAACTGATGACCGTGTCGGTGATCATCGCCGGTCTGTTACCCATCTTCTTTACCGAGGGTCCTGGTTCGGATGTGATGCGACGCATTGCCTTGCCGATGGTGGGAGGGATGCTGAGTACCACCATCATGACCCTGATCGTGATTCCGGTCATCTATCTGATCTGGGAGTCCAGGAGGTTGCCCCTCCTGGCTGAAAATTCCACCGGGGATAGTGATCTATCCCAACAACCACAAGAGGTATGAAAATGTCGATGAAAAGTATAACTCTATTGATTGCCGGGCTGTTGTTTCATGTGGTGGTCTATGCAGCAAACCATGCCATGCATGACCATTCGATGATGGCTGGCAATAACAATCAGGCGATGGGTATGGGGATTCTTCATCATGTGAATGTGGATAAAAAAACGGTCAATCTCACTCACGAGCCTATCCCGTCACTGAATTGGCCGGAAATGACCATGGATCTGCCGGTGACCAAACGAGTTGACCTGACCCGGTTCAAGGCCGGTGACCAGGTCCATTTCACCCTGAAAAAGGGGCGGGACAACCATTTCAGGATTATCTCGATGGAGCCTCATCAGTAGATCTGACGGTTAGTCGCTCAGCCAAGTTGAGGTTTGTTCCCGCATCGCCCACCAGGGTTTGTTAAGACTGATCCAATCGGCCCTGGGATCAGTCATTATGTGGGGATGCCGTTGAGGACCAGTTTGGGTATCTGTTCAGCCGTCACGGGTCTGCTGAACAGATAGCCTTGTGCCGTGTCGCAGCTCAGCTGCTTGAGTAACTCCAGCTGTGCTCTGGTTTCGATACCTTCGGCGACGATGGTGTGGCCGAGATTGTGGCCCATCTCGATCATCGTATTGACCAGGTACTGGGTCTTCTTATCCAGCAGCATATCGTTGATGAAATATTTGTCGATTTTCAGGCTGTCCACCTTCAGATGTTTGAGTGAAGCGATGGAGGAGTAGCCTGTGCCAAAGTCATCGATGGCGATCTGAATGCCCGACTCCTTCAGGTGGCCGAAGATGGCGGTATTCTTCTGGTCGGTCTGAACCGCGGTTTCCGTAACCTCTAGCTCAAGCAGGGTCGGATCCATGTTGGTCTCAACCAGTACCTGATCGATCAGGGTCACCAGGTGTTCGTCGAGAAAGTGGGAGGGGGAGATGTTGACCGACATGCGCATCAGGGGCAGCCCCTGCTTTTGCCAGCTGACAGCCTGTCTGCAGGCATTGCAGAGAATGGTTTTGGTCAGCGGCTTGATCATGCCGATCTGCTCGGCAACCTGGATGAACTCGGTGGGTGGAATCTGCCCCATCTCCGGGTGATGCCAGCGGGAGAGGGCCTCCACACCAATGATCTGTCCGGTGGTCAGATGGATTTGTGGCTGATAGACCAGGGTCAGCTGCTCGTTATCGATGGCTTCGCGCAGATACTGTTCAAACTGAAACCGGTACTCGGCCTTGCGTGTCAGCTCCTGGTTATAGAATGCAAAGCGGTTTTTGCCGTGTTCCTTGGCCGCATACAGGGAAGTGTCTGCCGCCTTCAGCAACATCGAGGCATCTGTGCCGTCATCGGGATAATGGGCGATGCCGATACTGCAGGCTGGGGTATGCCAGCGGGAAGAGAGCTGCAGCGGTTGGGCGATCCGTTCCAGGCAGCGTTTCGCCAGGTTGGCGGATGTGTAATCATCGAACACGTCATCCAGCAGGATACAGAATTCATCGCCACTCAGGCGGGCTACGAAATCCACATCCCGGCCGAATGACTTGAGCCTTTGTGCAATCACCTTGAGTAGCTCGTCACCCACGTCATGTCCCAGGCTATCATTCACATTCTTGAAGTTGTCCAGGTCGATATAGAGCAGACTGAAACGACGCTGATGCCGTTTCGAGGTTTTGATCATCTCATCCAGGGATTGAAAAAAGTGAGGCCGGCTGGCCAGGCCTGTCAGCTCATCGGTGTAGGCCAGTTGATGAATCCTCTTCTGATTCTGATCCCGCTCCATGACGATACTTGCCAGCCGAGCGGCGGCTTTCAGATCGTTGGACTCCTCCTTATCGGGGGTCGCAATGTGGTCATAGTACATACCGAAAGCGCCCAGCACCTTTCCGGCAGAGCTTTTGATCGGTTCGGACCAGCAGCAGCGCATCCCATGGGGCAGCGCCGCATCCCGAATGGTTACCCACTTCGGATCGGTTGCAATGTCCTTGACAATGACCCGATGGCCGGTGTAGGTCGAGGTACCGCAGGAGCCGATGTCCGGGCCGAATTCCAGACCGTGTACCGCCTCACAGTAGGCCTTTGGCAGGCTCGGTGCGCCACCATGCAGAAGTCTGCCCTTGTGCAGTTCCAGCAGTGAGCAGCGCATCCCCGGATGCCGCGATTCGTACATCAGGGCGATGGCATCGTAGATTTCTACAGCTGGCTTGCCGATGGCGATCATCTCGAGGATTTCAGCGTTTTTCTCGTCATGGCTTTCGGCACGCTTGCGCTCGGTGATGTCAACATGGGTGCCGACCAGTCGCACCGGCTTGCCATCCGCTTCCTGGTAGAGACGAATGGCACGGGACAGCACATGCACGTCACGCCCTGTCTTGTGGTGCATGCGCATCTCAATCTCCAGAGCTTCTGTGTCACCGGCGATAAAGCTGGCGATCTCATTCAGAACGCGATCCTTATCCGCCGAATGTACCAGACGCTTCCAGGTATCCAGGTGGTTTGGCAGTTCATCGTCTTGATAACCGAGCATCTCTTTCCAGCGTGGCGAATAGTAGATCTCGTTGTTGAGCAGGTTCCAGTCCCAAAGCCCATCATTGGCGCCACGCATGGCGAGTGACAGACGCTCCTCGGATTCTCTGAGGCGCTCTTCAGCAGCCCTTCGCTCGGTGATGTTGTGACCGATGCCGAGGATGCCGATGAGTTTCTTGCGGTGGTCGTAGAGGGGGGTCTTGGTTGTTTCAAGCAGCTCTTTGTGGCCGTCATTGGCGAAGGTTATCCACTCCTCATTGGTGGAAGGGCCACCCTTTTCCATGGCTAATCTGTCGTGCTGACGAAAAAAATCGGCCAACGCCTTCTCGACAAAGTTATAATCGCTTTTGCCAACAATCTCGATCTCCTTGGCGCCGAAAAAATCCTCGAATCTGTCATTACAGGCGAGGTAGACACCCTGGGTATCCTTCAGCCAGATCAGATCGGGCAGGGTGTTCAGAATGGCTATCCGGAAACTGGTCTCTCTATAGAGCTCTTTTTGCACCCGCTCAGTGAGGGTTAAATCCCGGAAGCTCCAGATCCGGGCTACGACCTCCCCATCGCTGCACATGGGTTGGCTGAACTGTTCATAGACTCGACCATCCTTCAGATAAAGGCTGTCAAAGGCTTTGAGTTTCGGTTGATTTTGGTAGAGCGATAAATTGTCGAGAAATCTCTGCTGATTGGTTAGCTGGTCTAGCAGTTGATCCTGAATGTCGTCCAGGGTGGTCTCGTCAGTGAGCTCTCCAGATAAGCGCCACAATTCGCTAAAGCGGGTGTTGTGCCTAAGGACTAGACCCGAGTTGTCAGTGATCAGGATACCATCTTCTGTCGTGTGCAGAATGGCGTCAGCCAAAGCAGTACTGAAATTGTCGTTTGTCCGGCTGTCCATAGTGATTGCCTGCTGGGTAAGGCCAGGCTGGTCTACACCCGATAAAATTTGTCGCTCAGTCCGGATTAGCGACTGAAATCGTGGAATCTTGATGGCCTGAAGTGGTTCCGAGGCAGCACTCTACTCACTAAATTGCTGTTTTATAGGCTAAATTTAATTAAATATTGTTCAGTTGTGTCTCTGGATGTCTGCTTTCAGCCACCTAGGGTATGGATGAACTCTTCATAGCTCGTCCCCTTGCTCTGCAATACCCCCTGCAGCCACTCCAGCGAGGCATCGGGGGCCCTCCCAGGGCCGGCCTGCTGCTCGATTCGCATCATCTCCTGGTAGATTGGGGTGATGGCTTCGACGCCGGAACGGCTGGGTTTGCGGCGTACCGAAAAATAGCCGATGGGTTTGCCATTTTGGTCATAGTCGGCTGTAACATTGGCAAACACCCAATAGTAGTCGCCGCTCTTGGCCATGTTCTTGACATAGGCGAAGCACTCCTGGCCCGTTTCTATGACGTTCCAGAGCAGCCGGAATACCCCGCGCGGCATGTCGGGATGGCGGATGATATTGTGTTGAACATTCAACAGCTCATGTTCGGCATAACCGGCGATCTTCATAAAGATCCGGTTGGCGTAGGTGATCCGTCCCTTGAGGTCTGTCTTTGAGACGATGAAATCGTTCTCATCCATGATGATTTCCCTGTTCGTCGGTGTGACATTGGGTTTCATGGAAACTCCCCGCGCCTAGTCAGGCGCTTTTTCAGACACAGCGGGGTTATCGGCTTAGTGAACTCTGGCCCTAGCTATGTTTTTCAGTGATCATGGCGTCGATGCGGTCCATCACGCGGTCACTGGCGTCCTCCATATGCCGGTAATTTTCGAGAATATTCTTTAACAGTGTGCGGTCTTTCTCCCAGTCTTTGGAAAGGAGTTCCAGTGCTTTATGGCCAGCGTTGTGAACCTGGCTGTGGGGCTCTTCCAGCTCTCTGAATGCGATCAGATGGCCGAACGACTCTTTACCAAAGCCTTCATAATACCATTTACCCAAACGGCAGCTATGGTGATCGACCTTGACAGCCCTGGCATCGTCGTTGTCGGTGCCGGCATGGAAGGATTTGTAGGCCTTCTGTTTATAGATCATATGGTCGACCTTGATCAACGAGGCGTAGCAGATGTCATGGGCAAAATCGACGGAGGTGAAGGTGTCCTGTGCGTGTTGAGCAAATTGATTGAAGTTGCTGCTCATCGCTTCCACTGAGGTCTGAACGTCATTCGCCATGTCGAGCATTTCGTTGGAGTTGCTCTGCATCACCGTGGTCTCCTTCTGGAAGGTATTGACCACATCGCGGATCTCATCGGTGGCTTTTTTGGTGCTTTCCGCCAGTTTCTTCACCTCATCCGCCACCACTGCGAAGCCTCTGCCATGTTCCCCTGCCCGGGCGGCTTCGATCGAAGCGTTGAGTGCCAGCAGATTGGTTTTGTCTGCGATCTCGCTGATCATCCCCAGGATGCCGGTGATCTCATCGCTCATGGTGTTGAGCTGCCTCATGGTCTGGTGGCTCTGTTCGATCATCCCCAGGGTGCGGTTTTGCGCTTCTACCACTTGCGATACGGACACCTGACTGCTCTTGGCCTTCTCCATATTGTCGGTGGCGATATGGGAGACCTTCTGCATTTCGTCGGTGATGCGGGTCAGGTCGTGCTGGCTGAGCAGCAGGTTGCTCATGGTCTGGCTGGTATTGAGTGCTTGCAGCTCGGCCGCCTTTTCGTTGCGCATGATATAGGCGGCGTTGTCTGCCATCGCATCCAGCGATTTATTGATCCGCTCCAGGGTTTTCGCCAGTTCGCCATGCAGGCCGGTGGGCATGGTGCGCCGATAGTAGCGGCCACGGGATACCAGTTCGAAACTGGTTTTGACCTCGCGAAAGAAGGTCTCAAGCTGGTCCAGTGATTCATTCAGATTCCAGGCGATGTGCCCGGCTTCCCCCATCCAGGGGACTTGGGTGATGCGTGAGGAGAACTGGCCGTCGAGCATTTCGTCGAGTACTTGTTCGGTCTGTTTCATCACCCGGAATGGCATTTTCATGCGCTGAGAGATGATGCCGGCAACGATCAGGGTGCCCAGGGGGAACAGCCACTGCCAGTGGTGATAACCCTCGCTCAACCATGAGGAGAAGACAGATGCGATGCTCAGCAGGACAAAGATCAGAACATAGATCTTAAGTCTGGTGGCCAAATACAAACGTTTCATAATTCTCGAACCCTTGGTCGTTTATGGCTTGGTTCAAAAGCTCAGTTGAGGCGGTAACTGCGTTTTTCGGTCCGGCACGGGTCTCTGTGCTCAGCATCTGCTGATAGAGTCCGTTGAAATAATCCACCGCCTCTCTGCTCGGTTTACGTCTTACCGAAAAATACCCGATGATCTGATCCATCGGATCGTAGTCCGGTGTGACGTTGGCCAGTACCCAGTAGTGATCGCCGTTTTTGCAGAGATTCTTTATATAGGCAAAACACTCATGGCCCTGCATGATTTTGCGCCACAACAGATGGAACACACCGCGGGGCATATCCGGGTGACGCAACAGATTGTGTTGCTTGCCAAGCAACTCTGCTTCCCGATAGCCACTGATCTTCATGAACAGCCTGTTCGCGTAGACGATTCTCCCCTTGGTATCGGTTTTTGAGACGATAAAATCGCGCTCGCTGACCAATATCTCCCTGTTCGTCGGTTGTATCCCGTTTTTCATAACCACCCTGCCTCCATCAGATTCCCTGGTTGTCTCTACTGTTGATCGACAGAGGGGGCTATTTCTTTACAGCTGATTGTACAGCTTGTAATCAAATAATAAGTATTACTTTTTGTTTCATATCTCTATTCGATATGGCTGGTATATTTAAGCGTGTCTATTTTCTGTCTTTGGTTTATTCTGATTCAGAAATTATGAATTCAGTCGATGTAGTGAGCTTTAAAGCCTTTATTGTTAAGTGAAAATCCCGTCCCAATAACCCAACTTCGCAGAGATTTTGAGGGCCTCAACGTAATGAAGATCAACCACCCTGTGACCAACCGGGAAAAGGAAGTTCAGCAACATCAAAACATTCTCTCGACCACCGACCTGAAAGGCGCCATCACCTACGTCAATCAGGATTTTATAGAGATCAGCGGCTTCGATAATGGTGAGCTGTGTGGTCACAATCATAATGTCGTGCGTCACCCCGATATGCCTCCTGTGGCCTTTGAGAGCCTTTGGGATACGGTTAAACAGGGCAACCCCTGGATGGGAATCGTTAAAAACCGTTGTAAGAATGGGGATCATTACTGGGTGGATGCCTTTGTGATGCCGATTCTGAAAGGCGGTGAGACCTTCGAGTATCAATCGGTCAGATATAAGCCGAAGCGTGAGTGGATCGAGCGGGCCGAGCGGATCTATCAGCGACTGCAGCAGGGTAAGGGGTTCAAGACCAGCCTGTTGGCACGTATTGGGGTGCGTCAGAAATTGATTCTGGGCAATCTGCTGGCGCTGCTGCCTGCCCTGTTGCTTGGCCTTTCGGCCAATTCGGAAACGCTCGGCTTGCTCGGTTTTGCCGTCACCGGGCTGTTGATGATCGGGGTGAACTCGCTACTTTTAAGTCCCCTGCAGAAACTGACGAGCCTGGCAGCCGAGGTCTATGACCAGCCGGCCATGCGCCAGATCTATACCGGCCGGGATGATGAATTCGGTCAGATTCAGCTGGCGCTGAAAATGCAGTCATCACAGATCAATGCGATTGTCGGTCGCCTATCGGACACCACTTCCAAACTGTCGGACCTGGCCCAGGTGAACTACGGTACCTCGGTGCAGGCCAATCAGGGCGTCGAGCAGCAGCAACAGGAACTCTCCATGGTGGCCACCGCCATGACCCAGATGGTCGCAACCGTACAGGAGATTGCGCGCAATACCGTGCTCGCTGCAGAAGCCACCCGCTCAGGCCAGACGAAGACCGTATCAGGGCAGGATGTCGTGCAGCAGACGGTGGATTCGATCAATGCGCTCTCCGGGGATGTTCAGCAGGCGGCGGGTGTGATCGATCAGCTCTCCAAACAGAGTGCGGATATCGTACATGTGCTTGAAGTGATCAAAGATATTGCGGAGCAGACCAATCTGCTGGCGCTGAATGCCGCGATCGAGGCTGCCCGGGCGGGAGAGAACGGGCGGGGTTTCGCTGTCGTCGCCGATGAGGTGCGCAATTTGGCCAGCAGAACCACCCAGTCAGCCAAGGAGATCGAGGAGATGATCGAGAGCCTGCAGTCCGGCAGCAGTCAGGCTGTCGGGGTGATGGAGCAGAGTCGTTCGCAGGCTGACTCCTGCGTCACGCTGGCGGCCAAGGCGGGTGATGCGCTGCAGAGCATCTCCGGTGTGATCGATAGCATTACCGATATGAATCACCATATCGCCACCGCTTCAGAGGAGCAGAGTTCGGTGGCAGAAGAGATCAATCAGAATATCGTCAATATCAATCAGGTGGCGGACAGCACCTCTGAGGGTGCGCATCGCAGTGTGCAGGCCACGGAAGAGATGGCGGAGGCGATTGAG
The DNA here is from genome assembly GCF_058244685.1 of Candidatus Thiodiazotropha sp. AKAK2. Lineage (NCBI taxonomy): Bacteria > Pseudomonadati > Pseudomonadota > Gammaproteobacteria > Chromatiales > Sedimenticolaceae > Candidatus Thiodiazotropha > Candidatus Thiodiazotropha sp. AKAK2. Next base: position 151,635 of record NZ_JBSYOP010000022.1, on the reverse strand, counting down.
CGTCTCGATAATCTGGTGATGCAGTTCAAACGTTAGATGGATGTTCGGCTGGTAAGCGTCTGGCGCTGGCCTTATTCGACGTTTCCTGCGCAGTCTGAATTTCGTGCTCCGGAACCAGCTGACCCAGTAATGCCCGCAACTGCTGACTGTCGAGCTCTTCGGTGGCGGCGCTCATCTGTTGCATGACACCGTTCAGCCACTGCCAGTCGACTTGACGGTGGTGGGCCAGCAGGACCTTTTCGTGGCTGGTCTTTGCCAGCTCTTCCTTCTCGTGAAACAGCTCCTCATAGAGCTTTTCACCAGGTCGCAGGCCAATATACTCAATTTGAATATCCTCTCCCAGGGTACGCCCGGAGAGGTGGATCATCTGCTCGGCCAGGTAGCTGATTTTGATCGGCTCTCCCATGTCGAGAACAAAGATCTCGCCGCCTTCTCCCATCACCACGGTCTGCATGATCAGCTGGCAGGCCTCTGGGATGGTCATGAAATAGCGCTCCATTCTGGGATCGGTGACGGTCACCGGGCCGCCCTCTTCAATCTGCTTGCGAAATAGCGGAATCACGCTGCCGGCGGATCCCAGTACGTTGCCGAAACGGACCGTAATGAAGTGGGTATCGGAATGGGCATTGAGGTTCTGGCAAAAGATCTCCGCACCGCGCTTGCTGGCGCCCATCACATTGGCCGGATTGACCGCTTTGTCGGTGGAGACCAGGACAAACACGCCGGTCGCGTATCGGTTTGCCATTTCCGCCACCACCCGGGTACCGAGCACATTGTTGCGCACCGCCTGTCGAATCCGGTTTTCCAGCATCGGCACATGTTTGTAGGCCGCTGCGTGAAACACCACTTCAGGCCGATATTCACTGAACAGGTTCTCCACATAGACCTGATCGGTGATGTCGCCGAGATGACAGTCCAGACTCAGCTCCGGATAGCTGTTCAACAGCTCCATCTCGATGGAGTAGAGGTTGAATTCACTGTTTTCCAACAGTACCAGCTTGGCGGGATTGAGCTTGGCAAGTTGTCTGCAGAGCTCTGAACCGATCGAACCACCGGCGCCGGTGACCAGGATCACCTTACCGGCCAGCGTGGCATCGATCGCCTGCCAGTCGAGGGAGACCGGGTTACGGCCCAGCAGATCCTCGATCGAGACCTGCCTCAGATGGTTGATCTGAACATTCCCCGACATCAGGTCATTGAGCTGGGGTACAGAGCGGAAAGGCACGCCGGAGGATTCACAAAACTCGACCACCCGTCGCATCTGCGAGGATGAGGCGGAAGGGATCGCCAGCATGATGATGTCGATACTCAGCTCTTCACAGAGTGCCGGGATATCCTCGCTGGTGCCGGCCACCGGCAGGCCGTGAATCTCCCGTCCCTGGCGACGCTGCTTGTCATCCACGAAGGCCACCGGCCTGAAGTCGCCACGCCGGTTGCGCAGGATGTCTCTGGCCAGCATCTCACCGGCTTTGCCTGAGCCGACGATCAGAACCCGTTTGCCCGGCGCCAGATCCAGGTGTCTGTCCTTGAGTAGACGATAGATCAAGCGTGGTCCGCTCAGCAGCATCACCAGCAGAATGGCATGGATCACCGGGACCGAACGGGGTACCCCGCCGGCCCGGGTAAAGACGAACAGTAACGCTACCCCGACCACGGTGCCGACCAGTACCGCTTTCAGGATCCGCATGATGTCGGGGAGGGAGGCAAATCGCCAGATGCCCCGGTAGAGACCGAACAGCAGAAACGCCGCCAGTTGAACCGGCAGAATGTAGAGCAGAGCCTGCAGCGCATCCTGATAGAAAGAGACAGGCACAACCTCCAGGTTGTAGCGGAACCAGAAGGCCAGAAACCAGGCGATTGGCACCATCAGCACGTCATGGGCCAGGGCAACCCCCTGGGATCGTAAATGACGCGGTAAGATCTGTCGGCTCATGCAACCACTCCTGGGGCCCTCTGCACAAATTGCTGGTTTAGGGCCTGTTAACACGAATCCAATACGCCCTGCTGGGTCTGTATTTGTACCCAGCAAGGCACAACAGGGCGTATTGGATTCGTGTTAACAGGCCCTAGTTCGCCGGGCATTCTAACCCATTCTGCCGGCCGTGCTGAGGTTGGTGATTGAAGGAAGTTGGCAGATTTGGCGATTACTTCCTTTGCAAGTGCCTGCCTGATCAGGCTGGAAGGTGTGTAACTGGTTGAATTGGCGGGGTAAAGTGCTTGTTTCAGCATTTCAGTCGGCAACGACAGAGCCAATTGTGGCGGGTAACAGGCGGATTCGCTGTCGGCCGTTTGAAGCCTCCCCAGGTGTTTGATTCGCTTTGGCTATTATTCCTGTTACGGTTTCTTTAGAATGCGCCAACCGCATTGCTAAGCAAGGTGTGTACAGGCCCTGGATTGGATCTCAGTCAATACCGATAAACACCGGAAGTCTGCTTTTATAAATCGATTGTTCCGGGCCGTGGTAGAGTATCGATCACCGGGTGGAGCTCAAATCAGAATAGCGGTGACTATTGGTGAGTAACAGAGAATTTTTCAAGTTTGATTCGGTCTCATAGAGTCAATGTCGTCACTACCCACAATCGATCAAGCGTTTCAACCGGGTGAAACCGGCGTTTTAAGCTACCTCAGGGGGACCGGTCGCCTCACTCCGCAGGACCATGGCCGAGGCGAAAATTTTTCCCGGGAGACCGGTGAGAGTGAAGCTGAGACACTGGTCCATCTGGGATTGATCTCTGAGAGCGACCTGGTGCAGGTGCTGACAGAGCTCTATGAGCTGCCGGCCGTCATGGATGCCGCTGAATACCCCGAAGAGCCGGTTCATACCCAGGCGATCACTTTTCGCTTTCTCAAAGAGGCCAAAGCCATACCCCTCGCCGTGGAGGCGGAGCGGATGGTGGTGGCAGTGGCTGATCCCGGACAGAGCTACATCAGTCAAGGTCTGCAGCTGATTATCGAGTGTCCGGTCACGCTGAAAGTGGGGCGCTTGTCGGAGATCGAGTCGGCCCTGGAGCGGGCCTATGGGGCCGGGCGTAGCGCGATGGGCGAGATCGTCGATGACCTGGACGATGAGCAGGAGTCGGAAGAGAGCATCGAGCATTTGAAGGATCTGGCCAGTGAGGCGCCGATCATCCGCCTGGTGAACCATATCCTGCAACGGGCGGTGGAGGCGGATGCCTCGGATATCCATATCGAGCCGTTCGAGGAGACCCTGATGGTGCGCTATCGGATCGATGGCATTCTCTCCGAGGCCGAATCCCCGCCGGCCCACTCCACGGCGGCGATCATCTCCCGCATCAAGATCATGGCCAAGCTCAACATCGCCGAACAGCGGGTGCCTCAGGATGGGCGAATTTCGGTAAAGATCCAGGGCAATGAGCTGGAGTTGCGTGTTTCAACCGTACCCACCCTTTACGGCGAGAGTCTGGTGATCCGGCTACTCAACAAAAAGAGTATCAGTTTCGAGTTCGACCGGCTCGGTTTTGGAAACACCTCATTGACCAGGCTGCAGCAATCCCTGCAGCAACCGAATGGCATCATTCTGGTTACCGGCCCCACCGGCAGCGGCAAGAGCACTACCCTGTATACCGCCCTCAGTCAGCTCAACCGCCCCGGGGTGAAGATCATCACCGTAGAGGATCCGGTGGAGTACAAGCTGGAGGGGATCAATCAGATTCAGGTCAAACCACAGGTGGGGATGGACTTTGCCAATGCCCTGCGGGCTATCGTGCGGCAGGATCCGGACATCATCATGGTGGGTGAGATGCGTGATGCGGAGACGGTGCGCATTGCAGTTCAAGCCGCGCTGACCGGGCATTTGGTGCTTTCCACCCTGCATACCAATGACGCGGCTGGAACCGTCAGCCGGTTGTTGGACATGGGGGTCGAGCCCTACCTGCTGGCCTCGACGGTGAATGCCATCGTCGCACAGCGCCTTGCCCGGCGACTCTGTGACCGATGTAAAAAATCCTATCCGGCCGATCAGACCCTGGCTCAACGATTTGTCCAGGCCGGACTGGTCAATCAGGGGCAGCCGGTCACTCTCTATCAGCCGACAGGTTGTGAAAGCTGTGCGCAGACCGGTTACAGCGGTCGGATTAATATTGCCGAGGTGCTGTTGATCAGTGAGCAGGTGCGGCACCTGGTGACTCAACGGGCGATCGCATCCACCATTCAGCAGCAGGGGATCAAGGAGGGGATGGATACCATGTATCGTGACGGTCTGGCCAAGGTGCTGCAGGGGCTGACCTCCTATGAAGAGTTGATGCGGGTCAGCGAAGAGGATGAGTAATGGCGCTGTTCAGCTATCGGGCGAGTAATTCGCTGGGAGAAACCCTGCAAGGGGAGATGGAGGCTGAAGACAGCCGCCGGGTGATCATCGAGCTGCAGCGTGATCAGCTGATACCGATAGAGGTGAAGCGTGTCACCGGTTTGCGTGGATTGCTTGGTTACCGCAGCGGCCGGGAGAAGAAGGTCGGCCGAAAACAGATTCTCGCCTTTGCCAAAGAGCTGGCAACCCTGCTCAAGGCGGGTATGCCACTGGAGGGGGCGCTCTCCCTGATGGCCCGCTTGAACAGTGACGAGAACATGGCCAATATGATCGACGAGCTGAACGATTCGATCAAAGGTGGCGCCACCTTCTCCCGGGCGTTGGAAAAACAGCGCGATATCTTTCCCCGGCTGTTTGTCAGTATGATCAAAGCCGGCGAGGCCGGCGGCATGCTGGGGGAGGCCCTGGAACGCATCACCGACTATATGGAGCGCTCTCAGGCACTGCGTGAAAGTGTCCGCTCGGCGCTGATCTACCCGACCATACTGCTGCTGGTGGCGGCCGTCTCCATCATGGTGCTGCTGGTGTTTGTGGTTCCCCAGTTCAGTCAGATGTTCGAGGACATGGGGCGGGAACTCCCGGTGGCCACTCAAATCATATTAGCTGCAGGAGAGTTTTTGACCAACTACTGGTGGCTGCTGTTGGCCATGGTTTTCCTCGGCATCGCCCTGTTCCGCATCTGGCTGGAGAAGGGGGATAACCAATACCGTCTGGATCACTGGCTGCTCGGCCTGCCCCTGTTTGGCGATCTGCTGCTGAAGGTGGAGACCGCGCGTCTCTCCCGGACTCTGGCCTCCCTGCTGAACAATGGTCTGACCCTGCTGAATGCGGTTAAGCTCTCCCAGGAGGTGCTGAACAACAGCTATATTGCCCGAGGTATCGATCAGGCGGCGCAGCAGCTGAAGCAGGGTAAGGGACTTTCGGCGCCGCTGATCGAGCAGAAGCTGCTGCCGGAGTTGGCGATAAGAATGCTCCAGGTTGGTGAGGAGTCCGGTGAAATCGATGCCATGCTGGCCGATGTGGCGGATGTCTATGATCGCGAGGTGCGCGAGACCGTGCAGCGTTTGCTGACTCTGGTCGAACCTGTGCTGATTGTCGGCCTGGGATTGATTGTCGCGGGTATTATCATCTCCATCCTGCTGGCGATGCTGAGCGTCAACGATCTGGCCTTCTGATCGATCTGATGCGGCAAATGGTTGTACTACCCGTGGATAGTGATTAACGTGGGGGGTTCAGAGCAACTCAACCCCTCTGCCCAAAAATGTTAACAGGCCCCAAGAGAAACTGAATGATGAATGATAAGAATCAACGCGCTTGCGTAAGAGGCTTTACCCTGATCGAACTGCTGGTGGTGATGGCGATTCTTGCCATGTTGGCCGGTCTGGTTGGGCCCAGGGTAATGAGTGCGCTCGGTGAGTCGAAGAGTAAAACTGCCCGGATTCAGATCGAAGAGCTTTCGGCGGCCCTCGATATCTATCGTCTCGACACGGGCAACTATCCCCGCGGTGAGCAGGGGCTGGAAGCGCTGGTGCAGCGTGTGGACGGTCTGGATAACTGGAACGGCCCTTACCTGAAGAAAACCAAACTGCCGAAAGATCCCTGGGGTACTGCCTACATCTATCGCTATCCCGGTGAGCACGGTGACTATGACCTCTACTCCCTCGGCGCGGATGGGGTTGAAGGGGGAGAAGGAGAAGCCAAGGATATCAATGGTTGGGAGTGAGCTGGCCCGGTCATCCCTGAAACCGGCAGGCTTTACCCTGCTGGAGTTGCTGATCGTGCTGGTTATCGCTGCCACTCTGGTGGCGCTGGTTCCCCCGGCGATCAATCGGGTACTGCCGGGAGTGAAGCTGAAAGGCGCCAGTCAGGAGATGGCCTCGGCGATCAGATTTCTACGTGGCTGGTCTGTGTCGCAGGGTGAGCAGGGCGTGTTTCTACTCGACCTGGAGCATAAGCACTACACCATCACGCCCAGAGAGAAGGTCTACGAGATTCCTCAGGGAGCCGAGCTGAAACTGGTTGCTGCCAGTGATGAGGGAGATGGCGAGCAGCAGGGCGGGATACGTTTTTTCCCCGATGGCAGCTCCAGCGGTGGCCGGATCACGCTCAGCGATGGTGGTCGATCCCATCGTATCGATGTGGACTGGCTGACTGGTAGGGTCTCTCTTGTCCACTAATATTCAGCAGCGGGGCTTTTCACTGCTGGAGGTTCTGGTCGCCTTCACCCTGCTGGCGGTCACCCTGGGGGTGATGATGCAAGCCCTCTCCAGCAACAGCCGCGGTCTGGCGATCGCGGCACAACACTCCCATGCCGCCACCCTGGCGGAGTCGCTGATCGCGCAAGCGGGAGTAACGATCCCGTTGCAGGTCTCCAGCACCGAAGGTGTCTCCGAGAGCGGTTACGAGTGGCAATTGAGGATTGAAGAGAATTCATTGGAGACGGGTGTCTACCAGGAGTCCTCCTTTCTGGTTACAGCTGAGGTCTCCTGGGGGGAGGCCGCAACCGGCAGACGCTATGTGTTGTCCAGCTTGCGTTACTGAACGGCCCACCGCGGGTTTTCCCAGTCGCGGTTTCACCCTGGTTGAATTGCTCATCGCCCTGGTGCTGATGAGTCTGATCATGGTGCTGCTCTTCTCCGGTCTGGATCTGGGGCGACGCAGCTGGCATTCAGCCGCGGAAGCCACCACCCGGCAATCTGACCAAAGATTGGCATTCGACTACCTGAAACAGAGTCTCGGCGGCATGTCCAATGAACGCTTCGATACGGAGGATGGGTCGCTGCCGCTCTTTTATGGTGATCAAAAGCTGATTCGCTGGGTGGCTCCCACCGCCTCCCAGGCCGGCCTGGGTGGGGCCTCCCTGTTTCGCCTGGAGCTGCTGGGGGAGGCTGAGCAAAAGGTGTTGCTGTTGAAACGCTGGCTCTACCATCCGGAGGTGATGCAGCAGGAGCCCGAGGCGGGGCGGGACTGGCGTGCTCCTTTGTCCGAGGTGTGGCAACCGGCTGATCAGGATGTTGATCCGATCCGTTACAGTGAGCATCTGCTGTTGCCTGAGCTGAGTGATCTGCAGCTCTCCTACTATGGCTCGCTTCAACGCGGGGTGCCGGATGAGTGGCACAGCGAGTGGCAGGAGAGTGAAAAACTGCCACAGATGATCCGTTTGGTTCTGCACAGCAAGCAACAGAACTACCCACCGTTGATCGTGATGATCCGGGGGGCGGTGCGATGAGGCGCAGACAACGGGGGTTGGTCCTGGTGCTGGTGCTTTGGGCTCTGGTGCTGTTGCTGGTGATCGTCTCAGCGGTCTCATCTTCAGTGCATACCGAGACCACGCTGGCTCACCATCAACTGGATCAGGCGCGTTTGCGGGCCTTGGCCGATGCAGCCTTCCACTATGGTGCGGCACGGGGATACGACCCAGATGCGGAGACCGCCTGGCTCACTGATGGGATTACCTATGAGTGGCAGTTTGAAGGGGTCGATATGGAGATCCGTCTGGTCAAGGAGCGGATCAGACTCGATCTGAACAGTGCTACCGGCGAGCAGCTGAAGTCGGTTCTGGAGGCGGTCGATGTGGATGCTGAACGGCAAAGCCGTGTCGTCGATGCAATCCTCGACTGGCGGGACAGGGATTCACTGCATCGGCTCAATGGTGCGGAAGATGAGCACTATGCGCGAGCCGGGATGTCTTACGGGGCAAAAGACGCCCCCTTCACCACGGTGGATGAGATCGGCCTGGTGCTGGGAGTCAGTGCCGAGTTGAGGAGAAGCCTGCTGCCATACCTAAGCGTCGGCTACTCTCGACGTGGGACATCCGCCTCCCCTTTGTCCGCTGGCTTCGGCGGCTCATCCGGGGCAGGTCTTGGTCGGGGGCTCTGGGTGTTGGTGAAAGTGTTGAGCGAGAAGCAGCCTCTCTATGCAGAAGCATTGGTCAGACAATCTAAGGACAGACTGAGGCTGGATAAGATAAACTATGGGGTTTCGTCGGCCGCATGGCCGCTTGATGATGAGTGAGGAGTAAGCGACTTGGCGGCACTGGCTGGGGTGGATGTTTTCAGGCTTTTGCAGGATCAATTCTTAGATCCCGTGAAATCCTGTCTTGCTGCCCGTTTCGGCGGGGCTGCCCGGAGCAGCGGTAAGCTCAGGTTGACGCCCGCTGGCGCCGAGTTCTTTGCGGCGGATGGTGAATTGGCCATCGAACTCACTTCGCCACAACAGGGCAGAGCCAAGCTCAATCCCTTCCTGCATCATGACAACCGTGGTGATAAACCCGAGCTGCAAATCGAAATCGATCCCCGGCTGGCGATGATACGCCAGGTTCGATTGCCGTCGGCGGCGAAGCGCAATCTTGTTGACGTGCTTGGTTATGAAATGGACCGTCTGTCACCCTTTGAGGCGGATCAGGTCTATTACCATTTCACCCCAGACACAGAGCAGCAGGGGACAGAATGGCTGGCAGGGCGGCTGACGGTGGTGCAAAAGCAGCGGCTGGACCCCTGGTATCAGATGCTCTCAGAGCTGGGCTTGACGATTGGCCAGGTGACCCTGGTCGATGAGAGTCTGCCGTTGATGCTGAAACCGCGCCAGAGCGGAGTCTCCCGTAGCGGTAGAAGCGCCAGTACGCTTCTCTGGGTCGCTGTATTGCTGTTATCGGTGGTGACGTCAGGCGGTCTGGTTTGGCAGCAGCGACAGATTGCCATCGATCTGCAGCATAAAATGCAGGCAGCCCGGGAACAGGCTGCTGAGAGTATGCGTCTTGAAGAACAACTGACCGCCCGGCGCAAGGCGATCGGAATGGTCTCTGCCCAGCGTCAGGATTACCTGGCGGTATCTGACATTCTGCTGGAGCTGACCCGCCTGATCCCGGATGGAAGCTGGCTGCAGCGAGTCAATCTCAACTCAGACAGCCTGATCGTCAGTGGTGTGTCGGACCAGGCTTCGGCTCTGATTGCCCTGCTTGAAGCCTCACCGATGTTTGTCTCCGTGCGCTTCAAATCACCGGTGGTGAGGGACAGAAGATCGGGTAACGAGAAGTTCGATCTCACCATGACCCTGATACAAGGGCCTGAGTCATGACCCCGCCGGTGTGGACAAACAGGCAGTGCAACCTGGTGTTGCTGGGCAGCTTTCTGCTGTTGCTGCTGTTACTGCTGACGCTCTATCTGAGCTGGCAGGGTCTGATGAGCGGCTACCAGGAGGTGGCGGAGGATGCCCGCCATCGAACGGCGCACTATCTGCGGGTGGCTGAACGCAAGACAAAGGCACGATCCGAGTTGGGGTCCGCCAAGCTGACGGCACTGATCAAGCAGAACTATCTGACTGCAAAGGCGCCGGGAATCGCCTATGCGGAGTTACAGCAGCAGATCAAAGAGATTATCGGTTCGGCAGGCGGTGTCGCCCTCAGCACCCAGTTGGTTCAGGAGCCCCAGTCAGAACAGGAGTCGGCGGAGAAAATCATTGTTAGAGTGCGTATGCAGGGTGACAGCTACAGCCTGCAGAAACTGGTGCAGACCATCGAGCAACGACAACCACTGCTGTTTTTTGAGCGCTTGACCATTGCTGCGCCGGCCAAATCCAAGCCCAATACGGCAGAACAGCTGGACATCCGTTTTGACGTTTACGGCTACTTCTGGAAAGAGACGTCATGAAAATGTTGGCCAGCACTCTGGGGTTGTTTCTGATCGGATCGATTGCTTACACATGGCTGAGTTGGCCTGAGCGTCATCAACAGGCGCTCAGTGTAACTGCGGCTGAAGGCAAGCAGAATCAGCCGGGTGTCGACGGTGACGACGGACCGGTATTGAAGCAGCAGGCGGAACAGTACCGGCTGATCGCACAGCGTACCCTGTTCCGTTCCGACCGGCAGGGTTTTGCAGACCAGGCGTCGGAGGCAACCAATCAGCGCAGCCGTCCTGGGGTGCCGAAAATCAGGCTGCTGGGGGTGATCCTCACGCAAGGCCAGCCAGCATCCGCGATGATCATGGAAGAGAAGAGCAAAAAGAGCCGGCTGTTGAAACTCGGTGATGAGCTGGGGCAGTGGAAAATTCAGGATATCGCCTCCGACCATCTGCTTTTGAGCTGGGAAGATCAGCAGCAGAAGATTCAACTGCGGAAATATTAAATACCAGACTAGGGCCTGTAACACGAGATGCTGCGTTTTAACCAACTTGCGATGAGGCGGGGCAGCAAGCTGCTGTTTGAGGGTGCTGATTTTATTCTGCATGCTGGCTGGAAGGTTGGTGTCACCGGTGGAAACGGTACCGGCAAATCGAGTCTTTTCAGTCTGATCATCGGTGATCTACAGGCCGATCACGGTGATCTGACCCAGCCGCCAGGCCTGGCCATCGCCCATGTGGCCCAGGAGACCCCGGCGCTCTCACGCAGCGCCATCGACTATGTCATCGATGGGGATTTCGAATACCGAAAACTTGAAGCTGAGCTGAATCAGGCCGAGGCCGATGGTGACGGCGTGGCGGTCGCCAGGCTACACGATGCGATGCATGCGGTGGATGGCTACCGGGCCAACTCCAGGGCCGGTGAGCTGATGCATGGCCTGGGCTTTTCCAGTGATGATTTCGAACTGCCGGTGAGCCAGTTTTCCGGTGGTTGGCGAATACGACTCAATCTTGCTCAGGCCTTGATGTGTCGCTCCGATCTGTTGCTGCTCGATGAGCCGACCAATCACCTGGATCTTGATGCGGTGATCTGGCTGGAGAGCTGGTTGCGCAACTACCAGGGTACCTTGTTGATGATCTCCCATGATCGGGATTTTCTCGATCAGGTGACCGACCATATCGTCCATCTGGAACAGCAGAAGGCCGAGCTCTACAACGGCAACTACAGCGGCTTCGAGCAGATTCGGGCGGCCCGACTGGCGAATCAGCAGCAGGCCTATGAAAAGCAGCAGCGTGAGATTGCCCACATCGAGAGTTATGTGAACCGGTTTCGCGCCAAGGCGACCAAGGCGAGACAGGCCCAGAGTCGCTTGAAGGCACTGCAGCGTATGGTTCAGATCGGCCCGGCCCATGTGGACTCGCCATTCCATTTCGAGTTCGCCGAGCCTGAGAAGAATCCCCATCCGCTACTCAAGCTGAACCAGGTTGCTGCTGGTTATGCGGATAAACCGATTCTGGATAGTGTCACGTTGGCACTGGAACCCGGTCATCGCATCGGTTTGTTGGGGCCGAATGGCGCGGGAAAGTCGACCCTGATTAAACTCCTCGCGGGCAGCTTGAAACCACTCAATGGCGAATACGATCAGGCACAGGGGCTGCGAATCGGTTACTTCGCGCAGCACCAGTTGGAACAACTGGATGCGCAAGCCAGTCCACTGCTGCATCTGCAGCGACTGGATCCGACGGCGAGCGAACAGGCACTGCGCAACCATCTGGGCGGTTTCGGTTTTCATGGTGATCAGGCGCTCGATCCTGTGGCCCCCTTCTCCGGAGGGGAGAAGGCGCGTCTGGTGTTGGCTCTGCTGGTCTATCAAAAGCCGAATCTGCTGCTCTTGGATGAGCCCACCAACCATCTCGATCTGGAGATGCGTCATGCGGTCGGGCAGGCGTTGCAGGATTTTCAGGGGGCGATGGTGATCGTCTCTCATGACCGCCATCTGTTGCGAATTACCACAGATGAGCTCTGGCTGGTACATCAGAATCGGGTCGGATTGTTTGATGGTGACCTGGATGCATACCCGAACTGGTTGGCTTCTGAGCGGCGGGAAGTCAGCAGTCGAGCGCAACAAACCCCATCCAGTGACCATAGCGCCGCCACCCGAAAAGAGCGCAAACGGCAGGAGGCCGAGCAACGCAAGCGGCTGCAGCCACTCAGGCAAGCCTTGGTAAAATATGAACAACAAATTGAACAACTGCAACAAAAGCAAAAGGATATCGAACTCATGTTGAGCGATAATTCGCTCTACGATGAGTCACGTAAAGAGGAATTGAAACGTTGGCTTGCGGAAAAGCGCGATGTAGACAGTAATTTGAACGATTGTGAAGAACGCTGGCTTGAGACCAGTGAGCAATTAGAGACTGTACAAAGCGAAGAAAAGGACTAAAGTGACACTCAGTAAGGAAGGGTTTCTGTTCAAATGCTCGGTTTTTTGACAGAAACATGGTCAGTGATTGACCGCACGCCCCGGATGTTTTAGTGCATGGTATGGCCGGTGCGCGTAGATTTAGATACATGCACGTTTTTTGAGAGTTGATGATGAACATCTATGTTGGAAATCTGCCTTGGAGCGTTAAGGATGACGAATTGAGAACGCTGTTCTCAGAGTTTGGTGATGTTTCAGCCGCCAATGTCATTATGGATAAGTTTTCAGGCCGCTCCAGAGGGTTTGGTTTTGTGGAAATGCCAAATACAGACCATGCGGAAACAGCGATCAAATCGCTGAACGATAAAGAGATAGGGGGACGCAGTCTGCGCGTCAATGAGGCGAAGCCTCGTGAGGAACGTCCTCAGCGCAGTCATCAGAAGCATTAGTTCTGCATAGCGCCTGATGTCTGATCTTGTCAGGCTCAGGCCGGGTTCGTGGATTCGGTGAATGACACCGGTTGATGTGACACTGATTCGACCCTGACAGATGCGGGTCGATCCACTGAGACCGGTAGATCCGCTGACTTTTGGGCAAAGTGTCTGTGGCTTTGCTCCTAGTGGATGCTGTGCCTGTTTTCATGGGCGTTCATGCCGACTCTGATCAATTTCCGGGTTGATTATCCAGCAGCAGGTTGAGTTGGGTTTGAGCCCCGTCCTTGCCAGATGCTTATCCGTATGCACTATAATTAGCCGGCTGCGGTTTTTAGTGCAGGATTTGGATCTGTCATATCATGAAAGCATTACTTCTATTTTTTACCTTGATTCTGGGTGCCTTCCTGGCCTGGCCATACACGGCGGTCTATCGTCTGGAGCAGGCATTGCTTCATGATGACCATCAGGCGCTGCAGCAGATGATCGATGTGCAGGCGGTACGGGAGCAGATCAAGCGGAAGCTCAACAAGAATGTTGAAAGTAATATCGGGGATGTCTCCAACGGCTTCATCGATTGGTTGCAGAGCGGGATTCAGCGTCTGGGTTCAAACGCTGTGGATGAGATGGTCGATCTGAATTGGGTTGTCAGGCAGTTACGGGCCCACAATCCCCGATATGACAGGGGAGGAGTCTACGATAGGCTGACTTACGCTTTTTTTGACGGCCCCGACAGATTGCTTCTGCGTATCGGTGAGCTGGATGAGAGCCCGGTTCATGCCCACTTGAGCCTGCAGGGTACCAACTGGCGTATCACCGCGGTCTATAACTGATCATCGCACTCCATCAGCTGCCGCCCCCGTTGCGGCAGGATTGATCCCTGGTGGTCTCCGTAGTGGTTCGCTATCTCGTTGATTATTAGTCTATATATTGAGGCTTTTTCAGTTCTGTCTTGGGCTGCCGACGATCCCTCTGTTGCCGGTCGCTGCCAACCCCCCTTCGAATTGCAAAATCACTAAAGAAATTGTGAAACCGGTCGCTGTTACAGGCTGTAGCATGGCTCTGCCATCGTAAACATCAAAGAGACCGATAATAATGGTATGTCGCTGCATAGAGCGTCTATCATGGAGAAACTAGGGAATCGAAACATGGCTGAAATCAGTTTCAATCAAGCCCTTTTTGAAGCTTGTCCGACCGGGATGTTGGCAATCGATGAGGATGTCTGTATACGCTGGATAAATCCGGCGTTGGAGACGATGCTTAACCTCTCGGTTGATGAGCTCGTGGGAAAGGATAAAAACACGCTGCCCGAGGGGCTACATGCCCTGTTTGATGAGACAGATATGCTACATCTCTCTCTCAACGGTGACGGGGAACGCTGGTTACGACGGGATGTCCGGCAGGTGGAAGATGGCTCACAAGCGACCCTCTGGCTGCATTTCTATCAGGATGTCAGTCAGCAGGTCAAGGCCCAGCGTGAGAGTGAAGAGCTGCGGAAGCAGGTCGAGGATCTCACCATCACTGACGAACTGACCCGGATGTCCAACCGCAGAGCCATCATTCAGGCTCTGGATGCACAGGTGACCCGAAGCCGGCGCTATGGCAATCTCCTGACCCTCAGTGCGATGCGTTTGACTCATCCGGATGGTGCGGATCAGTCTCTGCCGGATCAATCGATACTGGTGATGTCACAATATCTGCGCGAGCGGCTGAGATGGGCCGACGTGATCGGTCGTTTTGAGAACCAGTTGTTCCTGCTGGTGATGCCTGAAACCAGTATCGAAGATGCCGAAAACCTACTTCAGCAGATCGTCCAGGAGTGTCAGGAAGGCGCGCTCAAGGATCTGGCCGATAATCCTGTGCCGGTTTTGCAGTTCGGTGTTGCCGAATGGATGAAGGGTGATGATCCGCAACGCCTGATAACCCGTACGATTGAATCGATCTGACAGTACACTAACGGGCCTAAGAGGGTTTGAGGGTTCAGGCAGGGTAGGTTGCAACGGAGGTCGAATGCCTGATACTCAAGCAATCAGTTTCGACAACGGCATTAGCCGAAAAGAGCTCAACGAGGTGCGGCAACGTTTCATGCGTCTGCACCGGGCGCGTCTGAGACGGATTCATCTTGAGTTGCGACCCAGTCAGCAGGAGTTTCTCGATCTGCTGCCGCTGCTGTTCCACATCAATCATCCCATGCTGCCGGGTTTTGTCAGCAGTGACACGGTAACCGGCATACCCGACTACAGTCCCTCGAAAAAATCCCTGGATGCGGCGGCCAAACTGAGTCGCAGTTTTCAATACAAAAGGCGGGCCCAGCGGGTCTACCATATTCACGGGCTCTATCTGATGGGCAGTACCGGGACCATTGGCCAATCGTTTGGCAGTGATTTCGATCTCTGGCTCTGTCACAATCCGAGCTTGAACCAACATCAGCGGGATCAGCTGCAACAGAAGGTCAAGCTGATCGAAAAGGCAGCGGCTGAACTGAGCCTGGAGCTGCATATCTTTCTCATCGATCCGGAGCGTTTCCGGCGTGGGGAGAAGTCCCGTTTGTCCCGGGAGAGCACTGGCACCACCCAACACCATCTGTTACTGGAAGAGTTCTATCGCAGTGCTGTTCTATTGGCTGGACGTTACCCTCTTTGGTGGCTGGTGCCGCCTGAACAGGAGGACGATTATCAAACCTATGTCGAGTATCTGCTGTCCCATCGTTTCATCAAAGCCAGTGAGGTGTTTGACCTGGGAGGCTTGAATCGGGTTCAGGCGGGGGAGTTCTTCGGTGCTGCCTTGTGGCAGCTCTATAAAGGCATCGATTCACCCTACAAATCGATCCTGAAGATTTTTCTCATGGAGGCGTACAGCCACCAATATCCCCATCCGAAATGGTTGGCCCAGCAGGCGAAGGAGGCGATTTATGCCGGTGAGACCGACATCGATATGTTGGATGCCTATATCCTGCTCTATCAGAAAGTTGAAGAATTTTTAGAGGCTAACAAAGATACTGACAGACTTGAGCTGGCCCGTCGCTGTTTCTATTTCAAGGTTGGCGAACATTTGAGTCAGGTCAGAAAGGGGCAGGGTAACTGGCGCGGCCGAATGATGCTCAAACTGACCCGGCAGTGGGGCTGGAGTCAGACTCAACTGCAGATGCTCGACACCCGCTCGGAATGGAAAATTGACCGGGTGATCAAAGAGCGGAATGCACTGGTCAGTGTATTGACCCGCAGTTATCGGTTGCTCACCGACTTCGCCAGAAAATTTGCCAAAGAGAGTCATATCGATCCCCACGAACTCAATCTGCTGGGGCGAAAACTCTATACAGCCCTGGATCATAGACCCGGTAAAGTTGACCATATCAATCCGGGTATCTCAAAGAACCTCTCAGAGGATCATCTTACTCTCAGTTATCGGCCTGCCCGGGATGGCAGTACGGCCTGGATGCTGTATCGCGGCAACATCGAAGATGAACATCTGTACGAACAGCGGCCGATCAAGATCTCCACCAATCTGATTGAAATACTGGTATGGAGTCATGTCAATCAGGTCTGGTCCAGGCATACCCGCATTACTCTGGTATCCGGTGATTCCGAGCTGACGAGAAAAGAGCTGCTCTCTCTGCAGCGCAGTATTGCAAAACTGTTCCCTGATCTGATGCCCCCTTCTGCGGGGATGAAGACCTTAGCGATGCCAGCCTATGCGGTTACCGTAGGGCTGTTTCTCAATATCGGCACAGATCCCATGGAGTTTTTGACCAGAGAGGGCAAACAGCTGACCAGCGAACGTCACGACCCTCTGAGTTTTGCCGCTGCCAGATCCAATCTGGTGATCAATCTGGAAAAGCTGGTTTTGACCAGTTGGGGTGAAATTCTGGTGACCCGGCATGAGGGACCGGAAGGATTGATGGATGCGCTGTGCAGTGTCTTGAATATGCCGAGTGATGAGCGTGATAAGCAGCCAATAATAAGCGCCTTCAGTTTTTCTGGTGTGCGTGGCAGTCAGATCGGTTATCGGGTCAATGAGCTGTTTGAACATGTCATAAAAAAATTCAAGCAGGAGTCATTCAGCTATGGTCGCTATCTGTTCAGGATGGGAGCGGATTTCTATATAGTTCAGAAAAAACAGCAAGAGTTTGTCTGGCGTAGTGTTGAGTCGTTTGAAAGCCTGTTGGAGGAGTTGATGCAGTCACAACAGGTATTCCGTCCACTGGAGTTCGATGCAGAAGTGCTTGAGGAGAGTCCCTATCCGCTCCTCTATTTATATAATAAACCGGATGTGATTCAGCTGTTTTTCCAGGTCACACCCCATGGTATCGATATCCATATTCTCGATGAACAAGGTTCACTGTTTAGACAATCCCTGAAAGCTGATAGCCCACGCTTTTTGATGTTGCAGCAACGGCGTTTTCTGAATAGCCTGCAACAGCTCAGAAACCTGGTGCTGAGTAGTGAGAGTGACCTGCTGGCTGAGCCGGAATTCTATGAGTTGATGCTGGGGAAAAACAGTCAGTGGCGGATCAAACAACGCCGTGTGCCGCTGAAGAGCTCCGATGATTATATGGAAGTTGTATTGGTTGCTGACGGTACTGATGCGGATGCCAGGCTGGTCTCGCTGGTTTGTGGTGAACGGGAGTTCACGCATATGGAGTATGGTGATGCGCTCTATTCGGTAGTCGCCGAGTACATAAACAGTTTAAGAAAAAGCGATAGTAAATATCCAATCTACATGACGTCAATCCGTCTCAGTGGTTTGCAGATCATGCCGACCTTGGAGACAGTCAATCTTCTCAATCTGAAGAAGCGGGTTGAAAAAAGAATCAATCAATAACCCGGCATCTTCTGTCAGGTTCCTGGAGTACGAGCTTTAGGATTACTCTACTGAGTGACTTTCGTCGTTTTAACCCGTCAACTGACTCTCTCCCCTATTCGCCGGAAAGAGTATACAAACAACCCCTAATTCAGGATTGCTACTGGAGCATATGCTTAACTGGTAGTAGTTTGTCACTCAAGATGACCACTGATGGAGAGAGCCATGACCACGATATTGATTGTTCTATTTGTCGTTATACTCGCTGTTCCCCTGATCTATCTGTCAACCTTGAAAGGTGAATTCGTGGTGAGTCGAAGTCTGACGATCGGGGTTGCTCGGGAGCAGGTTTTTGAAAAAATAAAAGATTTCAGAAGTTGGCCGGAATGGAGTCCCTGGTTGATGCATGAACCGGAGGCACATCTCGAATATTCAGATGCACCGGATCAGCAGGGTGGCTGGTACAGCTGGGATGGGGAGACGGTTGGCGCCGGGCGTTTGACCCATATGAAGTTTTCAGGATCAGACAAAATAGAGCAGAAGATTGAATTCCTGCGCCCATTCAAGTCGGTCAGTCAGGTCTGGTGGGAACTGGAACGGCTGGATGAGGGCAATACACAGGTAAGTTGGAATATGTCTGGCAGCATGCCTTTTCTGTTTCGCTTCATGACAAAAAAAATCGCTGAATATGTGGGCAAGGATTACGATACCGGTTTGGCCATGTTACGTGGCGTACTTGAGCCTGGTGCGGAGTACCCCCGTTTCAGTTTTGCAGGCGTTGTCGAGATGCCTGCGCAAACTGCCTTGACGATTCCATTTGAGGGTGACCTGGAGACGATGAAAACCGCGATGGCGGAAGGGTTCTCGAAGCTGGGTGAATTTGCCGCGGAGAATCAGCAGTTGACCAGCGGCTGTCCCTTCACCTGTTACCATGACGTTGACTTGCAGACGATGTATTTCAAGTGTGATATGTGCCTGCCGGTCAATCAGGAAGTGACGCAATCCGGATTCAAGCAGAAGCAGTTCCCTGCTGGCCGCTATTACAAAGTCACCATGCAAGGGAGTTATCAGTTTCTGGAATTGGCTTGGTATCAAGTCTATAGCCATCTGCAGATGCAGAAGATCAAGCCACGAAAGAAGGCGGCCTCTTTCGAATTCTATGAGAATGATCCGAACGAAGTCGGTCATACAAATGAAATAAAAACTTCGCTCTATGTGCCGGTTAAGTAAGAGGATGGCTTGGCTTAATCGGCCAGGTTGAACTCAGTGGTGTATTGTCCGTGAATTAAAGCGCTCTATTAGTTTTTAGCAGGCCCTAGTGGCCTACTAGATGATCACGACCCACTGAGTACAACCCGATGATTCATGACTGTGTCATTTCTTCGCCGGAGCTGCAGCAACCGGCCCGATATACTCGATCTCGAAAGTCAGGGTTTCATTGGGGCCAATCTTTTTACCGGCACCTTTCTCGCCATAAGCCAGTTCAGGTGGCATCACAACAACCCACTTACCGCCAGGCTGCATTCTGGTGATGGCTTCACGGAATCCTGGCACGACACTGTTGAGATTGAATTGTGTCGGTTTACCTCTTGAGTGGGAGCTGTCAAAGACAGTGCCATCGATCAGTTTACCTGTGTAGTGAACCTCGACCCGTTGATCCGCTTTCGGATGCTCCCCATTGCCCGGGGACATCACCTCATACTGGAGGCCGTTTTTAAGCACGGTCACGCCCGTTTGTTTGGCATGCTCCTCACGATACTTGGTGCCTTTGGCAAGGTTCTCTTTGGCCAGTTCCGCTCGGGCCGCTTTAGCATCCCCATAGAATTTCCTGAGTGCGGCCTGCATCTCTTCCTGGCTCAGTTGAGGCTGCTTTTTTGCCAGAAAGTCGGATACCGCCGCGGCAAAAGCATCCGCATCCACTTCGCGGATATCCTGGGCAACCAGCATCTGGCCGATTTGAAGTCCAATCGCATAACTGTACTTCTGTTTGTGGGTGTTCAGTTCAACCGCAAAGCCAGTCTGTGCAAAGCCGAGGAGTAAACTGAAGAAGATCAGAAACTTGTTTTTCATAGTCTTGAATTAATACCTGTTTGGATTTAAGGAGCCTCTGATAAGTCCGTCATTGTGGCGAATGCCGGAATCCATCTGCTGGACCCCGGCATTCGCCGGAATGACGAAAAGTGAAATACTCAGAGGTTCGTTGGTTACAAAGCGTCTACTCAGACAGTCTGATGATACCAATAGTTCGATCGTGCCATCACCCCTGTTTACTGTCTGTGTCGTCGAAGTCCCGAGGGGATGGGAGCGATTGAGCAATGATGTAGATAGGCCGTCGCTTAACCTCTCTATAGATCTCTGCAATGTACTCTCCAATCAGCCCGAGCCCGAGTAGAATCATACTACCCATCACCAGTATCAGCAGTATGACTGTTGGAAAACCGGCTTCGGCATAGCCCTGCCATTTATACCATAAGGTCTGAATTGTCAGTCCCAAACTGAAAACCAGGCCGGCAAATCCAAACCAGGTCACAATCCTGAGAGGTAGTGAGGAGAAGCTGATAATGGTGGAACGGGCCAGCCGCAGCAAGTGCCCCGCACCCCAATGACTCTCTCCGGCATTGCGGGATGGAGGATCGAATTCGACAGCGATCGCCTCAAAGCCGAGCCAGGTTGTCAGGCCGCGAAAGTAACGGCCGACTTCCGGCAGTGCGATGTATTGATCGATTGCTGCCCGGTCGAGCAGTTTGAAATCACTGGCTCCATCCAGTTTCATGCCGCTGGAGAGATTGAACAGCCGATAGTAGAGTCGTGCACCCAGGCGTCTTAGGGCTGATTCATCCTGGCGCTTGCGTTTCACTGCCTCAACCACTTTGGTTTTTCCACTCTGCCAGTGTTCAATCATTTGCGGGATGAGGGCGGGGGGATGCTGCAAATCCGCATCCATCACGACGGCAGCCTGACCGCTTGTTGCGCGAAGTCCAGCCAGTATCGCCGCCTCCTTGCCAAAGTTTCGGCTGAATCGTATCGCTTTGATCGGGATGGTGCTGTCGTTCGCCAGACTTTTGATCGCCTCCCAACTGCTGTCTGTCGATCCGTCATCGATCAACACGGCCTCAAATTGTGTGTCACTGCCAGCCAGGCACTGTTCCAGGTTTTGCCAGAATCCCGACAGAGCGGATTGCTCGTTATAGATGGGAACAACCAAGGAGATCAACATGTCAGGCTCCGGCTTTTGAGGCGAATATGTAGCGTCTCATCGTAACAAAGTTAATGACTATGATAATAGCCTCGGTGATCAGCTTGGCGGCCACGGGGTGGAGCTGCAGCAGATTGATAAAAGCCAATAACAGGATGATGCTGAGAGTGTACGAGACAAGCCACAGAATCAGATATTGAATGAGTTGCTGGCGTAGCGCCTGAGGGGTGAATTGCCGATCCTCGAAAACAATGAGCTTGTGTCCGGCAAATGCGACCAGGGCGCCGACAACCCGTGCGATTGTCTGCGCAGGTACGATGCCGATATGGGAATAGGTCAGAAGGAAAACCAGGAAGTCCACCACCCAGGAGGCGCCACCCACCAGCAGGTATCTCAGAAACTGTCGGCTCAGTACCTTGTTGAGCAGGGTTTTGGTGAGACGGGTGTTCATGGTTTTAATGACAGTAAGTCGTTGCAGACGCTAGCCTGTTGATTGGGCAACAGACGGATTGGTGAATAGGCGGAACGGATCAGCAGGCAGCTCTGTTTGGCCGCCAGATCCCGGCTGTCGCGATCCGCATAATCGAGTGTCAGGGTAAAGCGGTATTCCCCTGCCGACTCTGCTTTGACTGGTGCAAGTTTGCTTTTGATACGTTTCGGCTGCCGCGGGGTGATCAGAATGATCTCATGCTCAAAGTCATCGGCCGGGTGAACAGAGTGCCCTTGAAACTGCAATCTTTGCTCGTTTTGCATGCTCATGCTGAGTGATCCAGGGCCTGCTTCGAACAGTGGGGGATAGGGGGGCGAGATGGCAACAGTGAGGATTTTCGGCGCTTTTGGCTTGGGCTTTTTTCCACTTTTTATCCGATCTGAAATATTGATTATACATTGGCAATCGGTGTCATAACGCCAGATGCTTTTCTGTTCGGTATCGATTGACCTCAGGTTGCGGGAATCCATGAAGAGGGGAAGCTTCTCGGTCGATTTTTCCGATACTCTGGCCTGGGCGTATCTGGCGCCGTTGAGTACCGTGTCCAGATAGTAAGCGTCCTTGATCTCCTTGGCGTAAAATATCCCGCCGGTCGGCGGCTGCAGAAAGAACCCATACACAGCGTCGAACCGACTGATTCTGGATTGCATGGCCTGTTGTGCCTGCCATGCCTGAGTTCCCGCCGCAGCCATGAAGATCAGCAGGATCACAGATTTCAAACCAATGTTCAGGGAGTCCGTGTTTGCCAGGGCGATGATCAGTGTCATCGTGAAAAGCCACCAGGGAAGCAGCAGATAGCGGTTGGCCTCGGTGATCCCGGGGTGCTGGGTCAGGGGAAGCAGTGGCAGCAGTACCGCAAGCAGCGCAACGACCATCAGTGGAATATTGAGTCGTTTTCTGAGTGCCAGGGTGACGATCAATGCAATGAAAATCAGACTCAGTAACCAAGGCAGGTAGGGTGTGGCAAACAGCAGTTCCGGAATGGCGCCATAGGATTGCACCGCCTTGCTCAATGAAAATGCCTGACCACCTGCATCGTATCCACCGACAAATGATCCCAGCACGGCAAGTCGCCAGAACATATAGGCGGCAGACCAGATCAGCATCGGCAGCGCCAGCTTGAGTCGGACTGAGAGTGATTGGCCCGGCAGCAGCAACAACACGAAAGGCAGGGGGAAATAGACTTCCTTGCAGGTGGTGGCAATCACATAGAACAGAGTTGTCAGGGGTGTCAGTAACCAGTGCCTTCTATTCAGATTGAGCTGAAACGCATAGATCGCAAGTATGCTAAACAGCAGTCCGCTGACATAGTGGCCGACCATCAGTTGCTGGGCAACGAATTGTGTCGGTGCGCCAATTAAAAAAAGAACCCCGCCAAGAAAGGCAAACAGAGGGCTAACCCAGCAACGTAACAGGAAGTAACTGGCAATCGCGCAAGCGGCAAGGGTGGTCAGGTGCTGAATATAGAAACCTTTTGGATCAAACCCGAACAGCCATAGGTTGAGATCGAAAATCAGTGGGTTTGTCGGGGTCAGGTTATTCAGCGAGTAGCCCCGGGTGATTGCCGGATTGAAAAAATAGTCGAAGGGGGAAAAACGGCTGGCATAATCGAGAAGCCAACCGTCATCGAAACGCCAGTTTCCCGAGAGAGCGTTCTGGTTGAGTAAAAAAGTCAGTGCCACCAGGCCGAACAGTAGGGCCGCGGTGATCAGGTTTTGTCGAACCGGCACAAATCAACCTTGCAAGCTGTTGTGGATAGTATTGACACGGACAAGCGATGTTCCCGATCAATAGATTTCTGGAACGGTAGCATGAACCGAACTGCGAAATCGACAGGTCCTGGAGGACCATGCGGTAAATTCTGTTTTGTCATTGGCGAGCATTTGCGGTGATGAGCCTCCATTCGCGGTCGATCGCTCGCTGCTCTCAATCGAGTTGTTTCAGGCTGTTGTGGGCCTGGCTCGGCAATCATCGGGTTCTGATGTATCATAGCGCCTTTTACCCTCTAGACTGGAAACTGAAGGCGCTTGTTCAAGATCTATCGAGACCTCTACCGGCATCGCCAGAGCGTCATGCTGATGGTGCGGCGCGATACCCTGCTCAGAATAAAAGGTACCCTGTTGGGGCCCTTGTGGCTGCTGGCGCAGCCCCTGTTCCTGCTGCTGGTCTACAGTTTTGTCTTTTCGGGGATTCTGAAAATCAGCTTCCGGCCTGATGGTGGCAGTGGGGATTTTGCGCTCTATCTGTTTGCCGCGTTGATGCCCTTCAGCGCATTGCAGGATGGTCTGCAGCAGGCAAGCAGCAGCCTCTCCAACAACCGTGATCTGTTGCTGAAGACCCAGATGCCGGCGATTGTGTTTCCGGCAATTGCCGCCTTTGGCACTTTGATCCAGGAAGTCCTGGGGTTGGTGATTCTGGTGTTTGCTGCCTGGGTTATGGGCTATCCTCCCGGCAAAACCCTGATACTGCTTCCTGCACTGATCGCCCTCCGGTTGTTGTTGACCTTCTCCCTGGCGCCCCTGGTGGCGATACTGTCGGTCTTCATCAAGGATGTTAGTCAAGTATTGCCGATGATCATGATGGCGCTCTTTTTCACCACTCCGATCATCTATCCGGTGGAGATGATCCCGCAGAGTTTTCGTCCGTTGATTGAGGGTAATCCCCTGACCTGGCTGGTCGAGGCATATCGCTCAGTCATACTTGAGCAGTCCTGGCCAGTGGATAATCTTTTGATTGTCGGACTCTCGGCGCTGATCATCATGGTGGTCACGGGGGCACTGTTCAGTCGCCTGCAGCATCGGGCGAAGGACTTCCTTTGACCGCGATCGAAGCCCGACAGCTGTCGAAGAGCTACCGACAGTACGCCAAGCCGATCGATCTCTTCAAGGAGTGGTTGCTGCGTAAGCCGTTTCACAATCAGGTCGACGCTTTGGCACCCATCGATCTGACCATCCCCAAGGGCACCACCTTTGGTGTGATCGGCGATAACGGAGCAGGAAAATCTACGCTGCTTAAATTACTTGCGGGGACGCTGACACCAACCACCGGCAGCCTGCATATAGAAGGCAGAAAATCCGCCATACTCGAACTAGGCTCAGGTTTTCATCCGGAGTTTTCCGGGCTGGAGAACATTCAACTGGCCTGCTCCCTGTTGGGACTCTCTGCGGCGGAAACCGCTGAGAGAACACCGCAGATTATTGAATTCTCCGAGTTGGGCGTCGCCATCCATCGCCCGGTTAAATCCTATTCGTCCGGCATGTTCGTACGCTTGGCGTTTTCCGTCATCACTTCGATCGATCCCGATGTACTGATCGTGGATGAAGCCCTCTCCGTCGGAGATGCCCTGTTTCAGAAAAAGAGCATGGACAGGATGATGAGGTTTCGGGATGAGGGCAGAACGCTGGTATTCTGCTCGCATAATCTCTATCAGGTGAAGGAGCTGTGTGAGCAGGCTGTCTGGTTGGAGAACGGTGTGGTCATGGGTATGGGCGAGTCAGCCAAGGTGGTGGATGACTACCAGGACTCTGTCAGGCAGCGGCAAAAAGCGGGTAGCAGAGATCGTGCCGCACCGGATGCTGAGGCGGCCGGCGATGTCTATCTGACCGAGGTGGTGTTGGAGGGTGGTATCGACACGCCGGAAAACATACCGCTCTATCAAACCGGCGATCATTTTGCGATTCGGGTCGAGGCCGATATCGGTTCCCGGCCAGCGGATGATGTGCATATCGGTTTGGTATTGATTCGTAACGATGGACTTCAGGTGTATGGTGTATCAACCTTGATCGATCAATTGGGTCTCTACCCGATCGCTGACAAGCGTTACGGGGTCAGGCTGGTATTTGATCCGATCAATCTGATGTCCGGGGATTACGCCCTTGAGGCCTGGCTGATTGACCGCAGCGGACTGCATGTTTACGATTCCCGTCCGGTTTGTTGTCAATTTCGTGTCCGACATGAGACCAGTGAGGTCGGAATGGTTAAAATGAGCCATCAGTGGGAACCTATTGCCTGAACCGTAATCACACCATGACCGGTCAATTGAACTGGTGTGAATATTACCGATTCACCCGGCCGGTGAGTTGCTATGATGTGATGGCATCTGATGATATGAATGTTGAGGATGAATGAGGTGGCTGAGAGATTGAACCTGTGGGATCTCCGGCTCAAATACAGGGTGCTTTTTCCCGCTCTGTCCCATCTGCCCCGGTATGTCTCGTATCGTCTGGCCAGTTTGTATGGCCGAGGTGAGTTTCGCCGCAATCAAGAGATGGCCACTCAGATCGCCCATCAGATGCGACGGGGAATACCCGGTCTGGCGGATCAGGCCTACGAGGAGTGGACCCGCTATTTCTATGCCATGCAACAGCGTGAAATATTGGATACCTGGTACTATCCCGGCCTGATGAGTGCGGAACAGGTCGGCCGCTTCATCGAAGTGGAGAATTTTGAATCGGTGCTCTCCTATCGTCGGGAGGGGCGGCCGATCATCTTTGCCGGGGCCCATTTGGGGCGGTTCTGGATGCTGGGCGTCACCACTGCGGCGTATGGTATTCCGACCAGTGCGCTGGCCCGGGATGATGAAGAGAGCAATACATGGGGGCTGCCGGAAGCGGAGTTCCAGTACCGCAGACTGAAACTCTCCCGCTTGCGGGATTGCTATCGCAGTGAATTTGTCACCCCGGGGGTCTCCAATATGCGGCCCCTGCTGGAGGCCCTGCGGGAGAGGCCGATCGCGATTCTTCTCGATGTGCCGTACGGAAAGGGGAGTCCCGGTCTGGTATCGGTACCTTTTTTCGGACAGGATGGCTATTTTCCGGAAGGGCCGATCAAGATTGCGAAGCGGGTCGGTGCGGTGATTCAGCCATTCAGTGTGGATGAGCATCGTCGTGGGGTTAAGTTGAATTTCCACAAACCTGTGGAGGTGGAGGGTCGATCCAGCGAAGCGCTGTTGGCTCTCCTGGTGAGTGATATCGAGCAGCGAATTCGCCAAAATCCGGGAAACTGGTGGCAGTGGCAGGCACTGCCCATGTACTGGGGAGAGGTCTGATCGGTCGCCGACCATCGATCTGTCAATTGATGGCTGTCAGCTGATTGCGTAGAATTTGGACTTTTAATGAACATAAGTTGTGTCAGGAGCCTGTAATTGTGAGAAAAAGCGTTCTGCTTGTGCTGGTGATGTTATTGAGCGCATGCGCCACCAATCCGGAAATTCAGGCTCAGAAGGACGAGGAGATTGTCGCAACACGCGCCCAGGAGCGATGGAATCTGCTGGTTGATGGGCGTGTGGAGTCCGCTTACGACTATCTTTCCGCTGGATATCGGCTGGTCACACCCTATTCCCACTACATGAAGACGGTAAAAGGGGTGGGTTTGTGGAAATCTGCCGAGGTTCAGAAAGTTAATTGTAAAGAAGATGTCTGTAAGGCCGATATCAAGATTCAGATGGAGATTCGTCATCCGATGATGCGATCGCCGGCTCGTACCGAAAGTGTTGTTATTGAACAATGGCTTAGGGATAAGGACGGAGTTTGGGGATTTCTTCCCACGGTAAAGTGATAAACAAAAATGTTTCTGTTGTTTTTATGATACATTTTTAAATAATCCCTATAATTACAGAATGTTATGGTGGGTTATTCTTGAGTTGTCTACTATTTTGCATTAAAGCAAGCACTTAACAGGAAAATTAATGCTTGTGGGCAACCTGGACTGTGCAGGCGTTTCGAATTTTGTGACAAAATTGGAAATAATTTTTTGTAGTATTTACAACATGTTATTGCTGTCATTTGTAAATATGCAACATTTTTTCATTTTTTTGCTACAATTCTGCTTGTTAGCTTGCAGATTTATGGTAGACTTCTGGCGTGAGATTGGACTTATGGGTTGTTTGTGGCCTGAGACTTTCCTCACAAAGGAATGATCATTCCCTTGAAAGGTCATGGGTTTGAGTCAATAATCCTCTGCGGAGTGCCTGGACTCATGGCTTATAGCTGGCCGCATAACAGGCTCAGTTAGTTTTTAGTGTTAACACGCAAGAAAATAGGAGACACAACTGTGTTGAGAAAATCTAAGATCGCTGCAGCCATGCTGATGGCTACTGCTACAGCCGGAGTCAATGCGGCTTACGTCAATACTGACGGTACTGGCCAGGTTGCGCTGCTTCCTTACTACAATGTAAACAACAATATCCTCACCAACATCAATATCACCAACACCACTGATCTTTACAAGGTGGTCAAGGTTCGTTTCCGTGAGTCTCGCATCTCTGCTGACGTGCTCGACTTCAACATCTACATGTCTCCTTATGACGTGTGGAACGGTACTATTCGTCTGAATGCTGCTTCTGGTGTTGCCAACATCATCACCGAAGACGAGTCTTGTACTTTCCCTGACAAAGCTCTGCTTCAGGCTGGTGTTGACTTCCGTAACATCTACGATGCTACTACCGACGAAGACCTGACCGAAGGTTACGTTGAGGTTATCGAGATGGGTACCATCGCTGATGGTGCTGGTCCTGCTTCCGACGGTGGTGAGACTGCTGAAATCGACGGTGGTGCTGTTGACGCTGACGGTACTATTACCGCTGCTACCAACGACCGTTCCATCCCTGCAGGTCTTCTGCATGATGCGACCGGCATGCCTGCTGACTGCTCTGTTGTAAGCGACGCCTGGACTGCTGGCGCTGCTGGCATCAACGGTTTCACCCCTGGTTCTATGACCACTGAAGGTGTTGCTGCTGACGCTAACGTGGCTGACCCTTATGAAGCTGGCGGCATCAACGCCGGTCTGGTCTACACTGCACCTGATCGCGGCGGCATCAATGCTTACGCAATCATGATCAACGCGTCTGACGGTGCGGCTTTCGTTGAGCAGGGCACCCACATTGATGGATACGCCACTGTTCCTCAGCACTATCGTTCAAACGATGCGGCTAACTACCTGCTGCCTTCGCTGGCCTCTGGTGATGTACAGACCGCTGAAATGCTGAACGCTGATGCGACTGCTGTTAAAGCTACCGGCGCTCTGAGTCTGACTGAGTTCGATACCGGTGCTGTCAACGACATCACTCCTAACCCTTCAATCCCAATGGGCTCCAACCCATTCCCGATTGCTGTGGCTCTGAGTGCTGACGCTGTTGCTGCTCCTTACTTCACTGAAGCTGGCATCAACGGCGGTACCGACATCGTTGTGACCTTCCCAATGCGTAAGCATGGTGTCTACAACGGCGGTATCCTGACCAACCAGCTGGACGCTACTGCTGCAGCTTGTGTCGGCACCCTGAATGACGGTGTTGACGATGGTGCATCTGTTGCCATTCCTAACGTTGGTACTACCGGTAACGACTATCCAAATGACGGTGCTGGCACCATTTGTACCAACGCTGGTTTTGCTAGCAGCACTCCTGACGTTCAGGTTAGCCTGACCTACTACGACTACGAAGAGCAGACTGCTGCTGTAGTTGCTGGTAGCGATGACTTCTCTCCTGTACCGATCGACGCACCTACCGTCATCGCTCTGGAGCGTGAAGTAAACGTGATTAGTGTTCAGCGTAACGACGGTTCCAGTGCTTCTGTACTGGGTACACCTGCCGCGAACGTCTTCAACTGGACTCTCGATCCTGGTTTCGAGGCTGGTTGGGTCATGATCGGTATGTCTAACTACGACTACAACACCGACACCCGCATCGCCAACCTGACTGAAGCTGTTGGTGGCATCAACGCTGCTGGCGCTGGCGTCTTCACTGGTGTTCCTGCCATCGGCTTCTCCGCCATGGCTGCTGATGTCGGTCCTGCTCAGATCGGTGAGACTGTTGACCTGATCCGTAGCGTAAACCGCAACTAATACAAATCGCTTAGGCGATCTTGTAGAGAGGCAGGCCTTCGGGCCTGCCTTTTTTTTTGATCGATTTTTTCCACTGGGTCTACTTCTGATACTTGGATAGAGAACTTTAACGGCAGTTAAATACTCTATGTTTGAAGATTTGTTCTGGTGAGTCACTCAGATTGTCTGGTATGTACAGAAAACCTGACGGATGAGTATAATTGCCTCCTTTTTATTGATGATAGCTTGATGTTACTCGAGGTGTGTAATGCGTTTGTTCCTTGTTGGTCTGTTGGGCGTTCTTTTGGCGCCAGCACTCTCCGCTGAGGAGGATGTTTTAATGTTTGGTGGTGATATCAAGGTTGAACGAATTGATCTGGACGCCTTGCTTGTCGATGGACCGGCTAAAGCGCAGAAGGATGTCCTGGCGAGCAAGAAACAGATTCTGCAACTACTCCGCCAAACCTATCTGATCAGGGCACTGGCTGATGAGTACAAACAGCAGGGATTGGCTGACAATAAACTATTACAGGCGAAAATCAGACGTCAGCAGGAGAGAATGCTCTATTTGGAGCGGTTGAAACAGATTGACGAACAGCCGATTCCCGATTTCGCAGATGCGGCCAAGGAGCAGTATCTTGGGAATCCGGATGAGTACAGTATTCCTGAAAAAGTGGATGCTAAACATATTATGATCTCGACCACAGACCGGCTGGCTCAGCACCATACTCGGGAAGAGGCTCTGAAGATTATCAAGAAGGTCAAGGCCGAGCTCGATGCGGGGCGAACTTTTGAAGATCTGGTGCCGATCTATTCAGAAGATCCCAGATCCAAGGACAACCAGGGTACCCTGGGTGTTTTCAAGCGGGGCGCCATGGTCAAGCCTGTGGTGCAGGCGGCTTTCAATATGAATAAGCCGGGTGAGATCAGTGATATAGTTGAGAGTGAATTTGGCTTTCATATTGTCAAGCTGGTTAAGAAGTTCCCACCGCAAAAGCAGAACTTCGAACAGGTGAAATTGGGCATTATTGAGAAGTTGACGAAAGACTATATTCGCAACAGACGTGAAGCCTACTTCGATCAGCTGTTGGAGAGCAACGATGCGGCAATCTATGAGGATCTGGTAGAAGAGTATATTGCCAAGCGTCTCGATGATCTGGATAAGCAGCAACCTGTCAAAGAGTAATTGAGTTAAAAATTCTGTGGCCGAGTACGATTTCAAGCTTGATCTGAATGTGGAGAACAACTCCCATACTCAGCTGGTCAAGCGAATTCCAAAGGGTAGTCGAGTTCTGGAACTGGGTTGTGCGACCGGCTATATGTCTGAATACCTGCGCCGGGAACTCGACTGTTATGTGGTCGGTGTGGAGTATGATCGCGCCATGGCGCAGAAGGCGAAGCAGCACTGCGACCAGGTGATCGTTGGTGATGTGCAGAAGGATAACTGGTTGAAGTCACTGGGTGACGAACCCTTCGACATCATCACCTGTGCGGATATTCTGGAGCATCTGAGAGACCCGATCTCTCTGCTTAAAAAACTACCGAAATATCTGAAAGAGGATGGCCGACTGCTCGCTTCTCTGCCGAATGGTGCTCATGCGGCGTTGCGACTTGAGTTACTCGAGGGGCGTTTCAGTTACGAGGATACCGGTCTTCTCGACCGGACCCATCTTCATCTCTTCAACTACCATTCATTGCGAGAGCTGTTCGTTCGCAGCGGTTTCCGGGTGGATGAACTTTCGTACACATTTCATGACATGGCGGATACGGAGATCGTTCGTCGCCTTGAGAATCTGGGACTGAGCGCTTCAGACAAAGCGCTGGGGATGTTTCATACGCCTGAGGCGGCGGCGTTTCAGTTCATCGTCACGGCTCATCCGGACGAATTGGTATCCATCGAGGATTTTCCGGCTTTGACTGACAAACCGATGGAGTCCTCGATCGAGGTCTACCGGAATCTCTACGATCAACTGCATCAGACCGGAGAGACGGCGGCGACCCGTCTTGAGATGGTGAATGAGCGCGATCAGCTGTTGCAGCAGCAGCGAGATGAGATGCATGGGTTGATCGAGGTGCGTGATCAGCTGGTGAATCAACAACAGGAGCTGAACAGGGTTCTTCATGAAACCCAGGCCAAACTGACTGACGAACAGGCGAAAAACGATGAGCTATCCCATCAATATAAAATGAGTGAGCGGGCCGTTCGCTCGATGGGTCACGAAAAGGATGCGGTGGAACATCGGTTGAAGAGCGCTAAGCAGCATCTACACGATGTGACCAACAGTACCGGCTGGCGTGTCTATACAAAACTGATGTTGCCGCTGAGTCTGTTCCGGCGCTTCAAGCCGGCCATTGGCGGCTTGATCAAAAACCCAAAAATGCTGGCAACCTGGGTCAAAGAGGGCAAGCGTCTCTACAAAGCCGGCGGGCTCACCGCGATCCGCAATCGGCTGACCGATCATGCCTCGCCTACCTATACCTACTCCCTATGGATCAAGGATGTGGAGCCGGTTGGGCTGCCAAAACTTGAATCGATCGAAGCGCTGAACGAGTGGGAGGGTCGTCCTCTGATCTCGATTGTCATGCCGGTCTACAATGTGGAAGAGGCCTGGTTACGTGAAGCGATCGATTCCGTATTGGCACAGACCTACGATGACTGGGAGCTCTGTATTGCGGATGACGCTTCGACGAAAACCCATATCAAACGGGTATTGAAGGAGTATGAAACCCGTTTCAAGCGAATCAAGGTAGTCTATCGGGAAGAGAATGGGCATATCTCAGCGGCGACCAACTCTGCGCTTGAGCTGGCAACCGGCCAGTTCGTTGGTTTGATGGATCACGACGATGTATTGGCACCGCACGCCCTGTTTTTTGTTGCCCAGGAGATCATCCTTCATCCGGATGCCTCCGTCTTCTATTCGGATGAGGATAAGCTGAATAGTGAAGATGTGAGATACGACCACTATTTCAAACCCGATTTCAATCCGGACCTGATGCGCTCGCATAACATGATCTGCCATTTCGGAGTCTACCGACGTTCACTGCTGGAGAAGGTGGGTGGTATTCGGGAAGGTTATGAAGGGGCCCAGGACTACGATCTTGCGCTGCGTTGCCTGCGTGAGTTGGATACCCGCAAAGAGGTGCGGCACATACCCTGGATTCTCTACCATTGGCGTGCCATTCCTGAGAGCACCGCATCCGGTGCCGATGCAAAATCCTATGCCATGAAGGCGGCGATCAATGCGGTCAAGGATGATCTTGAGAGTCGTGGTATCGAGGCCAAGGTCAGCGAGTCAAAACTGATCGCCGGCATGATAAGAGTTGAGTATCCGTTGCCGGAAGTTCAGCCGTTGGTGTCGATTATCATCCCGACACGCAATGGTGAAGCACTGGTTCGCCAGTGTATCGAAAGCATCAAAAATCGCACCGATTACAAAAACTATGAAATTGTGATCGTCGATAATCAGAGTGATGATCCCAAGACCCTGGAATATTTCTCCCAACTGGCGTCGGTCGATAGAGTGAAGGTGATTCGATACGATCATCCCTTCAACTTTTCAGCGATCAACAATTTTGCGGTAAAACAGACAACAGGCGAACTGCTCTGTTTTATGAATGATGATATCGAAGTGATTTCCTCCGGTTGGCTGGATGAGATGGTCAGTCAGGGTGTGCGTCCTGAGATCGGCGCCGTCGGTGCCCGCTTGTGGTATCCGGATGGCCGCCTGCAGCATGGTGGTGTGGTGCTGGGTCTGGGTGGCGTGGCGGGCCATGCCATGAAATACACCTTTGAGGAGAATCGTGGCTATATGGGGCGTTCTGTGCTGGTGCAGAACTACACCGCGGTTACCGCAGCCTGCATGCTGGTCAGAAGAGAGGTTTTCGAATCCGTTGACGGTTTCGATGAGGAGAACCTTGCGGTTGCCTTCAACGATGTGGATATCTGTATCCGTATCTATCAGCAGGGGTACAACAACCTCTGGACACCCTATGCTGAGTTTTACCACCATGAGTCAGCCTCCCGTGGTGCGGAGGATACGCCGGAGAAACAGCGCCGCTTCTCCGGAGAAGCGCAATACATGTTGGATAAGTACGGTCCCTTGCTTGAGCGGGATCCAGCCTATAACCCGAACCTGACCCGCTGTGGAGAGGATTTCTCTCTGAACTGGAAAGGGGTCGAAGAGGATTGAACGAGATGTCTGAAAAAGCCGATATCGAAGAGTTTACAGCACTGGCCAGCCGTTTTGTCGAGCTCGCCAATAAGATGAAGGATGAAGGCAAACCGGTGCAAATGGTCAATGCGGCCTTGATGTCTGCTTCAGCAACTTATGCTACCTATATCCATGCGGGTAACGAGGGTTATCTGAAGCCCAGTGGGGTGAAAAAGCTGGTCGATACTTACAGCAATCAGGTTGAAAATATACAGAAGATAAAGAAGCAAGCGACAGATCAGGGGTAGGCCGGCTTTTGTCGGTATAAATGTTTCCCCTGTCGTCGGGTAAATGATGCAACTCTACTGAACGATTCATATATGAAACTGGTTATCTCCATTGTTTATTATGACAGTAGACTGGATATCTTAAGGGATACCCTGCAGAGCATCGTCAGCGCCCTCGATTACACCCTGGCTGAAAGAAGCGATCTTGAAGCGACGGTGGTGGTGGTCGATAACGGTAGTATCCTCAGCAAGGTCAAACAGCTGGTTGGGCAGGTTGTCGGAGCACGTAAGTATCAATGGATGGTAATCGGTACCGGTGGCAATATCGGCTATGGGGCAGCGCATAATCTGGTGATCCTCAACCAGGAGAGTGACTACCATCTGATCATCAATCCGGATGTGGAGGTTGTGCAGGATGCCTTCAGTGAAGCCCTCAATTATATGGAAAAACACCCGGAAGTGGGTTTGTTGTCTCCCTACTCGGAAGATCCGGATGGGCATAAGCAATATCTTTGCAAGCGCTATCCCGCGGTGCTTGATCTTTTCCTGCGCGGTTTTGCACCACGAACCGTGAAGCGCTATTTTTCAGAGCGTCTGCAGGAGTATGAGATGCGCTATGAAATGGATCAGCATGCGCTGAGTAAGGAGGTTATGGCCAGCGGTTGCTTCATGTTTGTGCGCCACAGTGTGCTCGATAAGGTGAGAGGTTTTTCACCCGATTTCTTTGTCTACTTCGAGGACTTTGATCTTTCGATCAGGATCGCCAAACAATCGATCATCGCCTATGTGCCCGAAGTACGGATCGTGCACGGTGGTGGCAATGCCTCGAAGAAGGGGCTGAAGCATATCCTGATGTTTGCCAAATCGGCTTTCATTTTCTACCACATACATGGCTGGCGATGGGCTTAGGCCCGGATAGACTCAGGTGGCCAATAACACAATCGAACTGGAGTCCAGACCCTGTCCGCTGGGGTGTCCTTCGGCTGATCAGCCGGTGTTGACCGGACATGACCGGATCAACAATCTGCCCGGCGAGTTTCAGGTGGTGCGTTGTGACAGCTGCGGCCTGTTGAGAACGGATCCCCGACCGACACCAGCCAGCATGGGTTTCTACTATCCGGACGATTATCCTCCCTATCTGGGCACGCAGGTAAAATCCCGCAATGGCTCCGGAGGGCTTAAGTGCTGGATAAAATCCCTGCTCGATACCAAGGCTCAGGCAATCCCTGAATTGCAACCGGGCAGAATGCTCGAGGTGGGCTGCGCTTCCGGTAACTATCTGCATAAAATGGCCAATCAGGGCTGGCAGGTAAAAGGCATCGAGTATTCACCACAGGCAGCGGCATCCACCAGAGAGAACGGTTATCAGGTCCATACCGGATCCCTGGAATCGGTCGACCTCGACGCGTCAGAACTTGACCTGATCACCGGCTGGATGGTGCTCGAACATCTTCATGATCCTCTCATGGGATTGAAAAAACTCTATGGCTGGGCAAAACCCGGCGCCTATCTTGCCCTCTCGGTACCGAATGCGGCATCCCTCGAATTCAAGCTGTTTCAATCCCGCTGGTTTGCCTTGCAGCTGCCCAACCATCTCTACCACTTCACCCCTGAGACCATAACCAAACTGCTCCAGCAGGCTGGCTGGGAAGTTGAGGCCGTGCACCATCAGCGGGTGCTCAGCAGTCTCTTCTCCAGCTTGGGCTATCTGCTGCAGGAGCGCGGCTGGCATCGGCTGGAGCGCTGGGTTGTCGGTCGTCCCTCTGATAAAGTGCGTTTGTATCAGTTGCTCTATCCGTTTGCCTGTGTTGCGGCCATCTTCGGTCAGACCGGGCGTATGACGGTGTGGGCGAAAAAGCCGGATTGAGCGAGTACGCTCGGTTTGCCCTGTGGTTGATGAGCAGATCAGCCGGGGCAATGAAAAAATCGACAAGCGCCCTATGAACGATAGACAGAAAGAACTCACAAGCGGTAACCGGTTGGCGAAAAACGTCATCTGGAATCTACTCAGTGTGGCGGTTCCGTTTCTGGTCGCTATCGTTACCATTCCAATCCTCATCGATGAGATCGGTAAGGAGCGCTTTGGTCTGTTGGCCATCAGCTGGATGTTCGTCGGCTATTTCAGCCTGTTCGACTTCGGTCTCGGACGTGCGCTGACGGTACTGGTGGCGAAGTGTCTTGGAGAGGAGCGGGAAGCTGATATCCCGGCCCTGACCTGGACCGCCCTGACCCTGATGGGCATTCTCGGTGTTGCCGGATTCATCATCATCCTGATCATTTCGCCCTGGCTGGTCGGCACGGTATTGAATGTGCCTGTGCAGCTGCAAGATGAAACCCTCAAGGCCTTCTACCTGTTATCGGCATCCATACCCCTGGTGATCACCACGGTTGGTCTGCGCGGGGTGATCGCGGCCTATCAGCGTTTCGATCTGCTTACCGCGATCCGCATTCCGATGGGTATTCTGACCTTTCTTGGCCCAGTCGCGGTATTACCCTTCTCAAACAGCCTCTATCCGATCGTCGGGGTGCTGGTCGTCGGACGACTGCTGGCCACCATTGCCCATCTGCTGTTGATGTTTCGTATCGTGCCCGAGGTTCGGCAGGGTTATCACTACGACGAGACTCAGACCCGCCAATTGCTGGGCTTTGGCGGTTGGATGACGGTCAGCAATATGGTGGTGCCGCTGATGGTCTCGATGGACCGTTTTGTCATCGGTGCGGTGTTGACGGTTACCGCGGTGGCCTTCTATACCACCCCTTATGAGATCGTCTCCCGACTGTTGGTGATACCTGTTGCGGTGGTTTCGGTACTGCTGCCGGCCCAATCGACCACCCTGGCGAGGGGCGGGATCGCCGACCGGGAGCATTCGGCCCGACTCTTCAACAAAGGGCTGAGTTATATCTCCATCGCCCTGTTTCCTCTCATTATCCTGATCATCGCCTTCTCCTATGACGGGTTGAATCTGTGGGTTGGCGGGGAGTTTGCCGAGAACGGCTATCTGGTGATGCAGTGGCTGGCGGTCGGGGTTTTCTTCTACGGCCTCTCCCTGGTGCCGTTCAATCTGGTGCAGTCTGCAGGCCATCCTGATTGGTCTGCCAAGTTACACATGCTGGAGCTGCCCCTCTATCTGGCCGCTCTGTGGTGGGCTCTGTCGGCCTACGGAATTTTGGGTGCCGCTGTTGTCTGGACCGTCCGGGCCTTTGTCGATGCGATCGCCCTGTATGTGATGGCGTTGTTGTTGATTCCGGAGTGTCGCACTTCCATCCGCCGTTTCATGCTCTCCATGGGGGCGGCCTTGATGCTGTTTCTACTCACCGCCCAGCTGGATGGTCTGTTGAACAAATTTCTCTTCAGTTCGCTGTTGCTGTTGTTGTTCGGGCTGTTTGTCTGGCGCTGGGTGCTGCAACAGAATGAGCGCAACTGGCTGCTGCAAATGCTGCATCTGAGGCCGGCCCAATGAAGGTGCTGCTGCTCAGTCGGTATCCGCGGCTTGGCGCCAGCAGTCGTTTGCGGTCCTATCAGTATCTGCCGGGATTGGCCGGGAACGGCATTGAGGTGTCGGTCTCTCCGCTCTTCTCAGAGGCCTATCTGGAAGATTTCTATGCCTCGGGAAGAAAGCGGCCTGCCGCGCTGTTCTCAGCCTATTGGGCGCGTTTGAAACAGCTGTTCAAGGCGAGGGAATTCGACCTGTTGTGGGTGGAAAAGGAGTTGTTCCCCTGGATGCCCGCCTCTGTTGAGCAGCTGCTCAAGCGGTTGGGGTTTCAGCTATTGGTTGACTACGATGATGCGATCTTCCACCGTTACGACCAGTCCGGATCCGCACTGGTGCGAATCCTGCTGGGAAAAAAGATCGATCGGGTGATGGCCAGCGCAACCCTGGTCACGGCCGGCAATGACTATCTTGCGAAGCGGGCGGAAGCGGCAGGCGCACCCCGGGTGATGCGACTGCCGACGGTGCTGGATGTGGCTCGTTATCAGCCTAAAACGGTAAGTGAGCATTCACCTTTTACCATCGGCTGGATCGGCTCCCCCACCACCGCCGGCTATCTGGATCTGCTCCGCGAGCCACTCTGTTCGGTGGCAGAAAAATACCCGGTTCGACTGATGGTGGTCGGTGCCCGGATCGAACCGATTGCCGCGCTGCCGGTGGCGTGTGTCGACTGGTCGGAAGCGCGAGAGGCGGAGCTGATCCAGCAGTTCGATGTAGGGGTGATGCCGCTGGCGGATCAACTTTGGGAAAAAGGAAAATGTGGTTATAAGCTGATCCAGTATATGGCTTGTGCCCTGCCGGTGATCGCATCGCCTATCGGTGTCAACAGGGAGATCGTCGAGCATGGGGTGGATGGTTATCTGGCTGAGGACGCGGCAGCCTGGGAGTCGGCGCTGATCCAACTGATCGAGAGTACGCCTCTCAGGCAGGAGATGGGTAGAATAGGTCGAGCCAAGGTAGAGCAGCACTACTCACTGGCGGTGATGACCGCACGGCTGGTCTCCGCCATCAGGCAATCGGCGAGTAGTTGAGCGGGTACTGAATGGGTGTATTTCAGCGCTAGGCAATCTTTAAAAAAGTGGTTTCCGATACATGAAGCAACAGCTTGTACTATTTGTCGTCAACGATGCCGGTTTTTTTCTCTCTCACCGGTTACCCCTGGCTCAGGCGGCGCGGGATCAGGGGTATCAGGTTGCGGTTGCGACACCCACTTCGGATGCGGTGAGACAGATCGAGGCAGAGGGTTTCAGGCACTATGCCGTCCGCTTGAGCCGGGGCGGCGCGAATCCGCTCGCCGAGATCAAGACAATTCTCGGTCTCTACAGGCTCTATAAAAAGCTGCAGCCAACCCTGGTTCACCATGTCACCATCAAGCCGGTGCTGTATGGCACCCTGGCTGCCCGCCTGGCTGGGGTTTCTGCGGTTGTCAACGCGATTTCCGGGCTGGGTTTTGTGTTTCTCGCCCGTGGCTGGTTCAGCTCCCTGGCCCGGGTGGCGGTATTGAGCAGCTATCGCTGGCTCTTTTCCAGGGATCGCCTGTGGGTCATTGTGCAGAACAATGACGACTACCACTATCTGCTTGATGAGGGCTGCCTGAGCCAGGAGAAGATTGAGCTGATCCGGGGCTCCGGGGTCGATCTGTCCCACTTCAATATGACCCCGGAAACGGCTCAGGTGCCTTTGGTGGTCCTGCCGGCGAGGATGCTCTGGGACAAGGGCGTTGGTGAATTTGTTGCGGCTGCTCAGAAGTTACATGCCATGGGGGTGAAGGCCCGCTTTGCCCTGGTCGGCGGCATCGATCCAAGTAATCCGAAATCGGTGCCGGCCAAAAAACTGGCTGAGTGGGCGCGGGAGAGTGATGTGGAGTGGTGGGGAAACCGGCAGGATATGTCCGCTGTGTTTCGGCGTGCCAACATCATCTGTCTGCCTTCGTACCGTGAAGGGCTGCCGAAGGTGCTGCTCGAAGCGGTAGCCAGTGGCCGGGCGATTGTCACAACAGATGTACCGGGTTGTCGTGAAGTGGTGATCGATGGTGAAAACGGCCTGTTGGTGCCGGCCCGCCAGAGTGAACCGCTGGCTGAGGCGCTTGGGAGACTGATCAATCTGGAGTCGCTGCGCCAATCGATGGGGGAGCGGGGGCGGCAGATGGCTGAGGCGGAGTTTTCCATCGAACAGGTGATTGAGAGGCATATGTCGATCTACAGGCAGGCGCTCGATTCATGAAAAAGATCCTGGTTACCGGCGCGAATGGATTTGTCGGCACGCATCTCTGCCCCTATCTGCTCGATCAGGGTTACTCGGTACGGGCTGCGCTACGCAGCCGGCAAGCAGCATGGCAGGTTGGTGAACAGACGGTGGTCGGGGATATTTCCGCCGACAGCGATTGGCAGCAGGCCCTGCAGGGTGTGGATAGTGTGATCCACCTGGCGGGTCGTGCTCATGTGATGCGGGAGAGTACAGACGATCCCTTGAGCCTGTTTCGTCAGGTGAATGTGGTGGGCAGTCTGCGCCTGGCGGAACAGGCGATGGTCGCTGGGGTCAGGCGCTTCGTCTACCTGAGCAGTATCAAGGTCAACGGGGAGAGCAGTTCGGCAAAGCCCCTGGCTGCCGATGATCCAGCCAAGCCGGAGGATGCCTATGGCCAATCCAAATGGGAGGCTGAACAGGCCCTCAAGGATTACCTGGCAAATGGTGATATGGAGTTGGTGATCGTACGGCCGGTGCTGGTCTACGGGGCTGGCGTGAAGGGCAATTTGCAGAGTCTGGTGCGCTGGATTCGCAACGGTGTGCCGCTGCCATTGGCCGGGGTGGAGAATCGACGCAGCCTGGTTGGTATCGATAATCTGCTTGATTTTCTGCAGCTCTGTATTGAGCATCCTGCGGCCGCGGGTGAAGCGTTTCTGGTGGCCGATGGTGAAGATCTTTCCACTCCCCGGTTGATCCGTATGCTGGCGCAGGCGATGGGGGTGAAGGCGAAACTCTTCCCCCTGCCGAACAGGGTATTGCGTCTGCTGGGCAGGCTGAGCGGTAGGTCGGCTGCCATCGACCGGCTGTGTGGCGATCTTCAGGTGAATCTCGATAAAAACCGGCGTCTGCTGGGGTGGACACCCAAGCAATCTGTCGAAGCGGGACTCAGGGATATGATCGGAGGAATGGATTAGAGCCATGCAGTGGATCCACCTGGGCGGACTGACTCTGATACTCTCGGCACTGCTGACCTGGCTCTTACGCCACTACGCCCTGCGGCGGGGATTGATGGACAATCCCAACGCCCGCAGCTCCCACCTGATGGCAACCCCCCGGGGGGGTGGTCTGGCGTTTGTACTGATCTATTTGGGGCTGCTGTTGTGGTCAATCCTGTTCGATCCGGCGCGGTTGCAGGGAATCGAACCGCTGGCCTGGGTGTTGTTGATCGGCGGTGGCCTGGTGGCGCTGATCGGTTTCATTGATGACCATCGGGATCTGTCGGCCCGCCTCAGGTTCATGGTCCACCTGCTCGCGGCGGTCGTGGCTGTCGGGTTGATCGGCGCACCTGCGGTCTCTTTCGGTCCCTGGTTGAGCGCCGAAGGGTGGTGGCTGGGGATCCTGTTTGTGCCGCTGCTGGTGTGGCTGTTGAATCTCTACAACTTCATGGATGGTATCGATGGCATTGCCAGCCTGCAGGCGATCAGTGTGCTTTGCAGCGCTTCAATGATCCTGCTTCTCAATCACTCCGGTTCGCTGATCGTCCTCTGGCAGATCCTGCTCTGTTGTGGCGTGGCCGGTTTCCTGGTGTGGAACTGGCCCCCGGCAAAGATCTTCATGGGCGATGCGGCCAGTGGCTTCCTAGGTTTCAGTCTGGGAGTGTTTGCCAGTTTTACCGCCCAGCACTACGGCATCGATTTCTGGAGCTGGGTGATCCTGCTCGGGCTGTTCGTAGTGGATGCCAGCTGGACCCTGGTGAGACGCATGCTGAATGGTGAGCCGTGGTATCGACCTCATGCCAAACACGCCTATCAGATCCTCGCCCGTCAACGGCTTGCTCAGTTCCAGACTGAGGGGGCGTCTGCTGAGAAGGCGCGCGCCAAGGCCCACCGCTGGGTGGTGCTGGCTGGCTTGATGATCAACCTTGGCTGGTTAACCCCTTTGGCCTGGCTGGCCTCTGAATACTCCGGCTCGGGAGCACTGCTGGCTGTTCTCGCCTATCTGCCACTGATCTATCTCGAGTGGCGGGTGGGGGCGGGGACTGAGCGTTAGTCGCCGGACCGATCGCCCAAACAAATCCGGGCCATCACTCGTTTTTCGGCCGTGGCTCCGATTCCAGCTTTCGTAAGCGGTATTGCACCTCTTCCAGCAGTTTTCTGTTGACGCTCAACAGATCGGCGATGAAGGCCACCAGGAAGGTCTGGAAGCCGATACCCATCATCACACCGGCGAGTACCACCGACTGCACATGGCCCTGCCCGTCCCCGGTCAGATAGTAGTAGAGAAAGCGTAAACCCAATATCATACCCAGACTGAACAGGGCCAGACCGATCGCCAGAAAGAAGCGAAACGGTTTGTAGACCACGAAGATCCGCAGAATGGTGATGATCGACTTCTTGATATAGCTGCTGATGCTCTTCACCAGCTTGGATGGCCTGAGGTCCTCATTGACCTCCACCGGCACCGAGGTGACCGCCATCTGTTTCATGCCTGCCTGGATGATGGTCTCCAGGGTATAGGTGTATTCGTTGAACACATTCAGCTTCATCGCCGCTTCCCGGCTGAAAGCACGGAATCCGCTCGGCGCATCGGGGATGTTGGTATGGCTGACTTTACGCACCACGCTGCTGCCCAGATGTTGCAGCATCTTCTTGGTCAGTGAGAAGTGTTCAATCATCTGGATCGGTCGGGCGCCGATCACCATGTCGGCTTTACCTTCGACTATGGGTTTGGTCAGGTCAGGTATGTAGCCGGCGTTGTACTGGTTATCTGCATCGGTATTGACGATAACATCCGCACCCTGTTTGACGCAGGCATCGAGCCCCAGCATGAAACCTCTCGCCAGGCCTTGGTTTTTGGTATATCCGACCACATGGTCGACACCGTTATCCAGTGCAATCTGGCGGGTGTTGTCGGTGCTGCCGTCATCGATGATCAGCCATTCGACCTGATCGAATCCAGCTACCTCTCTGGGGAGTTCCGCCAACGCCAGGGCCAGGGTTTGTTCTTCGTTATAGCACGGGATCTGTATTATCAGCTTCATTACCTAAGCTCTTGGTGGTTTTTATTCCGCTCTCCCTAGGCCTGCCTAGACATGCGGTTGCGTTGCAGGCTTGGGCCAGACCGGCTAATAGTACCACTTGTTGGACCATATGCATGAATCAGCTGAGGAATCTGCGTGCCGAGAATTTTATGAATACCGTTTGAATAGTGTTAACTGGTTCTGAAAGTTTTCTGCGGGTCTGCCGTTAAGTTGGGCGAGCAATTGGCCAATATTATGTCTACGATCACTAGAACCAACTTAAAGCGCTTTCAACAGAGTCTTCGTCGGATCAGTCTGAAACAGGGCTTCTACGATACCTTCTATGACCATTTCATCGCTCAATCGGATGAGATCGCCACGATTTTTCATGCCCGGGACATGGATCAGCTGAAGGGTAAATTGAAAGAGACTCTGCAGATGATTGAGGATGCTCTGATGGGCAAACCGGGTGTGGTGCTCTATTTAGAGATGCTGGGTCGTATCCACACCCGTCTGAAAGTGGATCAGCGTCACTTTGAGATGTGGAGGGATGCCCTGTTGAGCACCATCGAGCGTTTTGATGACGAGTATGACGCTGAGGTGAAAATGGCCTGGGAGGAGGCAATCGAGATGGTCCTCAGCCTCATGTACCCGGAAAGCTCCATGGTCGGTATGGCCGCTTCCCAATAATCCCCTCAAAAGACTTCATGCTGTGAACTCGCGGTCTGAGTGCCACAGCGGTGTATCGATGCCGCGCTGCTGCGGTTGAAAGCGAACTATTTCGCCGCCGGGCGAAGAGTTTCAGTCGAGAACCTTTCTGTCGGCAGCCTGCTGCGGTATCCTTCCGCGATTATCCGAGATAATCACAATTTCAGGCCTGAATATGCAGAATCAATACGATCCAGCCCAACTTGAGGCTGAGGTCCAGTCATACTGGGAAAGCGCAAAGATCTTTGAAGTCACGGAGGATCCACAGAAGGAGAAATTCTATTGCCTCTCCATGTTTCCCTATCCCAGCGGCAAGCTCCATATGGGGCATGTGCGCAACTATACGATCGGTGACGTGATTGCCCGATATCAGCGGATGCTGGGTAAGAATGTCCTGCAACCCATGGGTTGGGATGCGTTTGGCCTGCCGGCAGAGAATGCGGCGTTGAAGAACCGGGTCGCGCCAGCGGCCTGGACCTACCAGAATATCGACTACATGAAGTCCCAGCTGAAACGCCTTGGTTTCGGTTACGACTGGCAGCGGGAGCTGGCTACCTGTCAACCCGACTACTATAAGTGGGAGCAGTGGCTGTTCACCGAGCTCTACAAGAAGGGCCTGGTCTATCGCAAGAATGCCCAGGTCAACTGGGACCCGGTGGACCAGACCGTGCTGGCCAATGAGCAGGTGATCGATGGTCGGGGCTGGCGCTCCGGGGCGCTGGTGGAGCGGCGTGAGATCCCCCAGTGGTTCATCAAGATTACCGATTATGCCGACGAGCTGCTGGATGAGATCGACGGGCTGGAGGCCTGGCCGGAGCAGGTGCGCACCATGCAGCGCAACTGGATCGGCCGCTCTTATGGTGTGCAGATGGATTTCGCCATCAAAGGGGCTGAGCAGGGACTGACCATCTATACAACCCGCCCGGATACCCTGATGGGGGTGACCTATGTGGCGGTTGCGGCGGAACATCCGTTGGCCCTGGAGGCCTCGGCAGACAATCCTGAATTGGCAGGCTTCATCGAGGAGTGCCGTCAGGGTGGCACCTCCGAGGCGGAACTGGAGACGATCGAGAAGCGGGGCATGCCGCTCGGCATCGACGCAATTCATCCCGTCAGTGGTGATCCGGTGCCGGTCTATGCGGCGAATTTTGTCCTGATGACCTATGGCACAGGCGCGGTAATGGCGGTGCCAGGTCACGATGAGCGGGACCACGCCTTCGCAAAAAAATATGGTATCCCCATCAAACAGGTGATTCAGCCGGAGGATGGATCGGCGCTGGATATTCAGGCCGAGGCTTATATTGAAAAGGGTGTGCTGGTCGATTCCGGGCCGTTTACCGGGCAAACCTCTGCAGAAGCCTTCGAAGCCATCGCCGAGTGGCTGCAGGAGCGGAATAAGGGAGGTAAGACCAAGAACTACCGGCTCAGGGACTGGGGCGTCTCACGGCAACGCTATTGGGGTACACCGATCCCAATGGTCCATTGTGACCACTGTGGCATCGTGCCGGTACCCCTGGACGATCTGCCGGTACGTCTGCCCGAAGAGATTGTCTACGACGAAAATACCATCAACC
This sequence comes from Candidatus Thiodiazotropha sp. AKAK2, assembly GCF_058244685.1. Classification (NCBI taxonomy): domain Bacteria; kingdom Pseudomonadati; phylum Pseudomonadota; class Gammaproteobacteria; order Chromatiales; family Sedimenticolaceae; genus Candidatus Thiodiazotropha; species Candidatus Thiodiazotropha sp. AKAK2. Next base: position 107,118 of record NZ_JBSYOP010000022.1, on the reverse strand, counting down.
CGATCAAAAACAACCCGCAGTTTTCAGATGTGACCTGTCCCGAGTGCGGCGGTGCGGCGCAACGCGAGACCGATACCTTCGACACCTTCATGGAGTCGAGTTGGTACTACGCCCGTTATGCCTGCCCAGGGGCGGACAGCATGCTGGATCAGCGGGCCGACTATTGGTTGCCGGTGGACCAGTATGTGGGCGGTATCGAGCATGCCGTGCTGCATCTGCTGTATGCCCGTTTCTACCACAAGCTGTTGCGGGATGCGGGGCTGGTCAGCAGCAATGAACCGTTCACCCGTCTGCTCACCCAGGGTATGGTGGTGGCCGACACCTACTACCGTGAGGCGGAGGATGGCAGCAAACACTGGTACAACCCGACTGAGGTGGACGTCAGCAGTGACGACAAGGGACGGCCGTTGTCGGCACTCCTCAAAGCGGATAACAGTGCGGTTCAGATCGGCGGCATCGAGAAGATGTCGAAATCGAAGAACAACGGGGTCGATCCGCAGACACTGATCGACCGTTATGGCGCCGATACCGTCAGGCTCTATACCATGTTCACCTCTCCCCCCGATCAGTCTCTGGAGTGGAGTGACGATGGCGTGGAAGGAGCTTACCGTTTCATCAAACGCCTGTGGGCGCTGGTTGACGGGTATCAGCAGCAGCTCAGCCAGCCCCTCGCTGAGGTGACTGACTTTGATGAGGCGCAGAAAGCGGCACGACGGGAGCTGCATGAACTGTTGAAAAAGGCGCTCTACGACTACCAGAGGCAACGCTTCAACAATGTGGTCTCCGCGAGTATGGGGATGACCAATATCCTCTATAAGCTCGGCGGCTCAGACCAGGATCTGGCGATTTTGAAAGAGGGGCTCTCCCTGGTGTTGAGACTGTTGGCGCCGATCGCACCCCATGTTTCCCATCACCTCTGGCGGGAACTAGGCTTCGGTGAGGAGATCCTGGCCAGTGACTGGCCGCAACCGGATGAGGCGGCACTGGTACAGGAGAGTCTGCCCTATGTGGTGCAGGTCAACGGGAAGGTGCGTGCCAACATCCAGGTGCCGGCGGATGCGGATAGAGCCGCCGTCGAGGCGATTGCCCTGGCGAATGACAATGTGCAGCGCTTCGTCGGTGAGGCGACGGTGAGGAAAGTCATCGTAGTGCCGAACAAACTGGTCAATGTCGTTGCCAAGTAGTCTCCAGCGTTGGCGCTTGCTGGCTCCCTGGCTGGCCGGGAGCCTACTGCTTTTACTCTCTGGCTGTGGCTTTCATCTGAAAGGCTATGCACAGCCCTCGGCCGCGCTGAATGGACTCTACATCGTCGCAGGTGACCAAATCGACACAGTTGCCGGCGTACTGCAGAGAGAACTGCTTGGCGGTGGGGTGATCCTCTCCCCCGATCGGGAGTCGGCGAAATATGTCTTTCAGGTGTTGGAAGAGAAGTTCTCCAGCCGGGTACTTTCTGTGGATGCCAATGGCAAGGCGCTGGATAATGAGTTGCGTCTGCGGGCCAGGGTCCGGCTCACCGCCCGGAGTGGGATGGAGCCCCATGAAGAGCCGTTGGAATTGGTCAGGCAACTCAGCTTCAGCGGCAGTGACGAGCTGGGTCAAAGGAATGAAACCGCCCTGATGATGGATGATATGCGACGCGATCTTGCGGCACAGATCATTCGCAGAATGGAAGCCGGATTGAGATAGATCGCACAGCTAGGGCCTGTTAACACGAATCCAACACACCCAGTTGCGCCTGAAAAGCGCCAATCAAGGCGCGAGGAGAGAGGTTTGGTTGTTCCAAATGATCGAAGAGCAACGCCGAGTTGTGCTTTTTCAGGCGCAAGTCCCCAGTATGGGTATCTTAAACAGGGGGCTGGGACTGTTTTAGCGCCCAGCGGCGTTATCAATCGCTCATGTAGATCAACTACACCACGCCCACTCTGCCTTACTGGGCAGAAAAACCGACCCAGCAGAGCGTGTTGGATTGGTGATAACAGGCCCTCTGACTAAACCTCATGAGACTCCGTAACGACCAACTCAGCGCCCAATTGAAACGTGATCTGGCGCCACTCTACCTGCTCAGCGGTGATGAGCCGCTGCAGATGATGGAGGCGGCTGACCAGATACGCCAGGCTGCACGACAGCAGGGATTCAGTGAAAGAGAGGTGTTGGATCCGGTTGGTGGCTTCGACTGGTCCGCTCTCAATCAGGCGGCGGAGAGTCTCTCCCTGTTTGGTGACAGGCGACTGCTTGAGCTGCGCTTGAACAGCGCCAAGCTCGGCAATGAGGGGGGCAAGGCGCTGATCGAATACTGTCAACGTCCAGCCGAAGATACGTTGTTGCTGATAACCCTGCCGAAGTTGGAAAAGTCGCAGATGAAGAGCAAGTGGCTGCAGGCGGTCGATCAGCTGGGTGTGGTCATACAGGTCTGGCCGGTGGAGGGCAACCGGCTGATGCCGTGGATCGAGCAACGGCTGCGACAGGCCGGATTGATCCCGGAAGCCGGGGTTGTACAGATGCTGATGGATCGGGTGGAAGGCAATCTGCTGGCCGCCAACCAGGAGATCGAGAAGCTGTTACTGCTGCAGGGGGAAGGGGTAGTGACACAGGATCAGTTGATGCAAGCTGTTGCGGACAGTGCCCGTTTCGATGTGTTCAGCCTGCTCGATACCCTGATGAATGGGCAGACAGCCAAGGGTTTGAGAATGTTGTCTTCATTGAAGGCGGAGGGTGTAGCGGCGCCCGTGGTTTTGTGGGCCCTGAGTCGTGAGATTCGCACGCTGGCGGAAATGGCCAATGAGCTGGAACAGGGGCGTAACAGCAACCAGGTGATGGCCGCCTACCGGGTTTGGGATAAACGTAAGCCTGTGGTAAGTAAAGCGCTCTCCAGGGGTTCGGCCAACGCTTGGAGAAAATTACTAATACAGTGTTCAGATGTTGATCGTATGATCAAGGGTCTGAATTCGGAAGACCCCTGGCTGGCCTTGAAAAATGTTGCACAAGGGGTTTCCGGAATGACCTGCCTGTGATCGGGAGCACAACCTGAATTAGTAACTAAGTGCCTGGGAAAGCTATTCCTTTTTATTTGTGACTTCTGTCACCCAATTTTTTTCCTCATCGTTGTCTTATCGCCTACAGAGACCTCAGTCAGAGGGCTTTGCATTTAAAACAAATCATTGAAAGGAGAAAGATGATGAAAACCATGATGATTAAAAAAGGTGTAGTAGCTTTGGCAGCAGCCGGTTTTTTTGCAGTGGCCAATGCGGCGGACGAAGGTGCCTTCACCAAGCTGGATGTGAATGCTGATGGCTACATCTCAGCTGAAGAATCCACTGCTGATGAAGCGCTTTACAAGGATTGGGCCAAGGTTGACGCGAATGCTGACGGCCAGGTTGACGCGGCTGAATTCAGTGCTTTTGAGGCTGCACCAGCGGCTAAATAATTGAACAACTCTGAATGAGTTTTGGGTAGAAAACCGGTGGCCAGAATGGTCTGGTCGCTGGTAAATCACAGGGACTTGATAGCGTTATTAGTTGCCGATCCATTAGCAACTTCCTGATTTTCTAAAAGGAATTTAATTAGTGGAACTGTGATTCCTATCACCGCATTTCTTCTGTCTGGGGTGTCTTATAGGGGGCACCAGACGATCGATGCTGTAGATAGGGATCTCTGGGCATAACCATAAAATTCGTTAAGGAGAACATAATGTATACGAAAACCATTAAACTGGCCGCTTTGGCACTGGTTACAGCTGGATTTGTTACGGCTGCAGTTGCCGGTGAGGATGCATTCACTGCATTGGACACCAATGCTGATGGCAGCATCTCTTCAGAAGAAGCCACCGCTAATGAAGCACTCTATAAAGGCTGGGAAGCTGCTGATGCCAATCAGGACGGCAGTGTTGATGCAGCTGAATTCAGTGCATTCGAAGCAAAAGCGATGCCTGCAGAGACCAAATAAGCCGGCTCCGCTTTTAGATGGTATCCCTAGTTAGGGGATGATATACCGGCGGCCAGCTGTGTCTGTTGTTGGCTGTCGGTAGCCATCTCCAGTAAATTGCAGTTACTCAACTGCAGTTGTGGAGGTTCGGCGGAGAAAGTGAAGGGCGCTGTTTTCAAGAGTGCGCTCAGACCAAGAATCTGTCTGGTTTTGCCGGGAAAAACGGCCACCTCAACCTCTTCCAGAAGACACTTCTCGCCAATCAGTACATCGGTGATGGTATAGACTGGTACCAACATTTCCGCGCCATTGGCAAGCACCCCTTTCAGATCTCTCAGGTAACGTGGGTTGCCTACTGCCTGCAGTTCGGCCAGTGTGTTCTCATTGATGGTCATATAGCTTGAGCCGGTGTCGACCATGAATTCAGTTGGCGCCATGTTGCCGATCTTGCCGGAGATGTAGAAGGTGTTGGCGCCCTTGGAATGCATCGGAACGCCAAACAGCGATGGCTCTGCCCAGAGCTGGCCGCTCGCAACCATCAATAAGATTAAACTTAAAAAGAGTCTGTTCATTATTTCTGGACCGTTATCTGTTCGGTGAGTTCCTGCCTATTAGATCGGTAGAGTTGGGTTTAACTTTAAACCTTTTACTTTGAAGCCGATGAAATAAAACCCTTAAAATAGTTACGGTCAAAACAGGGATTGGATGCAGATGTCAGGTCAAACTGCCAGGAATCCGGGCCATTTCAGCTCGGGTTTGGTAAAGTTAAACAATCGTAATATTTTCAGATGAGCACCATTTAAACAATGTTAGACAAGATCTCCGATATCGCCGGATACATGCAAGAGCTGGGTCAGCAGGCCCGCCAGGCCTCGCGGACACTGGCCGGTGTACCGACAGCCCAGAAAAACCAGGCACTCGAAGCGATTGCCGAGGCGCTGGACGAGGCCAGAGAGCGGCTGATGAGTGAAAACAGTCTGGATCTGGAGAAGGGTCGGGAGAAAGGCCTGGACAGCGCTCTGCTCGATCGTCTGGAACTGACCCCGGCACGCATCGACAGCATGATCGAAGGGGTGCGCCAGATTGCGGCCCTGGCCGACCCGGTAGGCGAGATTTTTGATATGAAATATCTGCCCAGTGGCATCCAGGTCGGACGTATGAGAGTCCCGCTGGGCGTGGTGGGGATCATCTATGAATCGCGTCCCAATGTCACCGCCGATGCGGCGGCGCTCTGCCTAAAATCGGGCAATGCAGCGGTGTTGAGAGGCGGCTCGGAGGCCTACTATTCCAATCAGGCGATCGCCCAGTGTATCGCTGCCGGTTTGAACAAGGCGGGTCTGCCGGAGGCGGTTGTTCAGGTCGTTGCCACCACAGATCGCCAGGCGGTGGGCGCCATGATCACCATGCCGGACTATGTGGATGTGATCATACCCCGGGGAGGCAAGGGATTGATCGAGCGGATCAGTCAGGATGCCCGGGTGCCGGTGATCAAGCATCTGGATGGCATCTGCCATGTCTATATCGACGATCAGGCTGACCTGGAAAAAGCTTATGCCGTGGCGATGAATGCCAAAACCCAACGTTATGGCACCTGCAATACTATGGAGACTCTGCTGGTTGCGGAGGATGTTGCCGCGCAAGCCCTCGCCCGTTTGGCTCCGGCGCTGGATGAGAAAGGGGTTGAGCTGCGTGGCTGCGCCCGCAGCTGCGAGCTGATTGAGGATTGCACCAGTGCAACGGATGAGGATTGGGACACTGAATATCTGGCGCCCATCCTGTCGATCCGGGTCGTGCCTGGGCTGGCTGAGGCGATTGATCATATCAATACCCACAGTTCTCAGCATACCGATGCGATTATTACCGAGAACTACACCCGCGCCAGACGTTTTCTCACCGAAGTGGACTCCAGTTCGGTCATGGTGAATGCCTCGACCCGCTTCGCCGATGGCTTTGAGTATGGTCTGGGTGCGGAAATCGGTATCTCTACAGACAAGTTTCATGCCCGTGGACCGGTCGGCCTGGAGGGGCTGACCTCGGTGAAGTATATCGTGCTGGGTGACGGACATATTCGCAGCTAGTCCCGAATGATCTTTGGTCTTAGGAGATTGAAACCGCCAATGAACGCCAATCACCGCAATATGCCGCAAAGCACTTTTTTGCTAGCGCTTGATTTTGCATCCACTCGCGGTGATTGGCGTTTATTCACGGATAATCTCATCACGATGGATGCGGTGCAGCTCTGGGCAGCCAAGCGCCCCTCCCGTTAGGTCCAGAATGATCGGTATCCTGGGGGGCACCTTTGACCCGATACACAATGGCCATTTACGCACCGCACTGGATGTCATGCAGGCGGTCGGCCTCAAACAAGTAAGGTTCATTCCTCTGCATGGTCCGGTTCATCGGGATCAGCCCCAGGCCTCCACCGAGCTGCGCCTGCGGATGGTTGAGGCGGCCATTACGGAACAGCCCGGCTTTGTCGCCGATGATCGGGAGTTGAGGCGTGCCGGTGACTCCTACACAGTGGATACGCTGCGCGATTTACATCACGATTTTCCCGACCAGCCCCTGCTGTTGCTGATGGGTATGGATGCATTCAGTGGTTTCCCCGACTGGCACAAACCGGATGAAATACTGCAGCTTGCCCATCTGGTTGTCATGAGACGCCCAGGCGAGTCACAACTCTCAGAGGCCGCAAGGGGGCTTCTGCAGAGGCATGAGAGTCAGCCCGAGCGTCAATTCAACCTGATAAAGGCTGGGGGAATTCGAGTCCAGACTGTTACCCAGCTCGATATCTCAGCCAGTCTGATCCGAAATCTGATCAAACAGGATGAAAGCCCAAGATATCTGCTGCCAGAGGCTGTTTTGCAGATTATTCACGCTGAAGGGCTCTATCGGGATTGAATTCTTACCCGATATCGGTGAGAGATCATGCTTGTGATTGGCTCTGTTCTTAACCCGAAAAATGGTGATTCAACAAATAATTTCTAATGATGGGTTATGCTTGTTGGCAAGACCCGATAAAATGGACGCAGCCTGTTACAGCAAACAAAATGAGACTCAATGCAGATAGAAGCACTTAGAGATATCGTCCTGGAGATCCTCGACGACATGAAAGCGAAGGATGTGGTGGTACTGGACGTACGTGGCAAGACCAGTATCACGGATATCATGATCGTCGCCAGCGGCACCTCGGATCGTCATGTCAAGTCGATTGCACAAAGTGTCGAATTCAAAGCCAAGCAAGCCGGTGAGATGCCATTGGGAACCGAGGGCGTCGAAGATGGTGAGTGGGCGCTGGTCGACCTGAATGGTGTGGTGGTGCATGTGATGCTGCCGAAGGTCAGGGATTTCTATCATCTGGAGCGGCTCTGGTCTGTGGATGAAGTGAACAACAGCGGCCAGACCCGGGAATCCAAATAGGGCCTGTTAATACGACTCCAAGTTGTCCTGTTGTGCCTGAAAAAGCGCCAAGCAAGGCGCGAGGAGCGTAGTTTGGTTGTTCCAAATGAGCGACGAGCAACGGTTCGTGGCGCTTTTTCAGGCGCAACCCCACAGATTAATTTGAGAGAGGGGGCTGGGCCTGTTTTTGCGCCCAGCAGGACGTATTGGATTCGTGTTAACAGGCCCTAGGATCTAATTGATGGATCGGTTCGATCGGATCTTTGAGCTCAATCGAATATTTCAGTCAGCCCGTTATCCGGTCTCCCGTCAGCGTCTGGAAGAGGAGCTGGAGTGCTCCAGGGCAACGGTAAAACGCCTGATCGAAGAGATGAGGCTCTATCTGAATGCTCCGGTTGTCTATGATCGCAAACGTAACGGCTACCACTATGACGCCGCAGAAGGGGAGATGTATCAGCTTCCCGGGCTCTGGTTCAACGCTTCCGAGCTGCAGGCTTTACTGACAGTCCAACAGCTGCTGGCTGAGATTCAACCCGGCCTGCTGGAGAGCCATCTGCAGCCTCTGAGACGTAAAATCGATCAGTTGTTGAGTCGTCAACCAGGCCAGGTTGAACCGATTTCACGCCATATTCGGCTGTTAAGGGCAGCAGCCCGTCCCGCCGGTCCCTATCTGACACAGCTTGCCTCTGCCTTGGCCGCCAGACACCGGGTCAGCCTGAAGTACTACAATCGCGGTAGCGATAAAGTGACTGAACGTGAGGTCTCTCCACAACGCCTGACCCTCTATCGGGACAACTGGTATCTGGATGCCTGGTGCCATCTGCGTGAGGGATTGCGGACCTTTGCCCTGGATGCGATTTCAGAGGTTCGTGAGAGCGATCAAGCGGCGGTCGAGTTGCAGAGTGAGCAGCTCGATGCCCACTTCTCAGAGGCCTACGGCATATTCTCCGGTTCAGCGAGTCATCAGGCGGTACTGCGATTCACCAGGCATCGAGCCAGGTGGGTCGCCAAAGAGAGCTGGCACCCTCAGCAGCAGAGTCGCTGGCTGGAGGATGGCCGTTATGAGCTTGTGCTGCCGTATGCCCATACAGCAGAGCTGATCATGGATCTGATGCGCTATGGCGCCGAAGTGGAGGTGGTCTCTCCCCCTGAATTGAGAGCTGAGATTGCAGACCGATTACGTCAGGCCGTGGCGCAGTATGACGCGGACCAGACTGAATCGGATGCTTAACCCGGCACTGATCAGTCAGCACTTGTTTGTAAGCTGTCGATAGCGTTTGACGGCCTTTTTTCTCTGTGTGTGCAGTATCTTGATTTTGGTGGCTAGCCGTTTGTGTTTGCTTTTGTCCTTGGTCTTCTTTAATTTGGATTTGGCCGCCCGTTCCTGCTTTTTCATCTTCTTCAGCAGGTCTCTGATACGTTCACTTTTCAGCTTTTTACGACTGGGATCAAGTAGACGAAACAGTTTTTCGATCAATTTCTCAGGAGGCATGTCATCCACCTCATAGCTGGCGTGGTTGAGCCGGTCACTACCGGACTACATTGACTCAGGCAGACCCGGTTGAGTGGCGCGAGTTTTATTCTTTAGTTATTAAATTTATAGCCTAAGTTATAAGATCTTATCTTATATGTAATAATTAGGGTTTGGCAGTATCCTCTTGAAGGCAGATTCATTGGATTGGCGCCAACCGGCTGGCGTTTGATGGGTGGTGGAATTTCGCAAGGCTTGTTGTGACTGATGGCCAGGCCGCACAGGACCGGGTTCAGATCGACAATTCCTGCCGTTACGTCTTAAATCTGTTTGTTCTCAAAGGAGTTTTCGCTATTAGGATGCTTGATGGCACTGGTCCGTTTCGGCCTGTTTTTTCTGCTTGCCATCGACATTTGAAGGTTAAAGTCCGGTTGCAGGTTGATTGAGTTATCGATCATCTCGTGACTTAAAGACGATACAAACAGATCGTCAAACAGGTTTTGACGCGCTGCTCCAATATTGAATTGAGCTGCTGCAGGTTGTGCGTGACACAGTCCACAACCATTTGATGGTAGACGTTGTGGTCTGATCTGTACTGCTGTCAGTTTACAAGTTAGAGAATTGGGTCTAGTTGATGGAAGAGTTGAGAACACTATACGACTCCCTTGGCATGGGGGACGTGAACTGGGAGCTAATCCTGCGGGGCAGCCTGCAGGTGTTGCTGCTCGGGTTCTCGGCTGTCTTCTCCGGGTCGGAAACAGCACTCTTTTCGCTCAGCCGTATCGATCTGCAAAAGCTTAGACACAGCCGCGACAAGCATTCGGAGAATATCCACGCCATGCTCGATGAGCCGAGGCGTTTGATCATCTCGATTCTCTGCGGCAATGAGTTGGTCAACATCGCCTCCGCAGCAAATATGGCGGCGATCCTGCTGCTGTTGTTTGGCGAGCAGGACGTCGGCTGGTTCAATATTCTGATCATGGTGCCCTTGCTGTTGCTGATTGGTGAGGTTACCCCGAAGACCATTGCGGTCAGTTTTCCGGTCAAATTTGCCACCCGGCTGACGGCCCGGATCCTGCCGCGCTGGATTGTTTTGATTACCCCGCTCAGGGAAGTGGTACGGCAGATCTCCGACCGGATTACCACGCTGGTGGTGGGTGAGGCGATCAGTCGGGAGAACATCCTGCATGCGGATGAGCTGCGAACCCTGCTGGAAGAGAGCGAGGAGAGCGGCGTCATCGAAGCCACTGAACGGGTGTTGATCGATAACGTCATCGAAGCCTCTGAGACGGACATCTCCCGCATCATGACGCCTGGACCGCGGATTCTTTTTCTCGATGCGGCTCTGCCGGTGACCGAGCTGATCGACAGATTCAGAGAGTACCAGCACCCCAGAATTCCCGTCTACCAGGGGCATTGGGACAATGTCATCGGTTTTATCCATTCCGAGGATATTCTGCGTCTGATTCAAGGGGGTGGGGACCTGGAGCAGGTAACCCTGGAGATGATCATCAAACCCGCCCACTTTGTACCGCCGACCAAGAAAGTCGATGAGATGTTCGACTATTTCCAGGCACACAATACCCGGGTGGCGATCGTGCTTGGTGAGTATGGCGAGGTGCTGGGTATTGTCACCATGAAGGATGTACTGACCTTCATCTTCGGTGAGATCAGCGGCAAGATGGTGGGGCTTGAATATTATCAGGAAGAGGATGAAAACAGTTATGTCGTACCGGGCGACATGCGGCTGAGCGACTTCTACAACCTGACCAATTTCGATATCGAAGATCCGGTCATGAGCACCATAGCCGGGGTTGCATTCCGTCTGTTTGACCGCCTGCCGAAAGAGGGCGATAAGGTCCGCTATGAGGGTTATGAATTCATTGCGCGGGAAGTGACCGGTTTAAGAATCAGCAAGATTCAAGTGCGCAAAATCGTCGCCGATGAGGAGACGCCAAAGGAGTCTGATGACGATCAGCCTGATGGCTCCGAGACAGATGAGGAATCGCTCAACAGGCAGGATGACGCCGCTGAACTGGAGCCGGATGGTGACAACACGGAGCAGGATGCAGAAACTGCTGATAATGAAAACAAACCTTTAGCGAAGGAGGTGCCAGATGAGCTGGAGCGTTGAGTTACTCATCATTGTCGTCTTCCTGTTGCTGAAAGGTTTCTTCTCCGGCTCCGAGATCGCCATGGTCAACTCCGACAAGTTGAAGTTGAGGCATCTGGCCAAGCTTGGCAATCGGGGTGCGGCGTTGGTGCTGAAGCTGTTCAAAACCCCCGATGTGATCCTGGGTACCACCCTGATGGGAACCAATCTGGCCACCGTGATCATCTCCACCCTGGGTGCGCTGGTCTGCATTGAACACTTTGGTGCGGCAGGCGACTTGATCTCGGTGATCATTCTAACCCCGATTCTGCTGATCTTCGGTGAGGTGGTACCGAAGAGTGTGTTTCAGCAGGAGGCGGACAATCTGGTTGGCCGGCTGATCTATGTGCTGCGTTTCTTCTCCTATGTCTTCTATCCGGTGATCTTCATATTCAGTCGTGTTGCCCGTCTGGTAACCCGTATCGTTGGCGGCGGCAGCGTGCCGCAGAACATGTTCATCACCCGCGAAGAGTTGAGAGTGCTGCTGGATATATCCGATACCACATCTGATCCCCAGACCATCGACCGGAAACGTATCAGACGCATCATTCGTTTCGCGGATACCACCGTGGGTGAGGCGATGATCCCTCTGCCGGATGTGGTGGGCTTCAATGAAGTACGCCACATGAAGGAGGCGGTCAGACTGGTGATGAAACACGGCTACAACAGACTGCCGGTCTATCGTGGCAATATCACCAATGTGAAGGGTATCCTGACACTCGACACCTGGGATCTGATGCAGCCGGATCTGGACAATCGTCCGATATCCGATTTCATCAGTCCGGTGCTCTATCTCTCTCCACGCCAGACCATCGATCGGGCACTGCCGATGTTGCAGGCTCGTAAGGATCATATGGCGGTGGTGGTGGATGAGTTCGGCTCGGCTGTGGGTATCCTCACCATGGAGGATGTTTTTGAAGAGGTGGTGGGTGAGATTGATGTGGGTTACGACTTCGATGAGTATCATCCGAAACGGCGCATCTATATCGAACATGAGAGTGAGAACTCCCATCTCGTAAGTGGCCGCACACCGATCTCGGAAATCAACGATATTCTGCATGTACAGTTTCCGGTGGAAGAGGCGCTGACCATCGGCGGTTTGATGATCAGTCGTATTCGCCATATTCCGGTTGAAGGTGACAGCTTTGAGGAGCAGGGTCATCGGATGACGGTCGTCGAAGCGGATGAGCGTTCTGTTGTCAAAGTCAGAATTGAGCGTTTACTATAAACCGACAGACTCAGCATGACGTGCTGCTATACTCGATGGGTGCCCAAAGCACCATGCAGAAACACAGACTAGAATAGTTATCACGGCCGGGATGCCACAGAACCATGTCATCAAAGTCAGCGGATGAACAAGACTGACAATGACAACCTGTGCGCAAGGGGATCAAGCGTGGCAGTGCTTTTTTAAAGTCACTCTGAGGAGTGATTTATACAACGACCCAACATGCCACTGATCGCCGTTGCAGGTTTCGCTGCTTAACGAGAAAAACTATGATTTTTAAGACCCCCTGCAGAGATAATGAATTTATCACCAAACCTCTGATCCTGCTCTGTCTTGGCGGCATTCTGGCGCTCTTTACACTGCCTGCATTGGGGGCTACCGCAGAACAGAGCATCGAATGGGGCGTGATGGGCATGAAGCTGTTTGGCGGACTCGCCCTGTTTCTGTTCGGCATGGAGCAGATGGCGGATGCCCTGAAAGCGGTTGCCGGTGATCGCATGAAGAACATTCTTGCCAAGCTCACCAGTAATCGTTTCATGGGAGCGGCCACCGGCGCTTTCGTCACGGCGGTGATTCAATCCTCCTCGGTAACCACCGTCTTGGTGGTCGGTTTTATCACCGCCGGCCTGATGACCTTCACCCAATCGATCGGGGTCATCATGGGGGCCAATATCGGTACTACCATCACTGCCCAGATTGTCGCGTTTAAGGTGACCAAAGCGGCACTGTTGATGATCGGTGTCGGCTTCAGCATGCTGTTCATCTCCAAAAATGAACACATCAAACAGTATGGCGGCATGATTATGGGGCTGGGTCTGGTGTTCTTCGGCATGAGCGTGATGAGCGATGCCATGAAACCTCTGAGGAGTTATCAGCCGTTTCTGGATCTGATGATCAGCATGGAGAGCCCGGTTATCGGTATTCTCGTGGCGGCCGCCTTTACCGGTTTGATTCAATCCTCCTCGGCCACCACCGGTATTGTGATCGTGATGGCGAGTCAGGGTTTCATTACCCTGCCTGCCGGTATCGCGCTCGCCTTTGGCGCCAATATCGGTACCTGTGTGACCGCAATGCTCGCCTCCATCGGCAAACCGAGAGAGGCGGTCCGGGCCGCCATGGTGCATGTCATCTTCAACGTTTCCGGGGTATTGCTGTGGATTATGTTCATTCCCTATCTGGCGGATTTCGTGGTCTCCTTCTCACCATCTCATCCGGAGCTCTCGGGTATCGAACGGTTGGGTGCCGAGACACCACGGCAGATCGCCAATGCCCATACCGTCTTCAATATCGCCAACACCCTGGTATTTATCGGGTTTACCGCCTACATCGCCCGACTGGTGGAGTTGTTTTTGCCCGATCGTCTGATCGAGGAGGAGGGTATAGCCGTCAGTGCAAAGTACCTGGATGAGGAGCTGCTCAGTACTCCCTCCCTGGCGCTGGACCGGGTTCGGCTTGAGGTGTTGCATATGGGTGAGCGGGTTCAGGCAATGCTTGACCAGATCATGCCGGCGATCATCGGTGGCAGTCATGAATCCCTGAATGCGGTGGCGCAACTCGATGATGAGGTGGATATCCTCTATGAGCAGATACTCGACTACCTTGGCAGAATCAGTAAACAGAGCTTGACCGATAAACAGACGGAAGAGCTGTTGAGTCTGATGGAGGCGGTAGGCGATCTGGAGAACATCGGTGATACCATCGAAACCAATCTGGTCGCACTTGGCCATGAGCGGATCAGTATCGGCTTTTCGATCAGTGAGCCGACCAAGCAGGTGCTGGAAGGCTTTCATCGGGTCATTATCCGGGCGGTGGATGGTGCCGTACAGTCGGTATCCCAGATCAATACCGATGTGGCGCATGCGGTAGTTGCGATGAAAAATGAGATAACTTCCCTGGCCGATTCGGCTGCACAGCATCAGGCGACCCGTCTGGTTGCGGAAGAACCGAATCGGATTGCGGCCTACACCACTGAGGTCGACATCATCGAAAAACAGAAACGTATCTACTATTTTGCAAAGCGTATGGCAAAGACGGTGATTCCTCCGGATGAGGTAGAAGAAGAGTAGTGCGGTATGTGTTGCGCATAGCAACCTGGCGTCCCTTGTAAAGCTCGAGTTCGAATTGGTTTTACTTACAGAAGGTTTGATCCATGAAAATTAATGACCTGCTTGAAAATCTGAAAAAACGTCTGGAAAAAGCGGAGCTTTCTGACAAAGCCAAGTGTGATCGAATTGATGAACTGTTGGATCAGTTAAAGAAAAAAGAGCAGCGCCTTAAAAAGAAGCTCGATGAAGAGAAAAACTCGAAAAAGTACAAACGTATGAAGACCGATCTGAAGATCGTCCAGGCGCAGCTAAAAAAAGGTACCAAGCGCCGTGATGAATTGAGCAAGAAGTGTAAATAAGGAAGTTCTGTTGTCTGGTGGTTGAGCGTAAACCCAATACACAAGTTGCCATGCGGCAGCTGATTGTACAGATTCGTACACAGATTCCTTTCGATTTAAGCGAAGAGGAGCGCTGTGGTGAATCCTGTGAAGGCTGTTCCGGCAAGCTGCTTATCTATCTGGAGAGTGAGCTGGATGAGTGGCAGATAAAACTTGATCAGGGCGTTGTGCCTGGTTTTGCCGATCTCTCCCGCTTGGCGGCAAAAGCCAAAAAGATTGCCAAAGTGCTACGTCGCAATGGGCTTGTTCCAGAAGAGGTGTCAGCTTAATCTGACACTGGCAGGTTGTTACTCCAGCTGAAAGTGAACTATTTGGTCGCCGGAGTAATCATTATTTCCATTCGCTGAGATTTCCTCCCCATTCAGCTTTCGTTCAGCAATACCTCCATATGCTTTAGGTCAGGCATACCTATGGAGGTTCATCATGAACAACAGACTCAAACCCCTGGCAATCGGCGTACTCCTTGCCACTTCGATTACATTGACACCGACCGCTCAGGCTCATGATCTGCCGCACGGCTTACTGGGTGGTGTACTGCTTGGACTGCATTTCAGCCATGGCCATCACTATTCCCATGGTCATCGACATGATTACTATCCCAGCCATCGCCATAGCGACAGCCATGGTTATCGTCATCGAGATCGGCATAAGCATGGTCATCGCCATCGTGACCGTGACCGTGATCGCCACCAGCATGACCGTCGTCGACGTCACCGGGATCATTAGGCTCAGTTTACTCGATCCCTTTCGGTCCCCTGCGGGAGAATTCTCATGAAGATGACACAGATATTGATTTCTTTAACACTGTTGCTGCCAGCTTGTTTGTTGCAGGCGAATGAGTCTGTTGAGCGGTTGACCCAGTCTGTCGAAGGTCCGGTCGCCAAACAGGATTGGAAAGCGCAGCTCGATCAGGCGGAGATCGATATCCAGCAACCGATGGTTGTCACCGGTAGCGGTCAGAAGCAGCTGAATCGTTCCAATGTGCGTGCTTATCACGATCCGGATTTTTCGATTTTTGATGCACGGACCGTAATCAGCCGTGACGATGATGACGATGGCTACTACCATCGGTTGAGTGTCAGTTTTGATGCGGATGTAATCAGTGGCCGGGCCTGGGTCTATGCGGAGCTCTATCTGAGCTTGGAAGGCGGCCCGTGGAATCGCTACTACACCACCGAGAGCTTCCCGATTGATCGGGACGATTCCGATGATGATTATGAGGTTGTCACCCGTCTATTGGATGGTTACCCAAGTGGTTATTATGATGTCCTGATCGAGTTGTATGATGCTGACAATGACGCCTTTTTGGTCGAGTACGGACCTTATGATGACCGGGACCTCCGGGCACTCCCCCTTGAGGACAGTTATCGTGATGGGGATGATCACTATCACGGTGGTGGCGGCGCAATGGGCTTGAGCATGATACTGTTTGTTCTGCTTGTGCGGTTGATCCGGCACAACAAAAGGTTCTTATTGAATTCATGTTAACAGGCCCTTGAAAATCACTTATGTATAGACAAACGATCACCCTCCTGTTCTTGGTCTTGCTGTTTCAGGGCTGCTCATCCCTGCAGCAGGCCGAACAGTTGATGACCGGAATCGCGCCTACTGGTGAGGTCAAAGGGGTCAAGCTGTCAGGTCTCGACCTTAGAGGCATCGATCTGCTGTTTGATGTGGAGGTGGATAACCCCAATCCTGTGGCGATCACCCTGGATGGGCTCGATTATGACCTGCAACTGCTCAACCGGAGATTCCTGAAAGGTCAGCAGGCCATGGGCATGAGTCTGGCCGCGGATGGTAAAAGTCAAGTCAAACTGCCGGTCAGGATGGAGTTTGAGCAACTGCTCAAGCAGTACAGTGAATTGAGCAAACGGGATGACGTGCCCTATCAGCTGGATCTGGGATTGGGTGTCGATGTGCCTCTACTGGGGCGGGTGCGGTTGCCGGTGAGTTATCAGGGGGTTCTGCCGGTTCCCAAGCTGCCCGATGTCAGGGTCAGTCGAATCGATGTGCAGCGACTGAGCTTGCAAGCCATCGACTTGATGCTTGAGCTGGAGGTTGAGAATCCCAACCGTTTTGCGCTGATGCTGCAGCGGCTCGACTATCAATTCAAACTGAACAGTATCGATGTGGGGCAGGGTGCGGCGGCACAAACCCTGAACGTCGACAAGCTAGGCAAGGGCAGAGTCCACCTGCCCCTCTCCCTCGATTTGCAAAAAGCGGGCAGTGGACTCTATAGCGCCCTGGTGGGCGGCCGGGGACTCTCCTACGAGTTGAGCGGTATGCTCGACGCAACCGGCGATACCCCGATCATTGGCGATATCAAAATCCCCCTCGATAAACAGGGCCGCTTCAATCTGAACCGCTGAGCTGGGTTTGGCTGGTTGGGCCTGATCTAGGCCGTGAATGGAGAGAAGAAAATCACTCCGCAAATGAACACAAATAGTATGAAGCTCTGGTTTGATCTGTGCGAAACGAGAGAGTTTCAACGGTAGCAGTTCATCTCCATTGCACCGGTACTACAATTTGAGGGGCTCAGTCGTTCCAAGTCCCTTAACTGATAGACCACAGCTAACCCGCTAACTCAAATTTAGCCGAGGAGATGCCTATTCGCCCCTCTCCCCCAGCCCCTCTCCCGCAAGGGGAGAGGGGAGCTACTCTCTCTTTTAAATCACATGCTGATGGCTATGGATTGAGGCATCAGACAATGATTGTCTGTATAGCGAGCATTGGCGGTGAATGGGTCACTAGCTTTCAGTCGGTGTGTAGGCCAGGTTTGGCGCCAGCCAGCGCTCCATTTCGTCCAGCGGCATCTTTTTGCGTGCCGCATAATCCTCAACCTGATCACGATTCAGCTTGCCGACTGCGAAATAGCGGGAGCTGGGATGGCCGATATAGAGACCGCTCACCGAGGCGGTCGGCACCATCGCCATGCTCTCTGTCAGCCAGATGCCGGTATGCTCCTCTGCTGAGAGCAGGGACCAGAGCAGATCCTTCTCCGTATGGTCCGGGCTGGCGGGATAGCCCATAGCGGGACGGATTCCTGCATACTCCTCGGCGATCAACTGATTGTTGTTCAGGGATTCATCCGGGGCATAGCCCCAGAAATCCTGGCGCACCCGTTGATGCAACCACTCGGCCAGTGCCTCTGCCAGGCGGTCGGCCAGTGCTTTCAGCATGATTCCCCGATAGTCGTCATGCTCCTTTTCAAAGGCTTCCAGCTTGGCGTCGATGCCAATCCCGGCCGTGCAGGCGAAGGCCCCCAGATAGTCCTTGACGGTGGAGTCCTGCGGGGCGACGAAATCGGCCAGACATTCGTTATATTTTCCGTTCGGTTGGCGACCCTGTTTTCTCAGGTTGTGCAATCTGCTCAGAGGCTCTGATCGTTGATCGTCACGATAGAGATTGAAATCATCGCCATCCGAGTTGGCCGGAAACAGGCCGACCAGGGCCGAGGCCCGCAACCACTTCTCATCCACGATCTGTTTCAGCATCTCCTGGGCATCGGCGAACAGTTTGCCGGCCTCTTCACCCTTCACCTCATCATCAAGAATCTGTGGGTAGCGCCCCTTCAGCTGCCAGGCGTGGAAAAAGAAGGTCCAGTCGATATAGTCGATCAGCTCGGCAATGGGGATATCCTCAAGCAGCACCATGCTGGCGGGGTGCTGTTCCGGCTGGCCCGACTCCGCCAGGCGGATCACCCGGCATCCTGCCGCGGGCTGATAGTCCGCTTTACAGATGTTCGGTGTGGTTGGTTGGTACGCTTGCCACGGGATCGGGGTCGGATTCTGTCGCGCCTGGGCGAGCGGTATCAGATGGCGGGATTCATTCGCCGCCGCACGACGATCCCTAACCTGTTGGTACTCAGCGCGCAATTGGTCCATATAGGGCGCTCGTAGCTCATCGGAGAGCAGGTTGGAGGCAACCGCCACCGCCCGGGAGGCATCGGCAACATAGACCACCGGGTGCTCGTACCGGGGTTCGATCTTGACCGCTGTGTGGGCGATGGAGGTGGTGGCACCACCGATCATCAGCGGCTGGCTCATACCGAGGCGCTGCATCTCCTTGGCGACATGGACCATTTCGTCCAGGGAGGGGGTGATCAAGCCGGAGAGACCGATCAGATCCACCTGCTCCTCTTTGGCCTTTTGCAGAATGGTATCCGCCGGCACCATCACGCCGATATCGATGACTTCGTAGTTGTTGCACTGCAGTACCACGCCGACGATATTCTTGCCGATGTCGTGCACATCTCCTTTGACTGTGGCCAGCAGAATCTTGCCCTGGGCCTGGGTAGCGCAATCCGCCTTTTCGGCTTCCAGAAAGGGCTCCAGGTAGGCCACGGATTTTTTCATCACCCGGGCAGATTTCACCACCTGGGGCAGGAACATCTTGCCGGCGCCGAACAGATCCCCCACCTGGTTCATGCCGTCCATTAGAGGTCCTTCGATCACCTCCAGGGTCTTGTTCACCTGCTGGCGGGCCTCTTCGGTATCCTCCACGATGAATTCGGTGATCCCCTTGACCAGAGCGTGCTGCAGTCGCTTGTTGACCGGCCAGGAGCGCCACTCCGCATCCTCCTTGGCGCTCGCCTGGCTGTTATCTCCCAGATATTGCGGGGCCAGGTCGACCAGTCGGTCACCCGCCTCCGGGTCCTGGTTCAAGACCACCGCCTCAACGGTAGTGCGCAGTTGCTCGGGCAGGTCGTCATAGACAGCCAGCTGTCCGGCGTTGACTATGCCCATATCCATGCCGGCACGGATCGCATGGTAGAGAAAGACCGCATGGATCGCCTCCCGCACCGGATTATTGCCCCGGAAGGAGAAGGAGACATTGGAGACGCCACCGGAGATCATGGCGTGGGGCAGGCTCGCTTTGATCTCCCGGGTCGCCTCGATGAAATCCACGCCGTAATTGTTGTGCTCTTCGATGCCGGTGGCGATGGCGAAGATATTGGGATCAAAAATGATCTCTTCCGGGGGGAAACCGACCTGCTCGGTCAGCAGCCGATAGGCGCGGCTGCAGATCTCAACCTTGCGCTTGAAGGTATCAGCCTGTCCCAGCTCATCGAAGGCCATCACGATCACAGCTGCGCCATAGCGGCGACACGCCTTGGCCTGCTGGAAGAACTTCTCCTCACCCTCTTTCAGGGAGATGGAGTTGACGATGGGTTTGCCCTGTACACACTTCAGTCCGGCCTCGATGATTTCCCACTTGGAGGAGTCGATCATCACCGGCACTTTGGCGATCTCCGGCTCACCGGCACAAAGGTTGAGAAAGCGCTGCATGGCCGCCACCCCGTCCAGCATCGCCTCATCCATATTGATGTCCACAACCTGCGCCCCGTTTTCAACCTGTTCCCGGCAGACATCCAGAGCTTCGTCATACTCTTCACTGAGAATCAGGCGTTTGAACTTCGCCGATCCGGTCACATTGGCCCGCTCACCGATGTTGACGAAGAGGCTGTCCGGGCCGATGTTGAGTGGCTCCAGGCCGGCCAGGCGGCACTGTTTTTCGATCTCTGGTCGGTTGCGCGGTGGCTTACTCTGCAGCGCCTGGGCGATCGCCTGAATATGTTGTGGTGTGGTACCGCAACAGCCACCGACGATGTTGACAAAACCGGCGTCGGCCCATTCGCTCAGATACTCGGCCATGTGGGCGGCATCCAGGTCGTATTCGCCGAATTCGTTTGGTAGGCCTGCGTTCGGATGGGCGGAGACAAAGCACTCAGATATTTGCGATATCTCCTCCACATACTGACGCAGCATATCCGGACCCAGGGCGCAGTTGAGTCCTACCGAGAGGGGACGAATATGGCGCAAGCTGTTGTAGAAGGCCTCGGTGGTCTGCCCGGAGAGGGTACGCCCGGATTGATCGGTGATGGTGCCAGAGATCATCACCGGCAAGCTGACCTGATCCTCTTCAAAGACCAATTCACAGGCATAGGCGGCGGCTTTGGCATTCAGGGTGTCAAAAATGGTCTCGATGAGTAGCAGATCACTGCCGCCGGCTATCAGCCCACGGGCGGCCTCGGCATAGCAACTGACCAGCTCGTCAAAATGGATGTTTCTCGCCCCCGGATCGTTGACATCCGGGGAGATGGAGGCGGTCCGGTTGGTTGGGCCGAGTACCCCGGCAACAAAGCGGGGCTTCTCCGGGGTGCTGTATTGGTCGGCTGCCTGCCTGGCCAGACGGGCGCCTGCCTCACTCATCTCATAGGCGAGGGAGGACATATCATAGTCCGCCATGGAGACACTGTTGGCGCCGAATGTGTTGGTTTCGAGGATATCGGCGCCGGCTTCCAGGTACTGCTGATGGATATCGCGGATGATTTCCGGCTGGCTCAGGCACAGCAAGTCGTTATTACCCTTCAAATCGGAGGGCCAATCGGCAAAGCGCTCTCCGCGATAATCCTGCTCACTCAGCTTGTGTCGTTGGATCATCGTACCCATCGCTCCATCGAGGATCAGGATGCGTTTCTGCAGCAGGGATTCAATAGGATGACCAGGGTTATTCAGGGTTTCGGAGACCATCAGCTACTCAGGTTTTAAGGTAAACGGTCGCCAATTATAGGACCCTGGCCGGTTATAGGCGAGTTGCTATTTATAAAGAGAGTCGGCAGAAGGTGTGTTGGTTGCCTGTGTCATAAATAAACGATGATCCGGTTGCGGTTGATACGGGTGGGTTATAGGATTTGTGGAAGGGGCGGATTTTCTGTTCTTTCTTCTAGCGATAACCGATAAAAAGCCAAATAAAGCCATTAAAAACAACTAGCTGATTTGCAGTCGACTCCTTGAATACCAACCTCTAGAAAAGGAAATTATAGTGTCAAAACAAGCATTTCTGGTAGATGATTCAAAATCTGCACGTATTGTTCTCAGTCGTATGCTGAAAAAAAGCGGTTTTGACGGCGTGGAAATGGCGGAATCCGGAGAGGAGGCATTGGAGCGCCTGAAGACGCTCACACCCGATGCCATTTTTGTCGATTTCCTGATGGAAGGTATCGATGGACTTGAGACCATTACCGAGATCAAAAAGGATCCCCGTTTCGATGCCACACCGATCGTGATGTGTACCGCCAACGAGGGTGATGAGTATGTTCGTGCCGCCGTCGATCATGGCGCTCTTGGCATCCTGGCGAAGCCACCGACAGAAGAGAGTCTTGGTGAGATTATCGACCTGATCGAAGAGCATCAGCGTGAAGTGGCGATGAGTGCTTCTGCGCAGGTCGAGGTGGCCGAGGAGCAGGCGGAGCTGCCGGTAGATCTGGTCGAGGCAGGGGAGACGCCTGCCCAGGCAGTGCCGGTCGGCCTCTCAGAAGCGGAAATAAAGCGTATTGCCCAGCAGGCTGCCACTCAGAGTGCAGAAGTGGTTGTCCGCGAGATTGTCGAGCAGGCGGTCACAGACTCCCTCGAACAACGCCTGGCCGGACTCGTGGACGACTATCTGGAGCAGAAGCTGCAACCGATGCTGGCTGAACTCAAGCAGCAGCAGTCAGAGAGTGCAAAGCCTGCGGAGATTGACACGGAGGAGCTGAAAAAGGCTGTGGTGGAGGAGGTTAACAGCGATCTTGAAGATTTTGTCAGACAGCTGAGCCAGCGCAGTGTGGAAGAGCTGATCCAGGCCACTACTTTCACCCAGATCAACGAAACAAGGGATGAATTTTCCGACCGCCTCAAACAGCAGGAAGCGCGAATTCTCGAACAGGTTCCTGAAAAGAACGATATGATTGAGCACATCAGGGTGGTCACTGAAGGGTCTCTGGAGGCCCATGTGCACGAGACCGCCACACAGGTATCCCAGGAAGTTGCCAACTCCGTTGCAACCGAGACGGTTGAGCAGATGCTGGAACAGCATCTGGCTCAACAGACGGTGGTCAATGAGAAGCCCGCAGCCGGTAACACAATCTGGGTCATGCTGGGAGCCTTGCTGGCCGCCTCGGCCGGTGCGGCCTACTATCTGCTCTGAGCGGTTGCCGGCGCAAATGGCCCACTAGCCAGGCTCGGATTAACCGGACACCGTTAACTCGCCCTGATTAATCGCACAGGGTGTGGGGTTGGCCGTGTCGGATTCGACGCTATATTGATCATTATTCAATGATTCCCGGCAAGCGCTGTCACCGTGATCAAACCAAATGGTGATACATCTGTCTATCTGACAGAGTGAGTCGGTTTGTGGCAACAGATTACAGGAGCCTCCCATGTTTGGACTTGGACGCAAAACCAAAATGCCTGCTGAAGATGAGGCGTTGCCTGGCCGCACAACACCGATTCAGCTCAATGCTGAGCACTTCGTCAGCGGTCACAGGATCTTGCCGCCGTTTCCGCAGGGCATGAAAACAGCAATGTTTGGTATGGGTTGTTTTTGGGGGGCGGAGCGCCGCTTTTGGAGCCTGGACGGGGTCTATTCAACCGCTGTGGGCTATGCGGCGGGATCGACGCCCAATCCGACCTATAAAGAGGTCTGTACCGGAATGACCGGCCACAATGAGGTGGTGCTGGTGGTCTATGATCCGGCGAAGATCGATTATCAAACGCTGCTGAAGACCTTTTGGGAGTCTCATAACCCAACCGAAGGCATGCGGCAGGGGAATGATGTGGGTACCCAGTACCGCTCTGGAATCTATACTTTCGACGATGACCAACGGGTGCTGGCCCAGGCTTCCCGGGAGGACTATCAGCATGCTCTGGCACAGGTGACATCCGCTCCGATCACCACAGAGATCGTTGATGCGCCACCGCTCTATTATGCCGAGGACTATCATCAGCAATATCTGGCCAAGAATCCTGCCGGATATTGTGGACTGGGTGGCACCGGTGTCTGTTATCCGGCCTGAATCTCCCGCTGTGTGAATGCAACTGACCGTGTTGCGAACCGTTGTGCCGGTTGATGAGAGGCACTGTCTGCCCGTTGATCAGGCACAACAGGGCGTATTGGATTAGCGCTAACAAGCCCTAGAATGGATTTAAAATTTTTCTCGATGTGCTATGCCTATAGATAGGGATCCCAAAGGATCTGGGCAGACACCTTTGAGATTTAATTAATCAGTGGAGACCTCTCACCTGTGGTGCGCATGGAATGCGAATATCAAATACAACACGCCTAAGTCACCCACATATCCAACTCGTTGGCAGAGCCTCATTATTGGTTTTAATGATGCTGGTATTCGCCAATCTGGTGCTATGGGTGGGTTACAGACTGAGTGTCGACAACATGAAAGAGGTGTGGCGGGATCTGACCGATCTCTCCGCCGACAGCACTCTCTATACCCTGGAACAGAGGCGCAACGACTTGAGAGCGGATGTGAAACTGCTGGCATCCAATCCGGATCTTATCAGAGCGATCCTCTACTACGACGAGTTGGTACTGAACCGGATTGCGGCTGACTGGGAGCTGTTTGTTTCCGAAAAGCGTCTCTATGATCATATACGTCTGATCGACCTGAGCGGAAAGGAGCGTCTGCGTGTCGATTTGACTTCCCATGGCGCGAGTCGGGTATCCACCGATCAGTTACAGAACAAATCCCATCGCTACTACATTCAGCAGGGTATGGCGATGGATGCCGGTGCGATCTATGCTTCGCCGATCGATCTGAATGTGGAACAGGGAAAGGTTGAGATTCCCTATAAGCCGATGGTTCGCCTGGTGACACCGTTGGATGTGGATGGTGAGATCAAGGCACTGCTGGTGGTGAATGCCCTGGTCAGCCATATCTTTGGTGATCTGCAGCGGCATGCCAGCCTGGTGCATGGTGGACTGCTGTTGCTTGATGAATCGGGTAATTATCTGCGTGGATTCAGCAGCCATCAGGAGTGGCAGTTCATGTTTCCAGAATCATCCTCTGAAACACGGCAGTTCAATGAAAACTACCCTGATGTGTGGGCGATGATGCAGCGGACCCCATCGGGTCAGATCAACAGGCCAGAGGGGATTTTCAGCTATCGCACGGTCACTTACGGTGCAGTTGGTTTTACCCATAGCTACCGGTTGGTGGTGGTGATGACCGAGGAGCAGCAACAGGCATTGTTGCTACCGCAACGAAACCTGTGGCTGTTCATTGCCCTCGTTTTGACCCTGTTGCTGGTGTTTGCGGTAGTGATCCTGGGTCGTTACCGCTTGGGGCAGCTACAAGCAAAACCTGTGGTTAACCGAAGGCCTGTCGATTTGTGGCATCTGTTCCGTTGAGCTGCCGGCTATTCGGCTTTATGCAATATCTCTCCTGCCTGGTTGAGCACTTCCACCCCGACGGGGATACCCTCTCTGATACTGGCGGTAACCACGCAGAAGTCTTCAAACAGCGTCAGGCAGCGGTCACTTTTTTTCGAACTCAAAAGCTCATCTCCGGCCGTTATCTTTACATCAAGCCGACCGACCCGCAGGCGTTTTTTATCATTTCGCACGATTGTGCAAGTGACTTCCGTGGTCACTTCATTTGAAGGCGCATCCTCTTTCGCCAGGCAGAACATTAGGCTGGCGCTGAGACAGTTGGCGGCCGCAGCGGCAAGCATACGCGAGGCGTTGGGTCCGTTGCGCTCTCCGAGGGGTGGCGGTTCGTCCATGATGACATCCTCTGCTTTCTTGAGATCGAATTTCACCCGGAAAGCGTAATCCTCTTCCTGCTCTAGATGGATGGTGAATCGCCCAACTTCTTCTGTCATTGGATTTTCCTCGTCGTTTAAGTAGCGTTAACAGGGTCTGCTTGAAGTCCCTAACTAACTGATTTATGAAGGCAGGTCGCATTGAGCCTGCCTGCAGACTTCGTTATCAAAACTTGCAGTAGGCGTGCTACAGCGGCGTTTTGATGCCTCGCTGCAGCCAGGCTCACTGTGGCTGAAAGTGAACTATTTGGTCGCCGGGTTAATAGAGTTGCACAATGTAATAAAATTGACTGGATGTAAATTGTTTCTCTCTGCCTGGCGAATAAATAGCCTGCGAACACCCTGTCGGCTGATCGCTTCGTCACTCGGATACCGATTGCCAGGCCGGGTGGAGCCGGATCAGTTTCAAGGCCTGAGCCAATAACGATTTTCCCGGTTCTGTTCTATGCCAGGTTGAGGCGCCGGATGGATGGGGGAGTGGGATTAGGTCCGTATCCCCATGAGCCAGGCTGAGGCGATGTTGTTTGCCGATGATATCAGCCAATTTGTCCACATCAAGAAACTGACTGATTGCCAGTTTGCCTACCGGCAGCAGAAGCTTGGGTTGCAATAGCTCAACTTCTCGGTCCAGCCAGCGCTTGCAGTTGGCGATTTCCGCCTTGCTGGGGACCCGGTCGCCCCCCTTCGGATTTTTACCTGGAAAGCAGCGACAGACTGCGGCCATATAGACCCGGTTGCGAAATTGCGATTCGGACATCCCGATCGCATCAAACCATTTGAAAAGAGTCTTTCCCGCAGTCCAGGCAAAGGGTTTTCCCGCGCTCCCCTCTTTATCGCCAGGTGCTTGTCCGATCAGCAGTATAGGCGAGGGTGTGACATTGCCCATTACCACTGGCCCGGTCATGGATTGACAGAGGCGGCATGCACTGAGTTTTTGTTGGTGTGCTTGAAGCAGTTCTATACGAGACATGTTAGAGCCTGTTAACACTAATTAACTATGAATCCACTACCTTAACTTTTATCATAAACAGGCCCTAAGCATGGCGAACAGTTATTTCAGCCAGAAAAACTATAATTACATATTCATGCATAGCTGAATATGAACGCACCCATCGGATACAAACAAATTACAAAAAATAAAATCGGTATTTAGTTTGTTGCTATCGAGGACAAATTACCGATTAGGAGGATTCAATGCGAGCAGTGGTGTTGAGGGAGCTGGGAGAGCCGGAGGTGTTGAAAGTTGAAGAGATCCCTGAGCCTGCGATCGAAAATCCAACTGAGATCAAAATCAGAATTATGGCGGCCGGAGTCAATCCGATCGATACCAAACTTCGTCAGAGAGGTGTGTTTACTGACGATGGCCTGCCTGCTGTGCTTGGCTGCGATGGCGCCGGCCTCGTTGTTGAGTGTGGTGAATCAGTAACCCATTTCCGGCCCGGTGACGAGGTCTGGTACTGCAATGGCGGCTTGGGGGGGCTGCAGGGTAACTATGCTGAATTTGCTGTACTGGATGAGACGGTCTGTTGCAGAAAACCCGCTTCTCTGGATTTCGCCCATGCGGCGGCCGGTCCCCTGGTGTTGATCACCGCCTGGGAGGCGATATTCGGCCGTGGACGCATGACCGATGGTATGTCTCTGTTGGTACACGCCGGAGCTGGTGGTGTGGGTCATGTGGCGATTCAGCTGGCAAAACAGGCTGGGATCAGGGTTTTGACCACGGTCAGTAGTCAGGAAAAGCAGGAGTTTGTCAGGGAGCTGGGTGCTGATGATGTGATCAACTACAGGCAGGGTGGGTTTGTCGATGAGGTGATGCGACTGACAGACGGTCGGGGTGTCGATATGGTATTGGATAGTGTCGGCGGGCCGGTGTTCAGCGATTCCATTGCAGCCACTGCCCACTATGGCGATCTGGTGACGCTGCTCGATCCAGGAAACGGCATCGAGTGGAAAGAGGCGCGTACTCGGAATCTGCGCATAGGATTCACGTTGATGCTGACTCCCATGTTGCGCCATCTTCCCCAGGCAAGGATCAATCAGGTGGCCATTCTGAGCGATTGTGCCGAGATGATCGATAGCGGCTGTCTCAAAATCGCAGTGAATCGAATTCTGCCTTTTGAGAAAGTGGTGGAGGCCCATCAGCTGATTGAGGAGGGTGGCATGATCGGTAAGCTTGTGTTGAGTCCGGAGGCGGAAATTGATCGATAATAACCGGATCCGATGTAAGCGATTAGGAAATTCCCCTAAAAAAGTAGACACCTCAATCTAACAGAAATAGAGGTGTTAAAATGGCAAGATCAGGATTAAGAAAGGTTAATCGATACTCAGAATCGTTTAAGGCAACAGCAGTCAAGTTGGCCCATGTAAAAGGTATCTTGATAAAGGATGTAGCTGAATCACTCGACATCCATCCCTTTATGTTGTCAAGATGGATTAAAGAGGTCCGAGAGGGGAAGATAGTGGCTAAAGGAAATAAGGTTGAGCTGGACTCTAATACAGTAACCGAACTCAAGCGATTGCGAAAATTGGAGAAGGATCACGAGCAATTGAAAATGGAGCATTCCTTGTTAAAAAAAGCCATCCGGTTCTGTTCAGAACAAAAACAGAAATCTTCAGCTTCATCGAGCAGAACCGGGAAGAATGGCCAATCAAAGTGATGTGTGAATTCTACGGTGTCAGCCGATCAGGTTACTATGCCTGGCGTCAACGCGGAATAGGTAAGCGGGCTCAAGAGAACGCAAAGCTTGTCGAGATCATTAGAGAGATATATTTAGAGAGCATGGGTACGTATGGTAGCCCTAGAGTCACACAGGCCCTACACGGACAAAGAAATAATATAAGCGAAAACCGTACAGCACGCTTGATGCAGCAGCACCAGATCATCGGGCGTTCAGCCACGCTGTATCAGGGTTGTCCTGGATTATACCGGCTGTACCGAGAGACACCGAATCGGATACATCGCTTGAAAGTGACTCGCCCGGACCAGGTTTGGGCTGGTGATATCACCTACTTGAAGGTAGATAAGCGCTGGTTTTACCTGGCGGTGATTATCGACTTGTACAGTCGTCGAGTAATTGGTTGGTCATTAGGCAAACGTAGGAAGGTAAGTCTAACTCTTAATGCGCTCAATTATGCGGTGAGGAACCGAGGATATCCTCAGGGGATAATCTTCCATAGTGACCGCGGAATAGAATATGCCAGCCGCACTTATCGAAACCGGCTGAAAAAACTAAAGATAACGCAGAGCATGAATCGAGCGGGAAGAATGACTGATAATATTTACCTGGAGTCATTCTTCCACTCATTTAAATCGGATGTTTATCATGGATGCGTGTTTAGCAAGGAATGTGAGATGCGCAACACACTGAAAAGATATATGAAATTTTATAACCATAAGCGGTTACACTCAGGCTTAGGCTACACTACACCTGTAGAATATGAGGCAATGGCTGCGTGAAATGAATAAGTGTCCACTTATTTGGGGGAATATTCATTATCCAATCAGCATGCCACCGGTTTGCTCTATAGTTAAATTCAGAAACAGATTTGCGGTTTGCAGAGAGTTACTTTTCGCTTGTTTTTTCGGGGGTCTAGGTCTGAATGAATGCCGACACTGATAGATTGGCTGCTCGGTCGCTTTATCACAGATAAGCCCTGAAAACTCTTTCAGGTTAGCTGGCATGAGATATCACGAATCCATAGATTATGTTGAGTTCCCCGCCTCGGACCTGGAAGCGGTGAAGGTATTTTTCAAACAGGTTTTCGGATGGGATTTTGTCGATTACGGTGAGGACTACTGCGCCTTTTCCAACGCGGGTCTTGATGGCGGATTCTACCACTCTGAACTGACCACAGCGGCTGAGCGAGGCAGTGCTCTTATCGTCTTCTATAGCCGTGATCTGGAGAAGACTCAGGCGAAGATCGTCGATGCCGGTGGGCGAATCAAAGTCCCGGTGTTTGGGTTTCCAGGAGGCCGGCGTTTCCATTTTTGCGACCCAAACGGCAATGAGTACGCGGTATGGTCTGATCTTCAGGCCGGTACTGGCTGAATTGTCAATGCATTGGATTAGCGTTAACAGGCCCTAGTCAATCGATGTTATACGGAACACTCTGAAACTGGTATCGGGCAGCACCTCCCGATCATAAGCCACCTTTAGTTTGAACACCATGGCTTGACTCAATGGTTGCCCCTTGGCGAGCAGCAGAGCACCGGCATTGGTTTTGATCGGTTGGTCGACGATCATCCCGGGTTCAAGTTGATCAAGGGGCAGATTCAGTATCTCGACTTTGCGGTTCATCGATCCCTGGATGAGTATCTCTACCAGTGCCGGATCGAAGTGTTCAGGATTGTCCCGAAGGAATTCGATCGCCTCTTCCTCCGATTTACCAGTGTCGAGCAGTTTGTCGTAATTGATGGCGACCTTTAAAATCTGCCCGCCCAGTATTGCCTTTTCCTCATTGTTCAGTTTTCCCTGGATTTCAATCTTGCCGATATCGTCGAGTTGATGCTCGATCATCGCGGCAACCGTTTCGAGACGGGGTATATGTTTTAACAGCCGGCTCCCCATCTCAGGATGTGAGTTATAGAGCTCCGTTTCCGCCTTGCTTAACTCATCACCAGCCATGACTTTGTGTATCAGATCGTCGGGTAGACTGACATAACCCAGTTGGCAAAGCATACCGGCAAGATCGTAGTGCCAGCCATCTTCCAGTGAAAGGCTTCTGACAATACTTCTGACATGATGTTTGATGCGGAAAGATTGGCTGAACGCATCTGGATTGACCATGCTGAGAACATCAGCCAGTAGGTCAACCGCCCCTTTCAGGGTTTTATTCAACAACACCTTTTCATTGGTGATCAGACGATACTGCTTGATACCCTCTATGACGGTCTGATAGAGAACCTCAGTCTCTACCGGCTTATTCAAAAAACGGAAGATGTTGCCATCATTCACCGCGTCGATGGCAACATCCAGATTGGCGTTACCGGTGAGCATGATGCGTACCGTATTGGGTGACTGCTCCCTTACCTTGGAAAGAAACTCCACCCCATTCATATTCGGCATCTGCATGTCGGAGACCACCAGGGCAAATGGGCCCCCATCTCTTACAGCCTGAACGCCGTCCGCTCCACTGGTGGCTGTTTCAAGGTTCAGACGTTTACGGAATTGTCGGCGAAAAGAGTCGAGCAGGTTACGGTCATCGTCCACCATTAAAACTTTTTCAGGTGGTTTGTCCATCAAGGTACTCCTGGGCAATCTTGTGCCAACGGTTGAACTCTTCATCACCGAGCAGGGATTGTAGAGACTGGGGGTCGTAGTGTTGCCTGTACTGCTCATCGCTTAACCAGTGCAACAGCAGGTTGGCGCCGTAGACCAACAAACAATCCTTGCGATCGATCGATTGATACTCATGGTTATGATGATGTGCGACCGCCTCAACTGCGGAGAAGGGTAATCCCCACAAGCCCATCAGATAGGCCCCGATACCGGCATGATGGCACCACAGGGCTTCTGCTTCAGTTTCGAATAGGGGCAGGATTTCCTGAGTGGCCTGTTTGACGATACGGCGATACTCATCCTGGTTCTGCGAGGCGAGAATCAGTTTACCCAGGTCGTGCAGCATGCCGGCCATAACCGGGGTTTCCAGCTCCTGGCGGCTCATCCCCATTGCCATCCCCAACTGCCTGACCAGACCTGACACCGACTGGCTGTGTTGCCACAGGGGCTCAAGTTTGAATTCATCGATCAGTGCCTGATCGAGACGTGAGAAGATGGCTGCCCCCAGCGCCAGATTGGAAACCGTCTCGATACCAAGCAGGGTTACCGCGTGTTGCGGTGATGAGATCTGCTGCGGTAGCCCGAAAAAGGCGGAGTTGACCATCTGTAGCAGTTTGGTCGACATTCCCAGGTCCTTGGCAACGATCTCGCCGATCTCCGCCAATGAAGTGTCCTCCGATTGCAGTGCCTCGATCATCTGCTGATAGCTGGCGGGCAGACTGGGAAGTGAGCCCAGGCTGTTAACCATCTCCGTCATGGCAGGATTATTCAGTAGATCTCTAAGCTGAATGACCCGTTCCAATATGACAATCAGAGTCTGGGTATCGCAGGGTTTGGCAATAAACTGATGGGCGTGATGAACAATTTCCTGGGCGGGTGTGCGGAGAGCCTGGCCGGAAAACAGTAGGCGGGTGGTGCTCGGGTATTGTTGTTGTACCTGCTTCAGCAGTTCGCTGCCACTCTTGCTGCCTAGCTGGGTCTCACTGATGATGATTGCTATCGGCAGTTGATGTAACAGCTCCAATGCACTGGCGGATGAATCGCAAAAGTGTAGCTGCCACTGGTCGTTGTGATCCCTGAGGGTTCTTTTCAGAGCTTCTAGCTGATTCCGGTCGCTATCAACAAACAGGAGATGGTTCGTGTCAAATAGTTTCATTGGTGGTGTTGCCCACTTGTATCGACTCTCCAGTCACCTCTAAGAGGCTCTTCAGAGCCATTGGTCTATTGCGGTAGAACGGGAGATGCATAGAGCCGCGAATCAAGCTAATCATTTTGTTGTTCTTTGTTTACTTCAACTTAATCTGAGTGTAGTACCTCTGTGGGTAATTGTGTCGAAATAGAATTAAAGCTCTCTACTCATTCGGCTTGATCGATCAGCAGCACCACACCCTGAACGCCAACGACTTTGACTTTGGTTCCTGCGGGACAATCGTCACCATTGATTTTCCAGGTGCTGTCGTCGACACTGATTTTTCCCACACCGTTGATGACCGGTTCCTGCAGGGTGAAAACCCGGTCGATATACTGTTCACCCCGCCGGTTGAGATGGGGGCTGTCGGTCTCTATGGGGCGATGCTGCAGAAACAGGCGAACCAGGACAATCACGGCAACACTGAAGACCGCGAAAAAGATCAGCTGGAATTGCCAGGCAAGCTCCGGAAAGAGCAGTAGTGTCAGTCCGGTAATGGCCGCGGAAAGCCCCATCCAGATTAAAAAAGCTCCCGGGGAAAAGACTTCCAGGATCATCAGCACAACCGCCAGGATGAACCAGTGCCAGTAGTCGAGGTGAGACAGCCAACTCATTGGTTGCTCTCCTTACTGTTGCTCTGAAGGGCCTGTTTGGCAATCTCTCCAATACCCGCTACGGAGCCGATCAGGCTGGAAGCTTCCAGAGGCATCATGATCAGTTTCTGATTTTCAGCCGAAGCGATGTTTTGCAGTGCCTCGGTATATCGCTGTGCGATGAAGTAGTTGATGGCATTCACATCACCCTTGGCAATCGCTTCGGAGACCAGGGTTGTCGCCTTGCTCTCTGCGGCTGCCAGTCTCTCTCTTGCCTCCGCCTCACGAAATGCAGCCTCCTTGTCACCTTCCGCTTCCAGGATGGCAGCCTGTTTTTCACCTTCCGCTTTGAGTATCTCTGCCTGTCTCAAGCCTTCCGCTTCGAGTATGGCGGCACGTTTTTCCCGTTCCGCCTTCATCTGTCTGGCCATCGCATCGACCAGGTCTCTTGGTGGTGAGATATCCTTGATTTCGATACGGGTGACTTTGACGCCCCAGGGGGTGGTGGCGTCATCCACCACAGTGAGCAGCTGGGTGTTTATCGTATCCCGTTGCGAGAGCAGCTCGTCCAGATCCATCGATCCCATCACAGTACGGATGTTGGTCATGGTCAGGTTGAGAATCGCCCCGTAGAGGTTGTTCACTTCATAGGCGGCCTGTGAGGCATCCAGTACCTGGAAGAAGATCACGCCATCCACGGTGACCATGGCGTTGTCCTTGGTAATGACCTCCTGTGAGGGCACATCGAGCACCTGTTCCATCATATTCATCTTCTTGCCGATCTGATCGATCACCGGAACAATCAGATTGAGGCCGGGTCGCAGGGTTTTGGTATAGCGGCCAAATCGCTCCACCGTATACTCATTGCCCTGAGGTACACGTTTGGCACCCAGAACGACCAGTACCACAGCAAGAACAAGAAAAACCAGAACAAAAATATCCATTTGTATGCCCCCATGATGACATGACTGTGATTGATTCCTCCGGCAGTAGCGCTTCCATCCACTCCCGCATAGACCTTTATGACCTCAGATCAGTTTTGAATCAAGTCCGGGATGAGAAGAAATCTCCTGATTCAATACCAACCCCTGCGTTTGCGGTTGAAAAAGCCATATAGATTCAGCAGTTACCTGGCCGTGGCTGAGACATCCGCCAATCAGTCGAAGCGGCCGCCACTTTCCGGCATTGGTGCGCAACAAGCTTCATGTCAAAATGGCCATATGAACGATTCAATCAAACCCCCGAAGTCAATCATGCGCAAAGTGGGCAGAGCGATTGCGGATTTCAAGATGATTCGCGATGGGGATCGTATTCTGCTCGGCGTATCCGGAGGTAAGGACTCCCTTACTCTGCTACAAGTACTCTCCCATCTGCAACGTTATGCACCGGTCGAGTTTGAGCTGGGTGTGATTACCGTTGATCCCGAGATCGAGGGATTTGATCCGGCACCGCTGAAAGCCTACTACGAGGCATTGGGCGTGGCCTGGGTCTACGCCGAACAGCCGATTATGGAGGAGGCCAGGGAGAAGCTGTCGGGTGACTCGTTTTGTGCCTATTGTGCGCGCATGAAACGGGGCATCATGTACAGCACCTGTCGCAAGCAGGGCTATAATGTTCTGGCATTGGCTCAACACCTGGACGACCTGGCGGAGAGTCTGATGATGTCCCTGTTTCACGGTGGCCAGATGCGTACCATGAAGGCGCACTATGTGAATGATGCGGGGGATATTCGCATCATACGGCCACTGGTCTATTGCCGGGAGACTCAGACGGGCGATTTTGCCGTGAAGGCGGGGTTGCCGATCATTCCCGACAGTTGCCCGGCCTGTTTCACCAAGCCGACCCAGCGCGCCTACATGAAGCAGCTGCTGGCCCGGGAGGAGCGCAGCAACAGCCACCTGTTCGCCAATATGCTGCATGCCATGAAACCGATGATGGATGAAGCCCCGCCATGAAAATCAAACATATCTCCATTCCGACCAAGGTCGCCCGTCCGGGTATGAGTGTCGGTGAAGTGATGACCGAGTGTGTCAGCAAAGGGGTTCCCGGCATTCCTTATGTGGATCAGAGTGGTGCGATCAGTGGACGCTTCTCGGTAAGGCATATGTTCCGTATCTGTTGTATTCCCGATGACATCATTCAAGGCGCCCATCTGCTTGGGGATGATATCGAGCATCTCGATTTTCCCCACATCAAAGCGGAGGATTTGATGTCCCGGAGTGTGGATGATTTCATCTATCCGGATACGGTTCGTCTGTCAGCCAATTTTCAAGCCATCAAGGCGCTGGCGATTATGGAGCAGTACAACACGGAGTATCTGTTTGTTACTGAAGGCGAGGATTATCAAGGAGTGGTGACGCGTATGAGCGTTGCTGCGGCGATAGTAACCAAAGAGTGTTGCATCGACTGATGATGGAGCAGATCACAATCGAGATGTGGGTCTCGGCGCTTCTGCTGTTGGGCGCCTATATCCTGATTTTCACGGAGATACTGCATCGAACTACAGCCGCCATGCTGGGCGCCCTGACCATGATTGGTGTGGGTATGTGGATGGGATTCTACAGTCAGGAGCAGGCGCTGCTGGCGGTTGACGGCAACACCATTCTGTTGTTGGCGGCGATGATGATGCTGGTTGCGCTACTGCGTCCCACCGGGGCCTTCGACTATGCGGCGGTGCATATTACCCGTTGGGCCAAGGGTAGCCCGAAACTGCTGCTGATCTATCTCAGTCTGGCGGTCAGTCTGATCAGCATGATCCTGGATAATGTCACCACGGTAATTGTTTTCGCACCGTTGACCGTACTCATCTGTCGCTTGCTGAAGATCAATCCCATGCCCTACCTGATGGCAGAGGCGATGCTCTCGAATATCGGTGGCGCCGCTACGCTGGTGGGTGATCCCCCCAACCTGATGATCGGCAGTGCTGCCGATATCAGTTTCAACTCTTTCCTGGTACACATGGGGTTACCGGTGCTGGTGGTATGGGTCGGTACGGTGGCGCTGATGCTGTTTCTGTTTCGCGAACAGCTGACCAATGTTGGCGAGGATCCCCGAACTCTGGTCGATACCCATGCGATCAAGGATGCCAAGGGGCTGAAGCGCACCCTGTTTTCCCTGGCTGTGGTGGTGGTGCTCTTTTTCATCCACCACAATCTGCATATCCTGCCCGCCTATGCCTCTTTCATCGGGCTCTGTCTGGCTTTGCTGATGCTGAAGCCCGATATGGAGAAGATTTTCGGTACGGTCAACTGGTCGGTGTTGTTCTTCTTTGCCGGCCTGTTCATGATCGTTGGCGGGGTGGAGGCCTCTGGACTGCTCGATCTGTTGGGAAATCAGCTGGCCAGACTCGCCAGAGATCCGCAAATGCTGTTGATCACCGGATTGCTGCTGATGTGGGTGGCTGCGGTTCTCAGTGCGGTGGTGGACAACATACCTTTTACGGTGACTATGATTCCGATCATTCTGGGGCTTGAGAGCAGCGGGGTGAACATTGCGCCCCTGTGGTGGGCTCTGGCGCTTGGTGTCGGTCTGGGGGGGAATGGCACCCACCTGGGGGCGACAGCAAATATCATCGCGGTCAGCGAGTCTGAAAAGAGCGGTATGCCAGAGGCGAAAATAACCCCACTGATCTGGATGAAAACCGGCATCCCGGTGATGTTCTTCGGTCTGATCCTCGCCAGTCTGGTCTACTGGCTGTTTTTTGATCTTTTCACCAGCGCTTAAGCTAGCGGCTGATTGCAATCCAAACAGCAGCCTATCCAGAGACTGTTTACGCTCATCCAACCCCGGCAGGCCTTTTGGATTGGTGTTAATAGTCTGTAGGTCGTTATACCGATTGAATCCACCTCTCTCGGCAACAATCCCCCAATTTCCTCGTCAGATTTAGAAGGCCTATAATCTTGATTGTTTTGCTAGGTATTTCTATAGCTTAAGGTATCGCTGTTGAGTACAGTCTTGTAAAAGTGAATTCTGAGTAGTAACCGAAACGGATTTTACTGACCTTCAATCCGGGCGGCAGCAGGCTGCCCATGATCAAGGCCAGAGAATAGGCTGCGGCATTCTCTACAACAGAAAGGCACACACCAGATTGAATATCAGAACAACCATGGATCCAATTACGCTGCGTGATGTATCCAATCCCGATGATCACCCCTGCCTCTATGAAGGCGACGGTGAGAAGGGTGTCGAGATCTATTTTGAAAGTGAAGAGACCAAGCGACTGTATATGGATATGGCGCTAGAAGGTCGGAAAGTGATCTGTGGCAACGTGTCAGATGACTATGTGGCTGAGGGTTGAGTGATGATATTACGGCGTATCTCTATGCTGGTGCCCTCTAAACGTCATGCGGAGGAAGTGGTTAGAGACCTGATGTTCGCCAGGGTGAAGCGGCAACACATCCATGCCGTGGCCAGGCCGGGTGCCGACCTGAAGGAGCTACCGGCAGCAAAGATACGCCAAACGCGCGGTTTTACAGCACGGTTGGAGAGCTGGTTCTGGGATATCAATCTGCTGCTCTGTTTTGCGGCAATTGCGGTTCTGTTGATCGGTGTATGGGCATCCGAATGGTTGCTTGTGGCAGGCTGCCTGGCTTTAGTAGTCGCTGCGGTGTTTCTGAGCTTCTACTTTTCAGGTCAGGTACCACAATCCCAAATCGACGACTTTGATGTGCCGTTGAAACACGGAGAATTTTTACTGTTGGTTGATGTCCCTCGCTGGCGGGTTTCACAAGTCGAACATTCGGTTCGGCAACAACATCCTGAAGTTGAGCTAGGTGGTGTTGGTTGGGGTATCGATGCCCTCGGCATCTGACTTGCCAACCACGGGGTGACGCTTTGCGTCACCCGTTTTTTTTTAACTTCAGTCCACAAATCAACACCAATCGACGTAAATGCGATTTGTTACGTCGAGATTAGTGTGGTTGGAATTTAATCATCAATCCGGTGAGCAAGAACACTGTACTGGCGACGCAAGCAGATGAACATTTGCGTCTGTTCGCGCCCATTCGCGGACTATAAATCAGCCACTGATTCCGCTGTGTCTCAGCAAGGGTTCGATCTGTGGCTCCCGGCCTCGGAACGCAACAAACAGCTCCATGGCATCCTTTGAACCACCCTGTTCCAATATCTCCTGCAGAAAGGCCTGTCCCGCCTCCTGACTGAAGATGCCCTGCTCCTCGAATCTGGAGAAGGCGTCGGCTGAGAGCACTTCGGCCCATTTGTAGCTGTAGTACCCTGCGGCATAACCACCGGCAAAGATGTGTGAAAAACCGTGTGGGAAACGGTTCCAGGAAGGTGGTTTGATCACTGAGACCTGCTCGCGCACCTGATCGAGAATCTGATAGATCCTTCCTCCCTGGTCCGGGTCGTACTCCTGATGAATGCGAAAGTCGAAGATCGAGAATTCCAGCTGACGCACCATCTGCATCGCCGTTTGGAAATTTTTCGCCCCATGCAGTCGCTGGTAGAGTTCGTCCGGGATCGGTTCGCCGCTCTCCACATGGCCGGAGAACAGTTCCAGTGCCTGCTGCTCCCAACACCAGTTTTCCATGAACTGGCTGGGCAGCTCCACCGCATCCCAGGCCACACCGTTGATTCCAGCAACGGAGGGATAGTCGATGCGGGTGAGCATGTGGTGCAGCCCATGACCGAATTCGTGAAACAGGGTCTCCACTTCATCATGGGTGAAGAGCGCCGGCTGGCCACCCACCGGGGGGGAGAAATTACAGGTCAGGTAGGCTACCGGAATCTGGTCGACTGATTCGCTGAAAAATCGGGTCGCACACTCGTCCATCCAGGCGCCGCCACGTTTTTTCGGGCGTGCATAGAGGTCGAGATAGAACTGCCCGCGAAGCTGGTTCTGCATGTCGCGGATCTCATAAAAACGCACATCCGGATGCCAGGTATCCACCCCTTCGACGGATTGGATACGGATCCCATAGAGACGCTCCACCACCGCAAACATGCCGGGTATCACCCGGGTTTCGGGAAAATAGGGTTTCAGCTCTTCCTGGCTGATGGCGTGGCGATGTTGGCGTAGTTTTTCCGAGTAGTAGCCGATATCCCAGGCCTCCAGATGATTGATGCCGTAGTTTTCACGAGCGAATTGTGTCAGGTCGGCCAGCTCACGTTCCGCCTGGGCCTTGGAGCGTTCAGCCAGATCGGTCAGAAAGCTCATCACCTCTTCCGTGCTGCGGGCCATTTTGCGTGCCAAAGAGCGCTCTGCGTAGTTGTTGTAGCCGAGCAATTGCGCCTGCTCATGGCGCAGCGCCAGGATCTGCTCCATGACCTCGCTATTGTCCCACTGACCCGCATGGGGGCCGCAATCCGAGGCCCGGGTGGCGTAGGCCTCGTAGAGCTCTCTGCGCAGTTCCCGTTGATCCGCATAGGTCATCACCGGAAAGTAGGAGGGGAACTCCAGGGTCAGCAACCAGCCCTGCTGCTCGCGCTGCTCCGCGGTCTGTTTGGCCAGTGCCATGGCAGACTCCGGCAGACCAGTCAGCTGTTCCGGGTCGGTGATTAACTTGCTCCAGGCGTTGGTCGCGTCGAGCAGATTCTCCTCAAATTTGGTGGTCAGTTTGGAAAGACTCTGGCTGATCTCCTTAAAGCGTTGTTTTTTCTCTTCCGGCAGATCGACCCCTGAGAGTCGGAACTCCAACAGGGTGTTTTCGAGCATCTTTTTTTGCGCGTCGTCCAGGCCGCCCTGTTCGGTAACCTTTTTGTAGGCCTCACACAGCCGGCTGTTCTGGCCGACCTCGGTGGCGTATTCGCTCAGCTTGGGTAGGCAGGCATTGTAGACCTCGCGCAGTTCATCATGATTGACCACGGAGTTCATATGGCTGACGGGTGACCAGGTTCGGCTGAGCCGGTCTTCGGCAATTTCCAGAGGCTCGACAAAATTATCCCAGCCAGGATCGGAGATAGTGCTGAGCAGGCGTTCCATGGTCTGGCGATTCTCCTGCAGCAGTGTGTCGATGGCGGCTTCCACCATGGGAGGCTTAATCCGACTGAAGGGTGGCAGTCCGGTCATATCAAGCAGGGCATTGGTCATGGTTCTGTTCCTGGTTCTTTATGTTATGCAAAGCGTATCGGTTACTGCCCCCTTAGGGCCAGTTGGATTAGGGTTTACAGGCCCTGCTTAAACGTTCCGGAAGGGCGGCTGTTGAAATCTATCCGATGGAGTTATCCGAAGCAAAAACATGCTCAATCAGGCAATCGATACGAAAGCTGCTGTTTGTGGCTGCTGAGGGATTATGTCAGCAGTGCTTATTAGTCTTTGCCTACCTTGATATTGTTCCGCATCGCTTCGATGGCCTGCTCTATCGGATTGGGTTCGCCAATCTGCAGGTTGCAGAGCAGGTCGTCATAGAGGGTGGCGCGATAGTCTGTCGATTCATCTTTAGGGATCGGCTCCCACTTCCCACCCGGCATTGGCGTCAGGCGCTTACCCCCGCCATAGGCATAGACTTTGTAGAGGCGTTCCCGACAGCGAAATCCCTCGTACGAGCTATTCGAAGCGCCGGAGCTGGAGCGAATCACCAGGGTGAAACGCACCGCACCGTCGGCACTATGCTGAATCGAATTTCGTTCCACATAGTAGCGAAATCTCGTCTCATTGGCGGCAACCTCAAACTCCTGAAGGTCATCACTGTTTATGCTATCCGGAACCTGAACCTCACCCTCCAGCCAATCAAGTTTGTCGGGTGCGTCGTATTCCTCATCATCCAGCGGGTCATCCAGCAGGATATCCCTGGCCGGGGCCGGGGTGGCAATGAATACTGCAAAAAGTAGTATCCAGACAGTTTTCAAGGTCATGCAAGGTTTCCTGTTGTATCATTCCGGGCGACAGGCCGGGTTTATAAGGTGCTGTGTTATTAAATCGCGAAGGGGCTATCTTATAACATGCGCGCCGCAATGAACCATGCGCTACCTGAACCGAGGGCGAAAAAGGCCGCCAGGGTGAAGAAGGAGTAGTAGCGGAAGCGTCTGACCAGATCAAACTCCTCCTTGGTCGAGATCAACATCGGGCGTTGGCTAGAGCCGGTTGTGCTGAGTGTATGCAGGGGCTGCTGGTCCTCTTTGAGCTGCTCCCGGGTGACCTCCTGTTTGGCCGCTTTGCGGGCGCTTTCCCACTCGTCCAGGTCAATTTTTCCATCCCCATTCAGATCGAAGCGGTCAAGTAACGTGGCATGGTCGCTCTTCCATTGACGCAGACGCTCTTTGACCATGTCATCGCGCATCGCTTTTCTGTCGATTTCGCCCAGTGAGCTGAACAGACCGATGGCGTACAGCGGGTCACCGGGCATGATCAGCTCCTCGCTGTATCGATAGTCCCCGTCGAATGTGGTGTTGATCGATATCTGCAGTCCAAAGCGGTTGAACTGGCTATGGGTGGTGCCGATCCCCCGGTCAGGGCCTGCTGAGGGGGTTGAGTTGGGGCCATACCAGATATTGCGTTCACTGGGGGTGATTGTGGCCCCCTCGGGATCGAGTATGCACTCGCCGGTTTCATCTTTGATCAGAAACAGGGCGTTGCTCTTTTCGCTACGTACCGCGTGCCAGCCCTTGTCATCCTTGCGGTCGACTTTGTAACGCCACCAGCAGCATTGGGTCGCACTGAGCGGTGATATCACCGGTTCACCCTTCATCATATCGGCCTCGCCGATCAGCTCGACATAGCCCTGGGGGGCGGAGCGTATGCGCGAGGTTGGGGTGTCCTCGATCAGGCGGGCTCGATGGAGATGGTAGAAAGAGAAATAGAGCGCTGCCAGCGACAGCAGTATCAACAGGGTGCTCCAGAAGAAAAAAGCCCCTGTTCCCAGATTGGCGATTTCCTGCATCAACTAAATAATGTACCCATATCCACGTCAGTCTTCTCGGACTCGTCGAACTCCAGCAGTTCGGCGGCTTTGAAGGAGAATTGTCGGGCTAGAATGATATCGGGAAACTGCTCGATGCGCACATTGTTATTGTTCACACTTTCATTATAAAACTCACGCCGGTCGGCGATGCTGTTTTCCAGACCGGTGATACGGCTCTGCAGGTGCAGAAAGGTCTCATTGGCTTTCAGGTCCGGATAGTTCTCCGCCACTGCGAACAGATTGCCCAGGCCCAGCCGCAACTGCCCCTCGGCAGCACCAACCGCGCCCACATCCCCCTGCTGCATGGCTCGGTTGACTGCAGCACGAGCGTTCATCACCTTTTCCAGGGTCTCCTGCTCGAATTTCATGTATTGTTTGCAGGTCTCAACCAGCTTGGGCAGTTCATCGTGGCGCTGTTTCAACAACACATCGATATTCGCCCAGGCCTTGTTGACATCGTGTTTCAGACGCACCAGGTTGTTGTAAATCATGACGCCGTATATGAGGATAACAACGGCGGCACCAATCAATACAAAAAACGCAATTTCCATCGGTTCAGGAACCTCCAATAGCTATGACGAATATTCGCCCATTTGAATCCCATCAACCACAAATCGCAGACGATGCCTGGATCGACGAGACGGCTGTGGTGATCGGCAATGTCAATATTGCCTCACAAGCCTCCATTTGGCCAATGAGCGTGGTCAGGGGAGACGTACATAAAATCGAAATCGGCGCCCGTACCAATATCCAGGACGGTTCAATTATGCATGTCTCCCACGACAGTTATTATCTGCCCGGTGGCCGCTCGCTGGTGATTGGCGACGGGGTTACAGTGGGCCATCGGGTTCTGTTGCATGGTTGTGAAATCGCCGATGACTGCTTTATCGGCATGGGATCGACAATTCTTGATGGCGCCGTTCTGCAGCGGGGCGTGATGCTGGGGGCTGGGTCCCTGGTACCTCAGGGTCGTACGCTGGAGGGTGGGTATCTCTGGTTGGGGCGTCCTGCCAGGCGGGTCAGGGTTCTGACAGAGAAAGAGCAGGAGGTCATTGCCTATACCGCTGAACACTACGTGAAGCTTGCGCAACGCCATGCCGGCTAACGGCTGCAGTCGGATTGCGTGAGATTTGTTAACAAACTGGAGGCTGATTATCCGCAATGACGCTGGGGGCCATGGGTTATCATGGTTGCCCAGCTTTTACGAGGCTGTCGCAATATTCGGAGAGTGGATCGTGTAAGCTGGGAACAGCCTCGACAAAGCGGGGCCGCTAAAAATATAGATGAGGTGTTAACATGAAGTTACACAGTTCCATTGGAATGACCGCCTTGACTATAGCTGCACTACAGAGTGCTCCTGCCTATGCGGCGGTGATGGGTTCCCTGGTATTCACTGAGCCGACAGCTACTGTCGCGGCCGACGAGACCATCAATGTCCGGGTTACCCTCTTCCTGGATGAGAATTCGGATCCACTGCGCTATAACCGCTCAGCGCCGCCACTACATGGGTGGCATGAGGAGGAATTTCCGGCAGAAGCGAATGGGGTGCCGTTTGCCAGCTATGAAAGGGTTGTGCCGTTTACCACCCGTACCTGCAGCGATACCTTTACCCTGAATTGTGGTGATGCCGGCTCCCAGTACCGTTTCAGTGCGCCGACTTCCGACTCCTGGTTCGCGATCGACGGGACTATCAGCCCAGGAGACACAGCGGACTTCCTGCTCTATCAATTGATCCCCGATGCGGATGGTGCGGATCCAGGTATCTATGAACTCCATACCGCAGGCCTGGGGCTCTCTGTGCAGGGTTGGGATGGTTCGGGTCATGCCGTCGTCGAGGAGCTGTTCGGTTTTCGTACAACCTGTCTGGATGCCAGTTGTACCTTTTCCAGGGAAGTTGCCCCAATACCCATTCCGGCGGCGGTGTGGCTGTTTGGATCCGCTCTGCTGGGTTTGGTTGGGTTTTCACGGCATCGAGACAGTGTTGGTTGAGTGTTTGATTTCGTCTTAACAGGCCCTGGAATCAGTGGGTATTCTGAATATTGGGCCTGTAGACAAATCCTGCAAATTGACATTTTTCACCTATTCCGCCGGTGAAAGATCCCTTTATGGCGCTCTGTTTTGAATAAAACAGTTTTCAATTGGTTTCATAACCCTTTTGAGTTAAGGGTTTGAGACGACTGAATTTGATGCTGTAAGGGACTGACTCCGTATGGAATCAATGAATGGAGTGCCGCTGGTTTGTTGCCTCTTGTGTCGAATACGAGTGATCGGGTAAGACGTCTATACTTCTGATTAATAGTGATAAATCATACTGTTCTTGATGATTGCAACGCTGATGGGAGTGACAGCCGATCAGCCCATGTTCTCATTATGGGATGACACAGGCGATTATCTCTCAAGTAGCTGTAAAAAGTGCCGATCATCAAATTAAGCGTCTGAAGGAATATAGGGGCTTTTCTACATTTGTGAAACTTGTCATAGATACCAGTGGGCTGTCAGGTGAGCGAGATTTGGGCCAACTTAATTGCTGCTTGGCGGGTGCCTTTCATCCGTTATGGCCTACTTGTGTCTGTGAGTGCTGTATTGGCCTTTCCAATTCTCTCCTCTCAATATCTACAGCCGAAGTTTTCTGATTTGTTGATTACGGTTGTTGAGCGTAATGCCAAGCTGTCTGCCGGGCATATGCGTAATATGCTGGGCCTGGGAAATCAACCCATAGCGCCCGATGTGGTCGACCCTGTGTTTGAACACCATATCGCCATGCTGGAAGCGGACTATGCGTTGTGGAAGGCGAAACTGTTCGATGCCGATGGATTGACTGTCTACTCAACCGCTGCAGAGGATATCGGTAACTATAACGAATACAGCTATTTTCATGACAAGGTGGCGGTTGGTCAGACTTATAGCAAGCTGGTAACCAAGCAGGCAACGACCATGGAGGGTGAGACGGTTCCCCGTGATGTGGTGGAAATTTACGTTCCGATGATGAATGGCAAGGAGTTTCTTGGCGCCTTCGAACTCTACTATGACATAACAGATGACAATCGAGCCCTGCTTACCCTGATCAGAAATGGCACATCATCAAGTCACGGTCTGTCGTTATTTATTCTGGTTCTGTTGTTGATTGTTGCAGTCAGAGCGGGATTCGATGTGAGGAGGCGGCAGCATTTCCAGGATCAGTTGGCAGAGAAAGAGATGAAACTCAGTGCCATGAGAGAGTCAGCTCAGGATGCCATTCTCACCACCAATCAACAGGGAGGAATTGAGAGTTGGAATCCTGCGGCCGCACGCATTTTTGGTTATCAGGAGAGTGAAGCTCTCGAGCGAACGATTTACGATCTCGTTCGTGCTACCGGTAATCATCAAGAGAAAGATCAGAGCCTGATCGGTTTCTTGAAAAGTGAAACCCAGATAGGTGATGGAGTAATCGAGCAAGTTGGTATAGACCGGGAGGGAAAAGAGTTTCCATTGGAAATGTCAATTGCCTCGATGCCATTTCAGGGTCAATTGCATACAGTATGTGTGATCCGGGATGTGACTGAGCGGAAGAGGTCGGAGGAGCAGTTGCGCCTGAGTCATCAGGTGATGGCGTGTGCAACGGAAGGAATCATGATAACTGATCAACTGGAGAATATTGTTTCGGTGAATAATGCCTTCACCGAAATCACCGGATACTCTGCTGAGGAGATAATTGGTGAGAAACCGGCCCTTCTAAAATCGGGCAAGCACTCCGGGGATTTCTACCAGGCTATGT
Source organism: Candidatus Thiodiazotropha sp. AKAK2 (assembly GCF_058244685.1). Lineage (NCBI taxonomy): Bacteria > Pseudomonadati > Pseudomonadota > Gammaproteobacteria > Chromatiales > Sedimenticolaceae > Candidatus Thiodiazotropha > Candidatus Thiodiazotropha sp. AKAK2. Next base: position 62,233 of record NZ_JBSYOP010000022.1, on the reverse strand, counting down.
GGTCAGAAATCAAAACAAAAGGTTTCTGGCAGGGTGAGATCTGGAATCGAAAAAAAGATGGTGCAGTTTTTGTTGAATGGTTGGGTATCAGTGCCGTAATAGATCAGCATGGTGACCTTACCAACTATGTAGGAATATTTACCGAGATAACACAACGTAAAAATCAACAAGTGGAACTGGAGCGGCTTGCTTTCTATGATCCCCTGACCGGTCTTGCAAACAGACTTCTGTTACAAGATCGACTTGAACAATCATGCAGCTATGCACGGCGAAATGATTCAATGGTTGCGGTACTGTTTCTTGATCTCGATAAATTCAAGATGGTCAATGATAGTTTTGGTCATGAGGTTGGTGATCTGCTTTTGCAGGAAGTGGCCAAGCGGATTTCGGCAGTGGTGCGTGAGGGAGATACAGTGGCCCGCCTGGGTGGGGATGAATTTGTAGTTGTGCTAAGAGATTTGAATGCTGTTGATGCCGTTAGCTATGTCGCAGATAAAATTATCGCTGCGGTGGATCAGCCGATTGAGATTCAAGGAAATCACTGTGCCGTTGATGCGAGTGTCGGTGTTTCTCTCTATCCAAATCATCAGCAGGTAAGTGATTTACTGAAACAGGCTGATCTGGCCATGTACGAAGCAAAGCGCAATCATGAAAAGAAGGTCTGTTTTTCAGATTCAGTGGAAATTCCCAGTTAAAAATTTTTATTGTCACCTGTATGTAGCGTGAGCTTGAATAAGTGTTACGCTCCAGGATCAGTCTCGCTAACACGCTCCAGTTATTTCTGGTTTGATAATATGGAGATCAACAACGGAGAGTTAGGCCGGTATAGCGCTCGTCATTCCGGCGGATACCGGAATCCAGGCAACGAAGCCCACAGCTTGAATGCTGTGAATGACTCAATTGTCCTCATCTAATAATTATTCAATTTACTTCACGTTGGTAATGTGACGTCTATGGCATTCGGGTTAGTCGTTTTCAGTGGAATAACAATCTTTGCGTTTGTCTCCATTGATAATGCAATGGTATGGAGAAAATGATATCCAATTCATGATGAATCAGCTATCAAACTGGCAGTGCGCTGTTACCACAAGATATTTCGCCCTCTTACAGTGAAGAGGGCGAAATGATTTGCGTGGTTGTACTATCACTGCAGATTCATTAATCGCATTGCCATTGTACTGCGGTTTCCGGCTACGCTATTGCTGCTTGATTTTAATCGCCTTGTCAGTTGATGAGGGGGCGTCTGAATTGTCCAATCTGCAGTCCCCCCGATAGAAGGCCCAGCTGCCACACTTTTTACTGGTGCTGGGATTGATGCAAAGATAACTTGTGGGGATACCGTTTTCAGTAACCACTACGCTTTCGAACCCCGCCTCCTTACAGTGCTGAATCGATTTGTCCGGCATGCCCGGTTTCTCATTGGCTTGACTGATCTTTTGATCGGTTTGAGGCTCCGAGTTTTTTGTGGAACAACTGGCAGTAACCAGCAGTAGGCTCAGGGATAGAGATAACATGGCGCTATTTCGTATCATTATCGGTATCCTGAGCTATAGGCATTTGTATGCGGTTTACCCTTGGGGTTATAGCCTGGTCAGCAGAGTTTATAACCTTGTTGTAACGCTTTTCACCGGAGATGGTGCCTGTCTGTTGACTACTACCAGGTTTGTCGCTTTCCAATACTGTCATGGTGCGGCTACCGTCAGCCTGATCGGTGATTTTGACTTTCGCCATGAGTACGTTGGTATCGGGGATGCGGCGCCCGTTATAAGTGTGTCTGATGTTTTTACCTGCACCGTCGAATGCCAATGCCTGCATATCGCTGTTGTTGTCAGAGGCCGGTTTCTTGGTTGCTCCCTGCTGGTCCTCCGATGATGATCGATAACTGTTGTTGGTCAATGTGACTTGAGTATTGCCAATGGAAAGATTGTTGATTTCGTTGGACTCATTTTCATATCCCTGATCATCTACCCAGAGCGACATATAGTAGGTGCCGCTGGGAATTGAGTTTCCATTGGTATCGGTGAAGAGATTGAAACTGGCGGGAGACTCCTCATCCCGATAGACAGACACGCCCGGATTGAGAATATGATTGGCATGTTCGTAAAAGAGGTAATAGCCCCCCTGGCTGGTATCTTCACCAATGGTCAAGATGAGGTTGATATCCCAATCGGTGCGAGTGGTTGGGACGTCACCATCGTTGTATACCGTATACTCCAACAGGCCATTTCCATAACTGTCCCACTCTGCATACCAGTAATCGATCGCAATGTCGGGTAGGGATGAGGAGTCGATGTGGACCTGGCCGTCACCAAACGATTGGTTGTCATGTTCGTCACTCTCTTCGACTTCCTGCAGATCATCCACCCAGGTGGCGATGTAGTAGTCACCAGGCGGCAGATTTTGCGGCAGTTTGAAATATCTGGGGTTGGATTGATCACGTGAAGCACTGTCACCTGGTGCCAGGGTCACCGGGATCTCTTCATAGACGATATACCAATCGGAGCTGTCGATCTGGTTATCCGTCGATAGCATCAGATTGACATCCGCACCCATTGGCGCATCGGCTGTGCCGCCATTGATGACCTCCCACTGCCAGGTGCCTTGACCGCCGGCCTGGGTGTCGTAGTTGAGTTGCCATTGAACTATCTCCAGATTGGGTAGTTCGCCATCGGTGGGGGGAACAACCGGGTCGACATCATCATCGGTGTTCTCGCCGGTATTGGCGCCATCGGTTAAAACCAGTGCCTGGGACATGACCCGACCGACCATGGTATAGGGGAGCCAGAAAAACCCATTATCCCCCCAGCCGGTTCCCCAGGAGTTGATGATTTTGAAAGCCCCGCCATACTTGTTGTCGTCGTAACCGACCAGGGTTACCGCATGGCCACCACTTGGTTCGCCGGTGGTTGAGTTGTAGACCGAGTTAGGGCCGCTCAGTCTCTGTAGATCATCGTATACGAGAATACCGGCCACCACCGGATTTCGATTTGCCAAGGCTGCCTTTATCTGCTGTGTACTGGTAATGGAGCGATACTCACGCGCTTTGTAGTTGGCAGCCTGAGCGATCGCCTGTTGACTGGGTTGTCTGGTGAAATTGGTGTTGTCATAGGGCATGTTTCCCCAGGTGGCAGCACCTCGATCGATTATCAGCTGTAAGGCTTCATCGATGCGTGAACCCTGATCCACACCACCATTGATCTGGTTGTAGATCCAGGCGGGACTGAACACCGTTGCCTCCGAGAAGGCCCACTGCTCTTCAACCTTTTCGTGGTAGGATTTCAAGGCATACCCGGTTGCCCAGCCGACGCAACTGCCCTGTGTACCCTGGTTGCCCGGCTGCGGAAAATTTCCCGAAAGGTCGATCGAGGCTGGCAGGCTGGGATCATCTCCGAGTGTGGAGCCAAACCGCTCGCCATCAAAGAAAGCCAGCTCCAGGCGTCCATACTCTTCAGCAGGAATTTCGTTGGCGCCTGTACCATGCCCCTCCAGTTCTCCAATGGATATGGTGACCTCGGCAACGTTACTGAAGAGGGAGCCGTCGGTTACCTTGTACGGAATAACAATGATGTCCGTACCATCGTCTGTGAGGATGGCGTAGAGGTCACCTGTATTGGGATTGACAAAGGCGCGCTCATAACCGGAGCCATCACTGGCAGCCTCCATGCTATAGGATAGGGTGTCATTGTCCGGGTCGTTACCGATCAGCTTGATGTTGATATAGGGGCTGTTGATATTGCTTGTGACTGAAATATCCTCAGCGGTGGGCGCTCTGTTTGAGGTTGGTTCAGGATCGTCATCGTCCCCACCTCCGCCGCCGCAGGCTGAGATGGTCAGGATAAGAGATAAATAAAGAATGAGAGATTTTAGATAGTTCCATCTATTCATCTTTGCGAAACTCCTTTTCGTAACGGTTAGATAGATAATGTGGGATGAGAGCAGGGATAGGTCGAGATGGCTAGCTAGGGATTCCCCTAGCAGCGACGTTCAATTTTTACCGTACATTTTTTTGCGTCGATAAACGTGGCAAGGCAGGACAGATGTTTACTGCCACGGTTTTTTTCAGGGTCAATGGCGCTCTAACAATTAATCATCGTTATAAAAAATCCTGTGTGGCATTGGGTTTTTGCCGGTTTTGCAATCGGTGAGGATTAAAAATTTTGATAATTTGCACCAGTTCACAGGTTCCGGAATGGGATAAGGCGTCGTAACAAATTTCATTTACGATTTAGCGGGCCTGTTAAAAACGATTTTCTTTTTAACGGTGTTCGGGTAACCCTTCTGTGATAACTGACCGGGGCATCTTTAAGAGTGGTCTGTCGGTTTCAGGTTGGTGAGAGGGTTATGGTTCTCCTGGATTCTATGGATCAGTTTTGATGAAAACTCAATCCGATTACAGATTCACCTTGATCCTGAAGGTGTTTGACCGATGACGACCACAACAGATTTCACCGCAGAGGGTTCTAAGGTTGAGTTGAAAGCGGGTGCATTCACACTGTTGAAGCTATGCATGTCTGAGCTGGATACCGATGCCATTGATGGCCTGCTATGCGAGCGCATCGCCAAGGCGCCCGATTTCTTTCGCAACACACCAATAGTGATCGACCTTACGCAGAGTGAGGTTGAGATGGCGGATAGCGACCTGGCTGTCGCGGTCGGTGCCATTCGCGGTTACGGGTTGATACCGGTTGGTGTTCGGGGTGGCTCGAAGGCATTTCAGGAACAGGCGAGATTGCTGGAGCTGGCAGTATTTTCCGATAACCGCCGTTCTGCAAAAAAAGAGTCCACAAAGCGGCCCCGTGCCCCATCCTCATCGATGCCTGTGGCGACCAAGGTTGTCGACACGCCGGTACGATCCGGACAACGGGTCTATGCACAGGGTGATCTGGTGCTGTTGGCGCCGGTAAGCAGTGGCGCGGAAGTGGTGGCAAATGGCAGCATTCATGCCTACACCTCCATTCGTGGTCGGGTGATGGCCGGGGTGAGAGGTGATGAGCAGGCCGCAATATTTTGCAAGGACCTCAGAGCGGAGCTGGTTTCAATCGCGGGTCGTTACAAAGTGAGTGAGGATCTTGAAGCCCGTTTTATGGGGCGTCTTGTGCGTGTCACCCTACTGGGGGATGCCTTGGTATTCAAAAAGTTGTAGTCGGATTGATCATAGATCTGAAAAGTTTATATACCTAGAAAATGGGAGCATTGAGTTGAGTAGAATCATCGTTGTCACATCCGGAAAAGGGGGCGTAGGGAAGACCACTACTGCGGCAGCTTTGGCAATGGGGCTTGCTGAGCGTGGCTTCCGCTCTGTGGTGATCGATTTCGATGTGGGTCTGCGAAATCTCGATCTGATCATGGGGTGTGAGCGTCGGGTCGTGTATGACTTTATCAATGTCATTCACGGTGAGGCGCGTCTCAATCAGGCGCTGATCAAAGACAAGCGGAATGAGAACCTGTTTATTCTTCCGGCGTCACAGACTCGCGACAAAGAGGCCCTGACCAAAGAGGGTGTGGGCAAGGTACTGACTGATCTGTCTGAAGATTTTGATTACATTGTCTGTGATTCACCTGCGGGTATTGAGCTGGGTGCCACGATGGCAATGTATTATGCAGATGATGCGTTCGTTGTGACCAATCCGGAAGTCTCTTCGGTGCGCGACTCGGATCGTATGATCGGTATCCTCTCAAGCAAATCCCAACGGGCCGAAGAGGACCGGGAACCGATTCGCGAGTATCTGCTGCTGACCCGCTACTCCCCTGAGCGGGTGGAGCGTGGTGAGATGCTGAGTGTTGAGGATGTGCAGGATATCCTCTCTCTCGATCTGATTGGGGTGATTCCGGAATCCCAGGCAGTGCTCAATGCCTCCAACTCAGGTGTGCCGGTCATCATGGATGGTGAGAGTACGGCGGGACAGGCCTACAGTGATGTGGTGGCCCGTTATCTGGGAGAACAACTGCCTCACCGCTTCCTTGAGATCGAGAAGAAAGGCCTGCTGGGCCGCTTGTTCGGGGGTTAAGACAATGGGTTTGTTGAGCTACTTTAAATCCAAATCCACATCCGGTTCAGCATCGCTTGCAAAGGAGCGTCTGCAGATCCTGGTGGCTCATGATCGCGCGGGTCGGGACGCCCCCTCTTACTTGCCACAGCTGCAGCGGGATATTCTCAAGGTGCTGCGCAAGTATGTCGCGGTTGAGCCGGGCGCGGTGAATGTCAACCTGGAGCATGATGAGCATCACGAGGTGTTGGAACTGAATATCGTATTGCCCGAGGGTGAACGCTCCACCGGGTAAGCGTACATCAACGGGCGATGAACTCAGGTGGTCCTATCAATCCCGTAACATGGATATCACCGGCGGGGTTTCCGGTAGGATGCTGCGCCAAAGCCGGAAGGATTCCGCTGCCTGCTCCACCAGCATGCCGAGACCATCAAGTGAGCGGGCGGCCCGATGGGCCTTTCCCCAGATCTGAAACGGGGTAGCCTGGTTGCTGTATAGCATGTCGTAGCACCAACCCCCTTTGGTCAGGACATCATCGGGTATGTTGGGCACTTCACCATCGAGTCCCGCAGCTGTGCCGTTGATGATCAGATCGAACTGCATGCCTTGCAGCTCTTCCAGTCCACAGCCGGCCACCTGTCCATAGCTGGTAAGCACGCTGGCTAGGGCGTACGCCTTGCTGGCAGTCCGGTTGGCGATGATGATGCGTTTCGGTTTCTGCTCAAGCAGCGGGCGCATCACACCACGCACCGCACCACCCGCACCCAGCATCAGGATACGTTTGTCCGCCATGCGGAATCCCTGGTTTACCGTCAGATCGCGAACCAGACCCACCCCGTCGGTGTTATCTCCCCGCAGCAGGTTGTTATCGAGGCGGATCAGGGTATTTACCGCACCCGCAGTATGGGCTCTGTCACTCAGTTCGTCAGCCAGTCGCCAGGCCTCCTCCTTAAAGGGCACGGTGACATTCAGCCCCTGTCCACCCTCAGCCATGAACCGATGCACATCCCTGGCAAAATTCTGTTTGTCACCGAGAATGCGCTCATAGGCCACCGCTTCACCGGTCTGACGGGCAAAGGCGGCATGGATCTCAGGAGACTTGCTGTGGGCGATTGGATTGCCGATGACTGCGTACTTATCCATAGGGTTCTGCTGCTCGTGGGCCTCGGCCTGTTAACACGGATTCAATCAGTCCTGCAGCCACTGTGCTGCCTGCTTGGCAAAGTAGGTGAGGATTGCGTCGCAGCCAGCCCGCTTGAGACACAGCAGGGATTCCATCACCACCGCCTGTTCATCGAGCCAGCCGTTTTGCGCGGCGGCCTTGAGCATCGCGTATTCACCACTGACCTGGTAGGCGAAGGTGGGGACCTGATAGGTCTCTTTGACCCGGCGTACGATGTCCAGATAGGGCATGCCCGGCTTGACCATCACCATATCGGCGCCCTCCTGCAGATCGAGTCCCACTTCGTGCAGCGCCTCGTCACTGTTGGCCGGATCCATCTGGTAGCTGTATTTGTTGCCGCCACCCAGGTTTGCAGCCGAGCCTACGGCGTCACGAAACGGGCCGTAAAAACTCGAGGCGTATTTTGCCGCATAGGCGAGAATCCGGGTGTGGATATGTCCGTCGGTTTCGAGTGCTTCGCGGATCGCGCCGATCCGGCCATCCATCATGTCCGAGGGGGCAACCACATCGGCGCCCGCTTCGGCGTGGGAGAGGGCCTGTTTGACCAGAACCGCCTTGGTCTCATCGTTCATCACATAGCCGCTGTCGTCGATCAATCCGTCCTGACCATGGGTGGTAAAGGGGTCCAGTGCCACATCGGTGATCACGCCCAGTTCCGGCAGCGCGGTTTTCAGCGCCCTCACCGCCCGTTGCGCCAAACCGTCGGGATTGAAGGCTTCACGGGCGTCCAGGCTTTTTGCCGACACCGGGGTAACTGGAAACAGTGCCATGGCAGGAATGCCCAGGGCATCAATCGCCTTCGCCTCCTCAACCAGCAGGTCGATACTCATGCGCTCCACCCCAGGCATTGAGAGCACAGGTTCCCGCTGCTGTTCTCCTTCCAGAACAAAAACCGGGAAGATGAAATCTGCCGGGGTCAATTGGTTTTCACGCATCAGGCGACGGGAGAATTCATCGCGCCGCATTCTTCTCATTCGTGTGGCGGGAAATTGTGATCGGCGATATTGGCTGGTCATGTTTGAGACTCTGACTGTTTGGGAAAAACTCCTACGATAACCTATGATGCTGGTCTGAGTGTACTATCGGTTGAAAATCTTCCGTAGTAGTGATCCGAAAACGTAAAAAAATCCAAGACTCCAGGCTGTCTTCATGAGTAACAACAAGCAGAATCCTCCCTATATCTACAATGTCGATGAGGCGGGCTTCGATGAGCAGGTGATCCAACTATCCCACCAGGGGCCGGTATTGGTCGATTTCTGGGCTGAATGGTGTGCCCCCTGTATCTCACTGGCGCCAGCCCTGGAGCGTGTGGTCAGCGAGTATGAGGGACGAATGCAGCTGGCAAAACTTGAAGTGGATGACAACATGCGGCTAGCCGGGCGCTATCGGCTACGGGGGTTTCCAACCGTCATACTGTTTGTCGATGGGGAAGAGAGAGGGCGTTTTCACGGTTCCCGTGCCAGCCACTGGATCAGGGCGTGGATCGTCGAACATCTGGGCGATTTTTAGACGCTTTAGCGTGTGCGGCTCTCGGGCGATGTTTAATAGTTGTCCAGCGGCCTTGATTGAGTCGGATTCGAGCAATATACAAAGAAAAAATCGCTATAAATACAAAGAGCTAGTGGTTTATGACAATTTTAGGTAATTAACTTCCGGAGATGGCTAAAGATTTTTTCAGCGCAGCCGTCATTATGGATAAGTTTTGATGGTTTCGATCCTCCTCCGGCGCTGAAACATAAGCGCTTTAAACCCACCCATCCCCCGGGTGGGTTTTTTTTCATGCTCCAGTCTGCTACCTCTCAGCCTCGAATCAGGGTCTCTTTCAGGGCGTCTCTGATGACTGTGGGTCGCGATAACCCCCCTGTCCTGCCATGGATTACCAGGTCAACACCGGGGGTGCAACGCAGATTGACCTGCAGAGGATTCAGTGCCGGAGGGTGCTGGCTGAGATTGGCACTGGTGGAGACCAGTGGCGTACCGGCGACTCTGCAGAGTGCAGCGGCCAGTGGATGGTCGGTAACTCTCACGGCGATCGAATCGTGCCTGCCGGTCAGCCAGACCGGGGTGCGCTCTGAGGCGGGTACTACCCAGGTGTTCGGTCCAGGCCAGCTTTCAACAACCCGTTGCCAGGCCTGTTCAGGTATCTCACCCAGATAGGGCGTAAGGGCCTCAGGCCTGTCGGCGATCAGAATCAATCCCTTTTCCTGTGGGCGTCGTTTCAGCTTCAGGAGTCTGGCTACGGCATCCCCATCCTGGGGGTGGCAGCCCAGCCCAAATACAGCCTCGGTTGGATAGGCAATCAGCCCGCCTGCATGAATGACATCGCGAGCCAGGCGAAGATGCCAGGGGTGTATGAACTGTTCCACTGCAATTGCTTTTTTTACGTCAACGGTTGGCGAAATCTCATTGTACGTAGTATCGATTGGCTTAGAAAGTTATCGCTTCCATCTGGCAGAGTGCCGTTGAAGGCTTGGCAAGTTCCCGGGTTAAGCGCTATTCGCTGTTGTTTGTCAGGCAAAACCTCACCAAACTCATGGCTGGGTTGTACGGGTATCAGTGTAAAAATCCGCAAATCCATCTTGGCAGATGACTCGGATCATGGAATAGTCTGTAAAAGTCGGGGTAATGGGGTGAGTTAAGCGGTGAGTTCAAGGACGTTATTGATTAAATTGGGCATAGGTCTGCTGGGACTGTTTCTAGTCGGGCAGGTAGTTGCTCAGGTTTCTCGATACAGTTTGGCAGAGAAAGCGTGGCTGGATGATCGACAGAATCTCAAGGTTGGTGTGGTTGAGATCAGCGCGCCGATTCTCTATTTCGAGGCTGGACAGACGATGGGCTTGGCGGCAGACTACCTGCGTGCTTTGGCAGCCAAGCTTGGCCTCAATCTCGACCTGGTCAACTACAACTCGGTCGATGCCCTGGTGGAGGGCCTTCGCAGTGGCGAGATCGACCTGATTGGGGCGATGGTCCACTCTGCTACAACCCCCGCCGATTTACACTTTTCCCGTCCCTATATCTCCCTGCCTACCGCCCTCTATGCAAAGCAGAAGCTCTCCGTGAAGGAGATCGCCGGTTTGCAAGGGCAGGAAGTCGCCGTGACGACGGGAACGATCTGGGAAGAGCTGTTGCCCCACTATCTTCCCGGCATCAAGTCGCGGTCTTTTGCATCGCTTGAGAGCGCTTTGCAATCGGTCGTGGATGGACGGATGCCTGTTTATCTCGGAGATACCACCAGTGTCGAATATCTTCTCGCCGGGGGGCGCTTCAAAGGACTGAAAGTCACCCAGCAACTCGATCTGACCATGGATGTGGCGCTGGTCACCCACGCCGCTACTCCCGCATTGCACAGCTTGCTGCAAAAAGCGATCGATCGTCTCAGCCTGGATGAACTGCATGAGATCTGGAACAACTGGCCTGAGGTTGAGAATACACTGCCAAATCAATCCAGCTTTTTTGTCAATCTGCTGTGGGGGGTGTTGCTGATCAGTTGGAGTTTGATACTGATCTGGATAGTCAACAGGCGTTCAAAGCATGGCCTGGAACACCACCGCTCTAAAACCCGACGCTCCATCAAACGGCTGCGCAAACGGGAAGAGTTGCTGAAACATAAGCTGTTGGAGCTCAAGCACAAGACCAAGCGCTACAGAAGCAGAGCCAAGAGCCTGCGCCGTCAGGTCGATTTTACCAACCATGTGCTGCCTTGTGCGAGCTGGGCCTGGGATCCTGCCAAGGGCGAGTGCTTGTGGGAGGAGGATATGTTCGCACTCGTAGGGATGAAAGAGGGGGATTTTCAGCCGACCTCCGACGCCTTTCTGGAGCTGGTGCACCCACAGGACCGGGAGCTCGTATCACCCCTGTTTGTCGAGAACAGCATCGAGCCGAGTAAAATCAGTTACCGATTGATACTTCCTGATGAGACGGAAATGGTGCTGTTGCAATACAGTCATATCGTCGGGGCGGAAGACAATGAAGATGCCAGGCGGGTCTCCATCTGTTGGCGCATCGATCAGTATACCGGCGGTTCAAAACGTCAACATTTGTCAATTGTGCCAACCACCGCGCCGATTTCTGATGAGGAGAGCGGGGAATAGCGGTGATACTCGGGCAACCGGCACTGTTTTGCAGTCTGCAGCCGGGATCTGACTTGCATTCACTGCAGGATCGCCCGAGCACCTTTCGCGAAAACCGTTGTCTCAACAACCAGCCAAATAATAAGGGATAAGATCGATGATGAGATTGTTTTCAATTTTGCTACTGTCACTGACATTTACCACCAGTCTGCCTGCTGCCGCCAAGGTTACGCCATCAGAGCGGGTCAAAGAGACGGTGGATAAAATTCTCGAGATCCTTAAGGATGAGAACCTGGATAAGGGGGAGCGTCGCGACATGGTCAAAACCATCGTACGCTCGCGCTTCGACTATGAGTCGATGTCCCAGGTGATACTGGCGGCCAACTGGCGTAAGGCCACGGCACCCCAACGGGAACAGTTCATTACGCTGTTTCGTGAATTGCTCGAACAGACCTACTATTCCGCTATGGACAGCTATTCCAATCAGGAGGTGCGCATGGGGCGTGAGCGCCTGAAGGGCAAGCTGGCGAATGTACAGACCTACATCGTGGCCTCGAATAAAGAGCTGCCGGTCAGTTACAAGTTACGTTTCCGGAATGATGACTGGTATGCTTACGATGTGGCAGTGGATGGTGTGAGTCTGGTCAGTAACTACCGCACGTCATTCAGAAACCTGGTGAAAAACAAGGGAATGGACGGGTTACTGGCTGAACTTGCCGAAAAGGTTGCTACACTCAAATCTCAGAATAAGAAAACTGAAAAACAAGAGGCGCCTGAAGCCTCGGTAAACTGACTTAAACGTGACAACTGGATAGGTACCCTGATTGAGCGAGAATCAGCCGGGGGGAGTAGGCTGGTCAGCGGCTGTCCGGTTGTCGGTTTAATCCCCTTATCCCAATCTGGATCATCAAAGGAGATCTGAGCATGTATAAGAAAAAACTCTTGACCCTGATGGTGGCTTCTCTGCTGCCCTTTAGCGCTGTTATCAATGCAGAAGAAGTCCTCCAGGAGGGTGGTGGTATGGCCCAGAGTGAGGCCGGGGAGACGGCAGAGGCGGTGCAGGCTGATGCTGCCGGGCTGGCTCCGATTGTGTCAGCTGACGCGCAAACAGCTGAGCCTGCGCCGGAAACGGATCAGAGTGAAACCATGGCGGCCGAGATGGGGCAGGGTGAGGCGACTGGTGGGGATCAGGCGCCTGCAGCTGAAACCGGTATGCCGTCAGAGCCGGTGGTGGAAGCTGAGGCAGCAACCGATGCGGATAACGCTTATTCACAACGCTGGAAGGAGCGGGAGACCCGCTATCAGGAGCTACGCAATCGTGCGGAAGAGGCTGGTGTCATGCTGCCGGCCCATCCGCCTTGGCGGATGTCGCAGATGGAAGCTAACAGACCGTCGATGGATGAGCGTCGTCAGCACCATGAGAAGATGATGAACATGAGTCCGGAGGAGCGTGACGCCTATCGTCAGGAGCGCTATCAGAAGATGCGTGAACAGGCGCAGCAGCAGGGTATCGAAATGCCTGAGACGCCGCCATGGGTAGCCCGTAAAAAGGCGATGGAAGAGGAGTGGGCAAAACATCAGGTGGTGATTGAAGGGATGACGGATGAAGAACGTGCCGCCTGCCATGCGATGCACAGAAGACACATGGGTCATGGTATGGGTCGAGGGCACGGCATGGGGCCAGGGCATGGCAAAGCCTGTGGTCACGGCTGTCAGGGCCCCTATGGCAATCCTGGAGCGATGCCTGCCCCCAGGTATCCCGGCTATGGTTATGGTCCGGCGCCTTATGGTCAGGGGAACTTCTGGGATCCCAGCTATTGATAGGTTGACTGCCAATTGATTGGAATGGGGAGAGCCGAATCCCTCTTAGCGTAAACGCCAGGCTCCTCATTTAATCCATGGCTTGTAGGTGGGGCCATGCCCCACCAAATACGCTTTAAGCACGCGCCAGACGCCCCCTTACTTCATTGGTGTTAACTACCGCGCGCCTGATGGCAAGTTAATTACCCAAGTCTTTCTATTTTGCTCCCGAAAAAACGTTTACTCCAGAGTTGCAAGCTCTGCTGCTCAGCGGTGCTAATGAAGCGTGCTACATCCTCAGCGGCCTCAGTCCAATCGATTGCCGCGACCTTTTCCAACAAGGCATGATTCAGCCAGGTTTTGTCAATCTTCTGGTTTTGTCCTTCCCAAGGTCCATATTGATTGAGGGCTGCTTGTAAGTGGGTATAGTTGGGTTGAATATTCTGCTTCACATACCAATTGAAGTCATACCAGTCGCGCCCTTTAACATAGGGTCTGCAAAGCAGTGCATGAATTTTAAGTGAGAAGTTGCTGCTGAGGTCCTGATGACAGACCTCAAAATCCAATGGAAAATCGAGATAGGTGTAGTCAAACCCTGAGCCTTCCGGCGGATTGATATCAATTTCCAGCTTGATTTTCAGCTTTTGATGTTCATTGCCCCGGTAAAAGGCTAGGTTGAGTTGGTTTCCAATTGAGTTGTCTTTAAGTAGAGCCTTCTTAACGCGCTGATCCATGCGGCTTTTGTTAACCGCTTCGGATCTTAAGCCGAACACCTCGAGTCCACTCATCAGTCTTTCCAGGTAGGTATTCCATTCAAAATCCGGGTCGGGTGTTTTGAGAATGAAATCCAGGTCCTCAGAGAAGCGGGGTAGGCCGTGTAAAATGCGCAGGCTGGTTCCGCCTTGAAAGGCGGCTACCTCAAAAAATCCTGCTTGCCATAAAGAATAGAGGGCGATCTCTTGCAGGATCTCCTTGATTGCCTGTTCTTCCTCAACCGGGTTTACGATTTTGTATCGATCCAATCTTTGTTGAATGAGTTCAATCATTGCCTAACTCCTTGGCTAACGATGTGAGAAATGAATTGACCCGCTTCTGTTTATAAACCAGTGCTAAAGTCCTGATATCCGCGCCGGTGATCTGTCGCAGATTTTCGTATTCGATACGCATTCCATCAATTAGCCAGGTCATCCCTTGCCACTCTGTTTTTCGTAAGCACACCAGATCCATCAGCGCTCGAAAAGGTTGGGCGATCAGCATGGTTTGATTGGAGATCTGCACCCGTTCGACCATTTCCAGAAAGTAGCCTGCCTGAAGGGCTAGTGGTGAAAAGGTGAAATGGCCATACTTTGGGTGAGTGTATTCAAATGATTTGCGGCCAGGCGTTACACAAGCTGTCGTGTAGACGGCTTCAGGAATCCAGTCATGATGTGCGAGGGCTGTTTCAAACGATACGTAACTGCCAGGCATGAAGGCTTGAGCTAATGCATAAGGGTGGCTGGGATGGTCGCGGAATTGATCAGCCAACAAATAACTGCCTCGGCGCAGGCGCAGTAGCTCGCCAGCTTTGATAGCGCGGTTTACCAGATTGTGGCGGCGTTGTGGCGTACCTTCCAGCAGTCGCGCAAGCTGGGTGTCCGTCAGTACCCGGTTGGTCAGGCCGAGTTCAATAACCTGCTTCGTCAGTGTCTGCACCACCGAATCCCTTTTCTCTCTGTTGCTATATAAATAATTCTAGAAACTTTCACAATTTGAAAGTTTACCTTCTATTTCTAATAATTCAATCACTACAGTAGATATTCTACTGTTATTTATACTTGGCATTTTTCATAAAGAAGGCAGAATACACATAACCACTTTACAGTAGGTCTTCTACTGAATTTAATTTGAGTAGAGATCGTTAGGGTGGGGTAAGCGGCAGGTTGCAGCCTGCCGCATTTGTTCAATCTCAGACAATTGATATAAGGAAACTGAACGTATGAAAGTGTATCAGATCAGCTACGATCTGCGAAAGCAGCGTAATTATGAGGCGCTCTATGAGCTTATCAGAAACTATAACGGTTACTGCCATGCCCTGGAGTCCAGTTGGTTAATCACCACCCAGCAAAGTGCTACCCAGGTCCGGGACTATCTGAATCAGGCCCTGGATCAAGATGACCGTCTGTTGGTGACGCGTCTTCAAGGTGAGGCCGCATGGACCGGCCTCGATGATGAGCTAAGCCGCTGGCTGAAAGAGCAGCTCAGCAACTGTAACGTGTAAAAGGAGAAACCAGAGGCCAAGGATGGCCACTGATACAAATGGACAGAACCTTATGAGCAAGCTCTTGCATTCCATCGCCGACATTCGTACCGGACACGCCTTCCGTGGCAGGATTGAAGAAGATCCCGACGGGGATTATCCTGTGCTGCAGATCAAGGACCTCAAAGGCCGGACCCGGATCACCTCCGATCAGTTACCGCGCATCAAATGGCAGAGTGATAGAGAACCTGTCCCGGCCGTTGTCGATGATATTCTTTTGCCGACACGGGGGGAGCACTATAATGCGGTGATTCTACAGGGCGGTGAACCGGTCGTGGTAACTGGCCAACTCTATGTTTTGAAAACGAAAACCACGCAGATGACAGCTGAATTTCTCGCCTGGTATCTGAACCAGAAGACCGCGCAGCACTATTTCCTGAGTCATCGCACCGGTTCTTCCATTCCCATGTTGAACAAACAATCCTTGCAGCAGTTGAAGATCCCCACGCCTCCCCTGGAGATCCAGCAGAAGATCGTCACCCTACATGATCTGTGGGTGCGGGAGAGAGAAGTCACCGAGCAACTGCTCGACAATCGTGAAACAATGCTCAACGGCATCTTTCATAATCTTTTGGAGCAATAAGCGGCATGTCCCCAAAGCAGAGCAAAGTCCCTCAAGACAGCATCGACCAGAGCAAAATCAACAGCGCCCTGTGGGCCGCCTGCGATACCTTTCGCGGCACCGTCGATTCCGCTGTCTACAAGGACTATCTGCTCACCATGCTGTTCCTCAAGTACCTCTCCGATGTCTGGCAGGACCACTACAACGACTACAAAGCCCAGCATGGCGACAGTCCGGAGTTGATTGAAGAGCTGCTGAAGAATGAACGCTTTGTGCTGCCCAAGTCAGCCAATTTCTACGCCCTCTATGAGCAACGCTACGAGCCGGGCAACGGAGAGCGCATCGACAAGGCCCTGCACGCCATCGAAGACAGTAACAGCAGCAAGCTGCGCGATGGAGACCACGGTGTGTTTCAGGATATCTCCTTCAACACCACCAAGCTGGGAGACGAGGTGCAGAAGAATGACGTACTGCGCCACCTGATGGAGGATTTCAACAAGCCCGAGCTTGATATGCGCCCCAGCCGGGTGGGTAAGAGAGACATCATCGGCGACGCTTACGAATACCTGATCGACCGCTTCGCCTCCGGTGCCGGCAAGAAGGCCGGGGAGTTCTACACCCCCTCCGCTGTCTCGGAGCTGATCGCAGAACTGGTGGAGCCGAAAAAGGGTGATGACATCTGTGATCCCGCCTGCGGCTCCGCCTCCCTGTTAATGAAGTGCGGCCGCCAGATCAAAAAGCGCGTTAAGGGCTCGAAGCAATACCAGCTCTTCGGCCAGGAGGCGATCGGCAGTACCTGGGCTCTGGCCAAGATGAACATGTTCCTCCACGGCGAAGACAACCACATTATCAAATGGGGTGACACTCTGCGCAACCCGCGCTTGCTCGACAAGCAGGACAATCTGCTCCTCTTCGATGTGGTGGTGGCCAATCCCCCCTTCTCCCTGGAAAAGTGGGGGCATGAGAGCGCCGCAAACGACAAACACAGCCGTTTCCGCCGCGGTGTTCCTCCCAAGACCAAAGGTGACTACGCCTTCATCCTGCACATGATCGAAACCATGAAGCCGAAAACAGGGCGCATGGGCGTGGTGGTGCCCCACGGTGTGCTGTTCCGTGGCTCCAGCGAAGGTAAGATCCGCAAAAAGCTGATTGAAGAAAACCTGCTGGACGCGGTCATCGGCCTGCCGGAAAAGCTCTTCTACGGCACCGGTATTCCCGCCGCGATTTTGATCTTTAAAAAGAAGAAACAGGACGACAAGGTTCTGTTCATCGACGCCAGCCGGGAGTACCGGGATGATAAGAACCAGAACCATCTCACCGACGAAAACATCGCCAAGATCGTCGCCACCTACAAGGCTAGAGAGTATGTCGACAAATACGCCTACCTTGCAGGACCGGATGAGATCAGGGAGAACGATTTCAATCTCAATATTCCCCGTTATGTAGATACCTTCGAGGAAGAGGAGGAGATCGATCTACAGGCCGTGCGGGAGGATAGAAAAAAACTGAAGGCGGAACTGGTCAAGCTGGAGAAGGAGATGGACGGTTACTTGAAGGAGCTGGGGTATTAATGGCTGAAGGGGATCTGATTTTTTACACCACAGACGACGGGCTTTCCCGGATAGAATTGCGGGATCAAGATGGCTCTGTTTGGCTCTCCCAGGCCGAGATGGCTGAGCTGTTTCAAGCGACTAAGCAAATATCAGTTTGCACAAACCAGCGCCGAGTGTATTGAGAGTGAACCTGGAGTATGTTCGAGATTGTGCTCATGGGAAGGATATGCCCATTCAGATGGAAGGATGTCAGCTAATGGTCAAAGTACAGCCAGAGCGTCCCCTCTCCCTCCGGGAGAGGGACAGGGAGAGGGGGTCAAAACGGCTTAATGAGTATGCCCGCAAGTTGCGCAGGACAAGTACAGAAGCCGAACGCTGTTTGTGGCGGCATCTTCGTGCGCGAAGTCTGGCAGGCTGCAAATTCCGGCGTCAGGTGATCATAGAGCCTTATATTGTTGATTTTGTCTGTCTCGATGCGAAATTGGTTATTGAGGCGGATGGCGGACAACATAGCGAGCAAGAAACCTATGACCTTAAAAGAAGCGATCGATTAGAAAGTATGGGGTATCGAGTGCTACGATTCTGGAATCATGAAATCCTGTATAACACACAGGCAGTGTTAGAACAGATAGAACAAGTGCTTGTTCAGGACCCCTCACCCTGTCCCTCTCCCGGGGGGAGAGGGGACGATCTGAGCTGAACGGCAGAGACGATTCGATGACGATCCACTGATGCCGCACTGCACCCTTTGTTCGGTTTTCGGGATTCCGCCAGCAGTGGATTGCAGAAATATGAGTATGTTTTTTTTATTTCTCCTTGTGTTTGATGTCCCAATGAAACCATTAAAAAAGAAATGGAAAAACATCTTGAGAGGCTTGCATATGATTTCTATGGTCAAAGCACAAACAGAACGTCCCCTCTCCCTCCGGGAGAGGGGGATCAAAATGAGATCGCCAAGAACGACCACAACCTCAATATTCCTCGCTATGTCGATACTTTCGAAAAGGAGGAGATCAATCTGATGGCAGTATATAAGGAGCGAGATGAGATAAAGAAACAACTCGCCGATTGGATGAGAAGATGAGTGGGTGTTTGAAGGAGTTGGGCTATGGTGCCTGAAGGGTGGAAGGCGACGGAAATCGATAGCCTGGCAATCTTGAAGTCAGGAGGAACTCCAAGTAAGCGAAACTCTGCCTACTGGGGTGGTTCTCATCCGTGGGTGTCTGCTAAAGACTTAAAGACACACTTTATCAGCAATAGTATCGATACATTGACTGATGCCGGTTTTTTAGCGGCAAAAATTGCACCTCAAGGTGCAGTACTGGTTCTTGTTCGCGGTATGACTTTGCTAAAAGACTTTCCAGTCGGAATTGCAACGAGAGATATTGCTTTCAATCAGGATATCAAGGCGCTTATTGCAAAACCAGGCGTAGATTCACTGTTCCTTTTATATCTGTTAGCCAGTAACAAAAACGGTATTAGACAGTTAGTGAATACTGCCGGACATGGAACCGGCAGACTGGACACCGAACAACTCAAGGCTTACCCGGTAAATATCCCTGCAGTCAACGAACAAACCAAAATCGCCCAAATCCTCTCCATCTGGGACAAGGCCATTGAAACCACCGAAAAGCTGATTGAAAACAGCAAGGCGCAGAAAAAGGCGCTGATGCAGAAACTGTTGACGGGGAAGAGGCGGATTCCAGGATTTAGAAAAAAATGGAGAGAAGTGTCTATAAAAGATATGGGAAAAGTTGTTTCTGGTGGGACACCAGATACGAGTAATCCAGACTATTGGGATGGTGAGATTTTATGGACAACGCCAACTGATATAACTGCACTGAAAACAAACTACATTAGTGACACCAAGCGGAAAATTACACAAAAAGGTCTAAAAGAGAGTTCTGCAATATTGCTTCCGGTTGGTGCTTTATTAGTCTGTACACGTGCAACAATCGGCTATTCAGCTATTGCGCAGAAGCGTATTACGACAAATCAGGGATTCAAGAGCCTCATTCCAGATCAGGAATTTGATAGTGACTTTATATATTACCTAACCCAACATTTTAAGCATGAATTTGTGCGGTATGCCTGCGGCTCTACATTTCTTGAGCTTTCAAAAAAAGATTTCGAAAAGAGGACTTTTTTCGTACCAGAGAAGCAAGAGCAACTGCGTATTTCAGGGGTACTTAACTGCGCCGCAAACGAGATATACAAATTAAGCGCGTCACTAGATCTTTTGCGTACTCAAAAAAAAGCCCTCATGCAGCAACTTCTCACCGGCAAACGCCGAGTAAAAATAAAGAATCCTAAAGCCGCTAAGAGTGTGGCTTAAAGTTTCGTCATGGCCGCACTACCCGAAATCAAGGAACAATACAGCAGCCACATCCCGGCCCTGAAGACTCTGCTGGCCCTAGGCTGGGACTATCTTTCCCCAACAGACTGTTTAAACAAGCGTGGCGACAACCGTTCGGTGGTGCTGAAAGATGAGCTGATCGAGAGTCTGAAAAAACGCTGCTTCGAGTATAAGGGTGAAACCTATCCCCTCTCCCCTAACGCCATCGAGCAGATCGTGCGCGAATTGGTCTCCCCCGGCTTGAATGAAGGCCTGCTAAGCGCCAGCCAGCGACTCTACGATAAGCTTTGTTTGGGCGTAACGGTGACCGAATTCATCGACGGCAAGAAACACGCTCCCACCATTCCGATCATCGACTGGGACGACTTGGCTAACAACAGCCTGCTGGTCACTGAGGAGATGACGGTGCTCAGCACATCGGGGACCCATACCCGCCGACCCGATATCGTCGCCTTCGTCAATGGCCTGCCCCTGGTGGTGATCGAGGCCAAGCGGCCCGATGGGGGCAATCCCAATAAACGCATGACAGAAGAGGGGATCAGCCAGACCCTTCGCAATCAGAGGGGCGATGAGATCCCCCATCTTTTCGTCTATGCTCAGTTGTTGCTGGCGATCAGTGGTACCGATGGCCGCTATGGCGCTACCGGGACTATCAAGAAGTTCTGGGCGTGCTGGCAGGACGAGGAGTTTTCTGAAGACCATTTCCATAAGATCAAGAATCGGCCGCTGAAACCAGAAACAGTTACTGCTCTGTTTGCCGATAAACCCGAAAAGCTGCGTCGATATTTTGCACAGCTCTGGGCCGGTGAGGAGCTGCCGAACGAACAGGACCGGCTGCTGATCAGTCTGTTAACCCCATCGCGCCTGTTGGAGTTCGTGCGCTATTTCATGCTTTACGATCGTAAAGTGGGCAAGATCGCCGCCCGCTATCCCCAGGCTTTCGGCATCAAGGCGCTGATCAAACGTGTCAATCAGCGCGCCCCCGGCGGCGGCCGCGAGGGGGGTGTGCTCTGGCACACCACAGGTTCCGGTAAGTCGTTCACCATGGTGTTGCTCTGCAAGGCGCTGCTACTGCATCCCTCGCTGAAGGATTGCCGTATTGTGGTGGTGACCGACCGGGTCGACCTGGAAAAGCAGCTGGCCAATACCTTTCTCTCCGGTGGTGCTTTTGGCTCCATCATTGCGGCTAAGAAGGAGGGTGAAAAGGCCAAGGCCCGTTCCGGCAAGGATCTGGCCAAGCGCATCGGCCAGGGCAGTGAGCGGATCATCTTCGCCATCATCAACAAGTTCAATAATGCCTCCAAACAGCCGGAGTGCTACAACCCTTCGGATAAGCTGATCGTGTTGATCGACGAGGGCCATCGCAGCCAGGGCGGGGAAAACCATGAGCGGATGCGCAAGTCTCTGCCCAATGCGGCCTATATCGCTTTTACCGGCACCCCTCTATTAAAGAACGACAAGACAACCAACAAATTCGGCCCCATCCTGCATGCCTACACCATGCAGCGGGCGGTGGAGGATGGCACAGTAACGCCTCTGCTCTATGAGGAGCGTCAGCCGGAGCTGACGGTGAATGATAAGGCCATCGACAACTGGTTCGATAAGATTACCGTCGGGCTGACTGATGAGCAGAAAACCGATCTGAAGAAGAAATACGCCCGTAAGGGGGAGATCTACAAGTCGAGTAACCGCATCGAGCTGATCGCCTGGGACATCGCGCTCCATTTTAACGAGAACATCAAGAAGCTGGGCCTGGGGCTGAAGGGGCAGATCGCCTGCGACAGCAAAAGTTCGGCGATTCGCTACAAGCAGTGCCTGGATGCCACTGAGCTGGTGAGCAGTGCGGTGGTGATCTCGCCGCCGGACAGCCGCGAAGGCAACGAGGCGGTGGACGAGTCTAAGATCCCACTCGTACAGAAATGGTGGAAAGCACATGTCGGTCATGATGCAGAGGGTTATGAGCGAGCGGTATTAACGGATTTCGGCGAAGTGGGCGATCCGGATCTGTTGATCGTGGTGGACAAGTTGCTGACCGGTTTCGACGAGCCTCGCAACACCGTGTTGTATATCGACAAGCCGCTGAAGGAGCACAACCTGATCCAAGCCATTGCTCGGGTCAACCGGCTGCATGAGGAGAAGCAGTACGGTCTGCTGATCGATTACCGGGGTATTCTGGAGGAGCTGGATAGCGCCATTGAAAAGTTTCAGGATCTGGCCAGTCGCACCCAGGGGGGCTACGACATTGACGATATCGACGGCCTCTACCATCAGATGAGCGCCGAGTATAAACAGTTGCCCCGTTTGCATGACCGGCTCTGGTCGATCTTTGCCAGGGTGAAGAATCGTCGTGACCTGGAGCAGTTCCGTCAGGTGTTGATCCCTGACTATCAGGAAGACAGCGACGGCAATAGCTATGACGCTCGGCAAAAGGTGCGTGATGATTTCTATGCGGCTTTGACGGAATTTGGTCTGTGTCTGAAGCTGGCGCTCTCCTCCCGTTCGTTCTTCGAAGACGCCAGCTTCAGCGAGGCGACCATCCAGACCTACAAAGATGATCTGCGCTTCTTTTCCAGCCTGCGCAAGACCGCCCGCCAGGACGCTCAGGAGACGGTGGACTACAGCAGCTACGAAGCGCAGATCCGGCGTCTGGTAGATAAACAGGTTGTGGGCAACGAGGTCAAGGAGCCAAAAGGGGTCTATGTGGTCAGTGAACTCGGGCAGGAAGAGCCGGAAAGCTGGTCCGAGGAGAAGACCCGCAATGAGACCGATCTGATCCGCACCCGGATCAAAAAGACCATTGAGCAGGAGCTGGCGGGGGACCCCTATGCGCAGCAGGTTTTTTCTGAATTACTCAAGCAGGCCATAGCTGAAGCCGAAGCGCTGTTTGATCACCCATTGAAGCAGTATGCCCTGTTTAAATCCTTTGAAAAGAAGGTTGAGGCAAAAGATGTGGAGGGTATCCCCGGGGCGCTGGACGGTAATCCTCACGCCAAGGCCTATTATGGCGTTATGCGCCTGGTGTTGGGAGCGGAGCATTTCAGCGATGACGACCCGGTGAAAATCCAGCCTTTTGTGGATGAGGCCCTTGCCATTGATCAGATGGTTGATAAGGCGGTCGCCGAACACTCTTTGAACCCCCAGAGTATCGAAGCGGAGATCCGCAAAGGCCTGTTACCGAGGTTGTTCAAGCTGTTTGGCATGGAGAAGGCGAAAACCATCATCGAAGAGGTGATTCAGATTACCCGTGTGGGTCTGAATCACAGAGCGTAGTCGTGGTCGAGCAGTGCTTGCAGTATGGGGATCTCAACATCCCTTACCAGGTGTTCTTCGTTCCTGGGAGAGAGGGTAAGATTGCCATTCATGTCCATCCTGACGGTTCTGTTCAGGTCGATGCGCCGGCTCAGGCGTCACTGGCAGAAATCAAGCAGGCCGTCGGTAAACGAAGTCGATGGCTCTCCACTCACCTCGATCGCATCAAAGCGCAGAAGTATCATGTATTGCCTCGGGAATATGTCAGTGGAGAAAGCCACTTCTATCTTGGCAGGCGCTATCTCCTTAAAGTTCGGGTAGATGAGCTTGATGAGTCTTCTGTCAAGTTGCGATGCGGACAGCTTCAAGTTACAGCCAACAAACATGACAGGGAGCTGGTCAAATCGCTTTTATGGCAGTGGTACAGGGCTCATGCCAGGACCCAGTTCGATCGGCGGCTGGGTTTGCTTTGGCAAAATTTAAGTTGGGTAAAAACCAAACCGACATGGAAGCTTCTGACCATGAAAAAGCAGTGGGGAAGTTGTTCGCCGAATGGGGTGCTCTCTTTGAATCCCCACCTCGTAAAAGCCCCTTCTGAGTGTATCGATTACGTTCTGCTACACGAATTGTGCCATTTGAAATCGCATAATCACAGCCCGGCATTTTACCGTCAGTTGCGACAAGCGATGCCAACCTGGGAGTCTGTAAAGGCCAGGCTGGATGGGATGGCGGAGCTACTACTCAATGAATGATCTACGCCTGCAGCGGCTATCGGTTCTGCAGCTCGCGGGCCTCCGACTCGGAGAGATAACGCCAGGGCCTGGGAATCAAGCCAGGCACCCTCTGTCGGTACTCCTGGTAGATCTTCCCATGAAAAGTAACCAGCTTCTGTTCCTCCAATCTGGAGCCCAGCCACAGATAGAGGGTGATTGCGATTGCCGAGACCAGTCGGGCCGGATCCATATCCTGGGTCCAGACAAGCAGCAACCCGAGGCTATACCAGGGGTGGCGCACATAGCGATGCATGGGTGATATGTGCAGCTGTTCCTGATCGGCCGTTTGCTGCTGTCGTCGGGCCAGCTGGCTGAATCCCAGGAACTCCTGCCCATCGTAAAACCGCAGTGACCAGACAAATCCCAGGCAGGCCAGCAGCATCAATGCATAGGCCAGCAGGGACCAGGCTCCCTGCCACATCCATAGCGGTTCACTGCGCAGCATCCAGAGCATGATCAGTGGCGGGATCAGCAGAACGGTTGCCAGCAGATTGAAAAGAATCCGGTACCAGGGGGTTAACCAGGGAAAGCGGTTGGCCAGCCACTGCTTGACGGTCAGCGAAGCCAGAGCCGAGTGAATCAGAAAGTAACCAAGCCACAGCAGAGCCAGCAGGATCAGGTCGGTGGTTTGGTTCATCGGTGTCGATTGGATTCCTGTTGAGAGGCCATGTGATATGACAAATTTAGCCTATGACTCGGCAGAGGAGAATCCCTGCCGAAGTGGAAGGTGATTGTGTGAGGAGATGTTACATAAACAACGCCGGGTCGAAACCCGGCGTTGGAAGGGATCAGCCGACGAATTTGCCCTGCTGCAGCAGTTGCGCCTCCATCAGTTCCAAATCCCTGGAACCGGAGACCACCACAGTTGGATCCGGTACAAAATCCAGCTCGGGGTTCAGGCGCTCGTAGGGCACTGAATTGAGTATCACCCGCATGGCATTGAGCCGCGCTGAGTGTTTGTCGTTTGAGCGAATCGTCGTCCAGGGTGCATGAGTGGTGTTGGTGCGTTTCAACATCTCATACTTCTGTTTGGTGAAATCGTCCCACCGGTCCTGAGCCTGAACGTCGATCTCCGACAGTTTCCATTGCCGCAATGGGTCGTTTTTACGCCGTTCGAATCGTCTGGCCTGCTCCTCTTTGGTAACCGAGAAGTAGAGTTTCACCAGAATGGTGCCCTGACGAACCAGATCCTTTTCAAAACCTGGGCAACCGATCATGAAATTCTCGTACTCTTCATCCGTGCAAAATCCAAAGATGGGTTCAACCACGGCCCGGTTGTACCAGCTGCGGTCAAACAGCACCACTTCGCCACCACGCGGGCATTGGGTGACATATTTCTGAAAGAACCACTGGGTCTTCTGTTCGTCGGTGGGCTTGCCGAGGGCAACCACCCGGTAGTGCTTCTCGTTCATGTAGCGGGTGACACGACGAATGGTGCCGCCTTTACCGGCTGCGTCCCGCCCTTCGAAGAGAATGATCATACGGGTGCGGGTCTTCTCCAGATACTGCTGCATCTTGATCAGTTCAGCCTGGTAAGGTTTCAGCTCCTCTTCCCGCTTGTATCGCTTGACCGCCTTTTTCTCCTGCTTTTGTTCCTCTTCGGCGTCCACCTTCAGCTTGTGATACTCCGTCAGCAGCTCATCAAGCCTTACTGGTTGCTCATCAACGAGGATAGTGTCCGGGTTACTGATTGTGTCGTTCATATGCCCCCTCTCTACGTCGTTTAAAAAATTAGTAATATCTTATGCTTTTTCGGCACAAGATGTTGGTGTTTTTTTAATCATTACCATGATTTTCAAAAGCGATAGGCGGATTCGATCTGAGCACGGGTCAGGATGCCTTGAATCCGCCAATAGTGTGCCTCATCAAACCATTCGATATAGAGTGCTTCCGCACTGCTGTTGTCCAGTATTTCCAGCGCCTCCTGCAGGGTGGACTGCATGCGGATGGGAGACATCTGGTAGCGGGTTGCCGGAATTTTCAGCAGATCAATCTCTTCATCGTCCTGCAGTTCCAGGTTGCGTAAAAGTTCTACGCTGGGCATCAATGCCAACTCTTCGTCAGGGCCATTGATCAGCACCCACTCCGGTTTCTGGTTAAGCGCCATCTTGGCCGCATCCCGGCTCATGCTTGCGTCGAGCTGAACAAAACTGCGGTTCATGAATTTAGCCGCTCCGGTACGTCGCAGGGACTGCATCACCGGATCGGTATGATAGTTCAAACCTGTGGCCTCCAGCAGGGTGTGAAACATGGAGGATTTACCGAACACCTCGCTGCTGACCAGGCTGGCCACCACGATCGCCAGCATCCCGGGCATGATGATTTCCGGATTGTGGGTCAGTTCAATCACTGTGGTCAGGGCGGCCAGCGGGGCTTGCAGTGCGGCGCCCATGACTGCAGCCATGCCGATCAAGGCATAGACGCCAGGGTCGGATACCGGCCCTTCGAGCAGCAGAGAAGGTAGCGGGGCAAACAGCCCGCCGAGTGCTGCACCAATGAACAGGGCAGGGCCGATGGTGCCGCCAGGGATGCCCAACCCGATACTCGCTGCGGTGGCGATCAGTTTTGCCACCACCAGCAGCGCCAGCAGAGTCAAGCCGATCTCACCCAGCAAGATCTGATTCACCGTATCATAGCCAATGCCCATCACCTGGGGTGCGACCAGCGCACAAAGACCGACCAGAACTCCGGCGCTCAGGTTACGCAGCCAGATACTCATTTTCTGGCTCTTGTCGGAGATGAATTCGATCAGTTGAACATAGGCCGCCGAGACTGTACCGGCGGCCAGTCCCAGCATCAGGATGAAGGCCAATTCATGCAGCGAGCCAAGTTGGATGATCTCCAGGTCGAATACCCGCTCTCCCTCGAACATCATCAGAGAGAGACTGTTGGCGCTGACGGCAGCCAGCATAATGGGTATGAAACTGATCAGGGTGTACTCCATCATCACCACTTCCAGGGCAAAGATCACCCCGGCCAGCGGGGTGTCGAAAGAGGCAGAGATGCCGGCGGCCGTGCCGCAACCAACCAGGATACGAATGCTGTTGTTGGGCAGGGAGAGGTATTGGCCAAGCAGCGAACCGCTGGCGGCGCCAAGGAAGACATGGGGCCCCTCCCGGCCCACTGAGTGGCCGGTAATGATGGCGATGGCGGCACCGAAAAACTGCAACAGCAACCCGCGCAGGGAGAGGTGTCCCTGGTGGTAGATCAGGCGTTCCATGACCCGCGGGATGCCCAGCACATGGAGTCCTTTGGAAAAGCGCACGAACATCAGCCCCAGCAGCAGTCCGCCGACCACCGGCAGGGCGAACTGAATCAGCGGCGGCAGGGCTTCATAGTTCTCCGCCTGACCACCAGGCAGCATGGATGCCTGTATAGACTCCACAAGCAGGCGAAACAGCACGATTACCATACCGGCAAGAAAACCGCACAGCAGCCCCATTACCGACAGGATCAGCAGCGCGTCGTGACGGGAGAGCTGCAGTCGCAGCCGGTCGAGCCGATTAACTATCCCATCGAGTAGCACGTTGTGGAAACCTATAGCGTAGAATGGACTGCGAAACAGGATAAGATACTGGAGCAGTAATAAAATGTCAGCAAATCAAATGGTTCTTGATCGGCCTGAAGCTTATGTCACCGGACAGGAACTGGACCTCATGGAGCAGCTCCTGCGGTTCGATGGGATGCGGGGAATCGAGCTGGGGTGCGGCTCTGCCTGGCTGACAAAAAACCTGGCCCGGCGCTATCCCAATGCCCGTTTCATCGCCACCGAAGTGGACACTATTCAGCATCGCAAGAACCTGCAGGAGTCGATTGAAAATCTTGAGTTCCGGCTTGAGGGGGCGCAGCAGATCAGTGAGCCGGATGAGAGTCTGGATGCGGTCTGGATGCTGAAATCTCTCCATCATGTGCCCACCGATCTGATGGCGCAGGCGATGGAAGAGATCGCACGGGTGCTCAAGCCCGGTGGTTATGCCTACTTCTCTGAGCCGGTCTACTGTGGCGAATTCAATGCCCTGATGAGCCTCATCCATGATGAAAAACAGGTGCGGCAAGCGGCATTTGCAGCCATCTGCAGTCTGGCGGAGCGTGATGATATGGCTCTGCAGCAACAGCTGTTTCTCAATGTGCCTGGCTGTTACGAGAGTTGGGAAGTGTTTGAATCCCGTTTCCTCAAGGTGACTCATACCAAGCTGGATCTGGATGAGCGAAGATACCAGCAGATCAGGAAGGCCTTTAGTGAGCACCTGGGAGAGGACGGAGCCCATTTTCTCAAACCCCATCGAATCGACCTGCTGAGAAAGCAGCCAGGGTAGTCCTGTCGAACTGAAGTGGGCGTCTTGTCTATTAGTTAATCGGCAAATACTGTAAAAAGATCATTGCATAGCAGCGGGAACCCTGCTCTAATGAGAATCATTAACATTTGATGACTAAACACGCTCTGCAGGACAAGTGGCTTTGAAATCTACCCTCTCAGACGATCTGGTGAAGCTGTCTGATCTACCAGTCAGCAGCCGAGCCACAATCAAACGGGTAGTGGGTGGGCGGCTTTTGGTCCACCGGCTGCTCAGTCTTGGTCTGCGGGCGGGTTCGGAAATCGAATTGCTGCAACGTCGTGGGAGCGGTGTGGTTGTGGCTTGTCAGGGCAATCGAGTGGCTTTGGGCGCCGGTGTGGCGGAGAAGCTGCTGCTCAGCCCGGTCGACAAATCGGTTTAATCCAAGGATCCAGTAACGCGAAATGGCCTGCCACGACCCCGAATCATCCAGCAGTAGACCCAATTCGGGAATCCTGACCATTGCCCTGGCCGGTAATCCCAATTGTGGTAAAACCGCCCTGTTCAATATCCTCACCGGAATCCGCCAACGTACGGGTAACTGGCCTGGGGTCACGGTTGATCGCAAGGAGGGTCAGTTCACCATCGACAGTGACGAGGTGAATGCAGTCGATCTTCCCGGTATCTATTCCCTGGATGCCTCCTCCCAGGATGAGAAGGTTACCCGTGACTATCTGCTCTCCGGAGAGGCAGATCTGATCGTCAATGTGGTGGATGCCTCCAACCTGGAGCGAAATCTCTACTTCACCGTGCAGATGCTGGAGATGGGGGTACCCCTGATCCTGGCATTGAACATGATGGATGTGGCGCGTAAGCGCGGTCTTGAGATCGATATTCAGCGTCTCAGTGAGGAGCTTGGCTGCCAGGTGATACCCATTGTGGCGGTCAGTGGTGAGGGGGTCACCAAGCTCAAAGGCACGATTCAGGATCTGGCCGCTGAGCGGGTCAAAGGTGGTTTTCCGTTGGCCCAGGATGAGATGGTTGAGCAGGCGATCACCGATCTGGAGAGCGGCTTGCAACTGCCGGAGAGTCGATACCACTCGCAACGTCGCTGGCTGCTGCTGAAGATGCTGGAGGGGGATGAGTTCGCCCTCAACTATGCCGATGATCTGTTGCGTGAACGGATCAGGCATTGGGGCAAAATGATCGAGGACAGGGTGGACGAGGAACTCGATATCCACATTGCGGACTCCCGCTTCAGCCATGCCCATGCGATTGCCCAGATTGCAACCCGCAACCATGGCCGGCTGGAAAAGACAGTCAGTGACCGGATCGACAAATTGGTGCTCAGTCGTCTCTTCGGCATTCCGGTTTTCCTCGCCGTGATGTATCTGATGTTCATGTTCGCCATCAACATCGGCGGGGCCTTCATCGACTTTTTCGATGGGGTTGCCGGGGCGCTGTTTGTCGATGGTTTCGGCCATCTGCTCAACAGCTGGGGATTGCCCGACTGGCTGGTGGTGCTGCTGGCGGATGGTGCTGGCGGCGGTATACAGGTGGTGGCCACATTCATTCCGATCATCACTGCGCTCTATCTGTTTCTCTCGGTGGTGGAGGATTCCGGTTACATGGCCCGTGCCGCCTTTGTCATGGACCGCTTCATGCGCTCCATCGGACTCCCCGGCAAGGCCTTCGTACCGATGATCGTCGGCTTCGGCTGTAACGTGCCGGCGGTGATGGCGACCCGTACCCTGGAGAGTGACCGGGAGCGCAAACTGACCATCCTGATGAACCCGTTCATGTCCTGTGGCGCCCGCCTACCGGTGTATGTGCTGTTCGCCGCGGCCTTCTTTCCAGAGAGCGGCCAGAACCTGGTCTTCGGTCTCTATCTGATCGGCATCATAGTGGCCATATTGACCGGACTGATCATGAAGAAGACCCTGCTCTCCGGTGAGAGCTCAGGTTTCATGATGGAGCTGCCCCACTACCACATGCCGACCCTGCGCGGGGTGATGCTGCGAACCTGGGACCGGGTGAAGCTGTTCATCAAAGAGGCAGGCCAGGTGATTGTCTTGATGGTGCTGGTGATCAATACCCTCAATTCGATCGGTACAGATGGCAGCTTCGGCAATGAGGATACGGAACATTCCGTTCTCAGTGCGGTGAGCAAGGTGGTAACCCCGGTGCTCTCACCGATGGGGATCTCCGAGGATAACTGGCCGGCGACGGTTGGGGTGTTTACCGGGATACTGGCCAAGGAGACCGTGGTGGGAACCCTGGATGCACTCTATACGAATCTGGCCAATGATGAGGCGGGTATCACACCGCAACACGATGCGTTCGACTTCTGGCAAGCCATCCGTGAGGCAGCAGCCAGCGTACCGGAGAATCTGCTGGGCGTGAAGGACTTGGTCACCGATCCTCTGGCAATGGATGTGGGGGATATCTCCAATCAGCAAGCGGCGGCTGAAGCGCAGCAGATCAATGTGGGGGTCTTCGGCGCCATGGCCGCCCGTTTCGATGGCCAGGCCGGGGCCTTTGCCTATCTGCTGTTCATCCTGCTCTATTCACCCTGCGTGGCGACCATCGGTGCGATCCGCCGGGAAGCCGGGCCGAGATGGGCCGCCTTCGTCGTCGCCTGGTCGACAGGTGTAGCCTACATCAGCGCCAGCCTCTTCTATCAGTTCTCCACCTACGACAGTCACCCGGATAGCGGTTTTTTCTGGGTCATTGTTCTACTCGGTATGCTTGTGGCTACCATTGTCGGGTTGAGATTCTGGTCGTTGCGTGACCAGAGCAACAGCGGGGTGGAAGCCTGATGCTGTCAGCGATCCGCGACTATCTTCAACAGCGAGGCGAGGCGTCACTGGCCGATATCTCCCGGCATCTGGATGCGGATGCGGATGCGGTACGGGGCATGCTCGAACAGTGGGAGCGAAAAGGAAGGGTGGAGCGGCGTAAGCTGAAGGCGGAGTGTGGTAGCAGCTGTAACCGTTGCGATCCCTCGTCAATGGAGCTCTATGTGTGGCGAGGTGGAAAGCGTTCCTCCTGAACGTGGAATAATCCAACATCCAGCCTAGCGCGATTTGCGTTTATTCGCAGATTATCAAGTCTTACTCTTTCAGCTTGATCACCAGACTGGTAATTCCATTTTGCTTGGCCAGTTTACGGGCGCTGTTGAGTTGCGACTGTGACCGGTAGGGACCACTGCGTACCCGGTGGTAGGTATCCCGGTTGTTGATGCTCACCCGCTGAATCTCGGCTTCGATACCGATCAGGGCCAGTCTGGCCTTGAGACGGTCAGCATCCTGGTGTTTGCGGAACGAACCCATCTGCAGGATATAGCCCCCATTGCTGCGCTCACGGCTCGCCTCGCGATTCTCGCTTGAGCTGGGTCTGCGCGGTGTGGCTGTTGGTTCGGGAGTGACGATCTCCTCATCCGGAATCACCACCTCCATTTCCGGCAGGATGGTATAGAACTCGAAATTCGGTTTTGGGGCCGTCTGTTGCGGTTCCCGGCTCTGTTGTGGTTTGGTGGCAATGCCGGGGATTTCGTGACTTCTGAGCTGCTGACCCAACTGCAGCCAGGCCAATCCAGCCAGAAACAGCCCGGCCACCAGGCCGCCAAAAAAGAACAGCCCATGACTGCAACTGGTGGGGCGCTTTTTCTTGCTCCCCGCTCGGTGTTTGTAGTCCGCCACAGCTGTTACATCTTCTCAGGTGCGGAGACACCCAGCAGACCAAGGCCGTTTCGAATCACCTGGCGGGTCGCCAGGATCAGCTGCAGACGGGCATCGCGCAGTTTGGCATCTTCCACCAGGAACTTGTGGGCGTTGTAATAGGTATGGAAGTCGGTGGCCAGGTCGCGCAGGTAGTGGGTCAACTGGTGAGGCTCTTCATTCAGAGCGGAGAGTTCCAACGCTTCCGGATATTTTGCCAGGTTGGTTAGCAGCGCCTCTTCCTGGGATTCGACCAGGCAGGCGTAATCGATCGCATTGGCGTCGCTGGCAATGGTGATCTGCTGCTCGGCGGCCTGCTGCAGTACACTGCAGATACGGGCATGGGCATACTGCATGTAGTAGACCGGATTGTCGTTGGACTGGGATTTGGCCAGATCCAGGTCGAAATCCATATGCTGCTCACATTTGCGCATCACATAGAAAAAGCGCGCCGCATCGGCGCCTACCTCTTTGCGCAGCTCCCTCAGGGTGACGAACTCACCGGAGCGGGTCGACATCTGCATCTTCTCACCGCCACGGTAGAGAATGGCGAACTGCACCAGCAGTACATCGAGTTTGTCCGCATCCTCCCCCAGTGCCTGTAGCGCCGCCTTGACCCTCGGCACATAGCCGTGGTGGTCGGCGCCCCAGACATCGATGACCCGTTCGAAACCGCGCTGCAGTTTGTCCAGGTGGTAGGCGATATCCGAAGCGAAGTAGGTGGTCTGGCCATTGTCCCGAACCACAACCCGATCTTTTTCGTCACCGAAATCGGTCGAGCGGAACCAGAGTGCGCCCCCTTTTTCATACAGGTGTCCGCTGCCGCGCAGGCGCTCGATCACCTGGTTCACCGCACCGGATTCCATCAGACTGCGTTCGGAGTACCACTCCTCATAGTTGACCCCGAACAGAGAGAGGTCGTCGCGAATATCGTCGAGTATGGTGTTCAGGCCCAGCTCAAAAACGAACCGGTAGCGGTTGTCTCCCAGCAGCTTTTTCGCCTGCTGGATCAGGCCGTCGATATGGGCCTCCTTGTCACCGCCATCGGGCTCATCAGCGGGTACTCCCTCAAACAGGGTCTCCGCCGCGACTTTGTAATCCTCGCCGTGATCCCGGTGCAGGGTGGCGGCGATATCCCACACATAGTCCCCTTTGTAGCCGTTGGCGGGAAAGGTCAGGCTCTCGTCACACAGCTCCAGGTAGCGCAGCCAGACCGAGGTGGCGAGGATATCCATCTGCCGCCCAGCATCGTTGACGTAATACTCCCGGTGTACCTCATAGCCCACCGCTTCGAGCAGGTCGGCGACCACCGATCCATAGGCCGCCCCACGGCCATGCCCCACATGCAGGGGACCGGTGGGGTTGGCTGAAACATATTCGACCTGAACCTTCTTGCCCGCCCCCAGGTCGCTCCGCCCATAGCGATCGGCCTGGCTGATGATGGTGGGAATCAGAGTGTGATAAGCCGTTGATGAGAGTGTGAAATTGATAAATCCGGGTCCGGCGATATCGCACTTTTTCACCAACTCGGAGGCGGGTAGGGCATCGATGATCGCCTGCGCCAGCTCCCTGGGATTTTTACCCGCAGGCTTGGCCAGCACCAGTGCCGCATTGGTGGCAAAGTCACCATGCTTACTGTCTCTCGCTCGTTCAATTTTGGGCGCCGTCAGGGAATCGGACGGTATCATGTTCTGGGCGGCGAGTTGCTGCAGCGCCGTGACGACCAATTGCTCGATTTGCTTCTTCATTTCAGATGTCGGATTTACCACTTTCAGAGGCGGGCAAGGATACCAGGAATTGGCCTGTTCGTGGGAGATTCCCGAGAATTTGTTGCATTTCGAGACATTGTCGAAAAAATGACTGAATCCGGCCCTAAGTCCGGGTGAAAGTCGTGGCGACAGGCCCGGTTTGAGCTGAAAAAGGTAATGATTTCAGGTCAGAAAGGCTTCATCCCCTGGTCACATGTTAGTCATATTGGCTGCCTACACTTGGCGCACGAAGAGTCCAAGGAAAAGAAAATGCCAGTCGAGAAACGATACAGTAAGCGCTATCCGATGGATGGCGAGGTCTATATCCGCTACAGGAAACAGCGGTTGATTCCGGCAAAAGCGGTGAACTGCTCCATGCAGGGGATCTACCTGCGCACCGAAAGCCTGACCATGCTGACCGGGGCGCTGGTGGAGTTGGAGCTGTTCCGTGGTGGTCGGCAGTGGTCGATCATGGGGGTGGTTACCCACACCCAGCAGGATGGCGTCGGGGTGATGTTCTGGAAACCCCAGGCAGAGCTCTATGAGTCGGTGATTGCGGAAGTCTCGGATCTCAGAAGAGTTGCCGCGGTGCCTCTGCCCACACCTGTGGATGTGCATCCTTAGTTTTCAGGATTCCAACCCGGTCATAATCACATGGAGTGTCTGATGAAATCCGCCGGTTTGTTGTCATCTCCATGTAACAAACCTCCTGTTTAATATGGTGCTAAATATTGGCAGCTTATGGACACGGAGATGACAATCCCAAGAATACTTGCAGTAGACGACGAACCGGCGGTTGGCGAGATGCTGCGTTTCATCCTGGAGCAGGATGGTTTTCAGGCGGATTTCGCTGAAGATGCGACTCAGGCGATCAGCCTGATCAAGAAGTCCCGCCCCGATCTGATCCTGCTGGATTGGATGCTGCCGGGGATGAGTGGTGTCGAACTGGCCGGTCGTTTGAAAAAAGACCGGGAGACCGAGTCGATACCGATCATCATGCTCACCGCCAAGGGTGAGGAGAACGACAAGGTTACCGGGCTGGATATCGGCGCTGAGGACTATGTCACCAAGCCATTCTCCGCCAGGGAGCTGCTGGCCAGAATCCGCTCCATTCTGCGACGGGTATCGCCCCTGCTGGCCGGGGAGGTGCTGGACTGTGGCGGTCTGCAGCTCGATCCGGTCAGCCATCGGGTCACCTCCGATGAGGAGGTGGTCGAGCTGGGCCCGACCGAGTTCCGCCTGCTGCACTACTTCATGACCCACCGGGAGCGGGTTTTCTCCCGCAGTCAATTGCTCGACCGGGTCTGGGGAACCAACGTCTATATCGAAGAGCGTACTGTCGATGTGCATATCCGGCGTCTGCGCAAGGCGCTGGAACCCTCAGGTAAAGAGACGCTGCTACAGACTGTCCGAGGTGCGGGTTACCGCTTCTCAGACAAGCCCTGAACGTCTCCTTTTCTGGTAAATCAAGGATGTCCCGCCTTTCATTCAGTTGAAACCTACGCCTTTCTGTAGGAATGGTGGTGGATGGCTGTGACGGTAACAAAACTGTCACCTAAATCTCATCCAGTATTCATCTTGCCCGCCTATCCTCTGCTTACCCAATAAAACGTCAAACCCTTTTATTGACAAAATTCTCGTAAGGAGAGAAATATTATGAAGAAGCTGATTTCAGCAGCGGTCGCAGTTTCGCTGACCGGTTTTGTGAGCATGGCCTCAGCCCGCGACTACATCAGCGTAGTCGGTTCCTCGACCGTATACCCATTTGCTACCGTGGTTGCTGAACAGTTCGGCAAAACCACCAAGTTTAAAACTCCGAAGATCGAATCTACCGGTTCCGGTGGTGGTTTGAAGCTCTTCTGCGCCGGTGTCGGTGTCGAGCATCCTGATATCACCAACGCTTCCCGTCGCATTAAAAGCTCGGAAGTTGAACGCTGCGAGGGCAACGGCATCAACGATATCATCGAAGTCAAAGTCGGTTACGACGGTATCGCACTGGCCAACTCCAAGAAAGCGCCTCAGTTCAAAGTAACCCGTAAGGACATCTTCCTGGCTCTGGCCAAACAGGTTCCGGATCCCAAAGATCCCATGAGCGGTAAACTGGTTGCCAACCCTTACAAAACCTGGAAAGAGGTGAACAAGGATCTGCCTGACATGGCGATCGAAGTGCTGGGTCCTCCTCCCACTTCCGGTACCCGCGACGCATTCGCCGAACTGGCCATGGAAGGTGGCTGTAAGAAGATCGATTGGATCAAGGCCATGAAGAAGAAGGACAAGAAAGCCTACAAGGCGCTTTGCCACACTGTTCGTGAAGATGGCAAATACATCGAAGCCGGTGAGAACGACAACCTGATCGTGCAGAAACTGGAAGCCAACAAAGGTGCTCTGGGCGTATTCGGTTACAGCTTCCTGGATCAGAACTCCGATAAGGTTCAGGGTTCCCTGATCGATGGCGTTGCTCCGACTTTCGAACTGATCGCCGATGGCAGTTACCCGGTATCCCGTCCGCTCTACTTCTATGTGAAGAAAGCGCACATGGGCAAAATCCCCGGCATCATCGAATACCTGGCTGAGTTCAGCAGTGATAAGGCCTGGGGTGAAGAGGGCTATCTGGCTGACAAGGGTCTGATCCCAATGCCTACTGAAGAGCGTAAAGCTTTCAGGAGCGACATCGAAGCGATGAAACCTCTGAAGCTCTGAAGCTCTGATGGGCTGAAGCTTTGGCTGCAAGGAGCGGCTACTTGTGAAACGCAAGTAGCCGCTTTTTTCTGGGTAGTAAAAAAGATGCATACATCCACACTGATTATTCTGCTATTGGGCCTGATGTCGCTGGCCTATTACTTCGGGCGCAAACGCTCTCTCAGTCTTGTTGGGGGAAAGGTTCGCGATCTTCATTCACTACCCTCTTACTATGGAATGCAGACCGCCATGTGGTGTGGCATTCCAGCACTGATTCTATTGGCGTTTTGGTTATCCTTCGAAGAGTCGGTGGTCACCGGCATGGTGGTCGAATCGCTTCCGCAAGAGGTTCAGAACCTGCCCCCTGAGCGTCTTGATCTTGTTCTAAACGATGTTCGAAATCTGTCACAAGGTGATATTGTCTCCTCGACAGTTGATCAAACCATGCAGCAGGCGGCAGATCACTACACCAGTCTGATGAGCATCAGCCATATGGCGCTTTTCGTTGTTGCGCTGAGTGTGGCGATACTGGCTGGCCTATGGGCGCAACGCACCATCACGCGTGAACAGAGGGCACGAAACCGGGTTGAAAAAGCGATTAATTTCTTTCTGCTTTCAAGTTCAACCCTGGCGATATTCACGACCGTAGGTATCGTGCTTTCAGTGCTGTTTGAATCTGTCAGGTTCTTTCAGCAAATCCCAGTTACAGAATTTTTGTTCGGTCTGGAGTGGTCGCCGCAGACCGCCATAAGACCTGATCAGGTTGGATCATCCGGCGTGTTCGGCTCTGTGCCTCTGTTCGCGGGCACCATGCTGATCACCCTGATTGCGATGATTGTCGCCGTACCCATCGGCCTGATGTCGGCGATCTACATGGCGGAGTATGCCAGTAAACATTTCCGTACCCTGGCCAAGCCGGTGCTTGAAGTGTTGGCTGGTATTCCCACCGTTGTGTATGGGTTCTTCGCGGCGCTGACCGTGGCTCCGTTCTTCCGGGATCTGGGGACCGACATCGGCTTGACTGTCTCCTCTGAGTCGGCTCTGGCTGCAGGCGTTGTAATGGGTATCATGATCATCCCATTCGTATCCTCTCTTTCCGACGATGTAATCAACGCTGTCCCACAAGCAATGCGTGACGGCTCCTATGGCCTGGGCGCCACCCGTTCCGAAACCATCCGTAATGTCATCATACCGGCCGCACTGCCGGGTATCGTGGGTGGTGTATTGCTGGCAGTTTCCCGTGCCATCGGTGAGACCATGATCGTGGTCATGGCCGCCGGCCTCTCCGCCAACCTTACCGCGAATCCCTTGGAGGCGGTGACAACAGTAACCGTACAGATCGTTACTCTGTTGGTCGGGGATCAGGAATTCGACAGCGCCAAGACTCTGGCCGCCTTCGCCCTGGCGCTGGTGCTCTTTGTCATCACCCTGGCGCTCAACATGATCGCACTGCACATCGTACGTAAGTATCGGGAACAGTATGAATAATCAGCAGCAACAACATAAAAAGACCATGGATCGGGTGCAGAAGGGACTGGATCGCCGTTATCGTCAGGAGAGGCATTTTCAGTGGCTAGGTTTGGGTGCAATCATCCTGGGCCTGGTATTTGTCTCTTTTCTGTTTATCACGATTATCTCTAACGGTTACACCGCGTTTCAGCAGACCTACGTGAAGCTGGATGTGTTTTATGATCCGGAGATGATTGCGCCGATTGGGGAGACCGATCCGGAGGTGCTTTCAAGAGCCAACTATGGTGGATTGATCAAAGCCTCGATGCGGCAGATGTTTCCTGATGTGACCAATCGCCGAGAGAAAAAGGTGCTGTATGGTCTGATCAGTAGCGGCGCCGCTTATGAGATCCGGGATGCGGTGATGAATAACCCGGAACTGATCGGCACCAAACAGGAAGTCTGGGTAGTGGCTGACGATGATTTCGACATGCTGATCAAAGGTCATATCGACCTGCGCTTACCCGAGAGCGATCGCCGCATCAAGGATAATCAACTGGCCTGGATCCATGATTTACAGGAGCAGGACCGGGTAGAGAAAAGGTTCAATACCACCTTTTTCACAGCCGGTGATTCCAGAGAGCCTGAACTGTCTGGTATCAAAGGTGCTGCCTACGGTTCGTTCTTTACCTTGCTGATATGTTTGACCATCGCCTTTCCGGTAGGTGTTGCCGCGGCGGTCTATTTGGAGGAGTTTGCTCCCAAAAACCGCTGGACCGATATCATCGAGGTGAACATTAACAATCTTGCTGCTGTGCCTTCCATCGTGTTCGGTCTATTGGGCCTGGCGGTATTCATCAACTTCTTCGGTCTGCCCAGATCGGTACCCCTGGTTGGTGGTCTGGTATTGGCATTGATGACCTTGCCGACAATCATAATCGCCAGTCGAGCCGCACTTAAGTCGGTACCCCCTTCGATCAGAGAGGCCGCGCTGGGTGTTGGTGCTTCTCCGATGCAGACCATAACTCATCATGTACTGCCATTGGCGCTACCGGGTATGTTGACCGGCACGATCATCGGCATGGCGCAGGCTTTGGGTGAGACCGCACCACTACTGATGATCGGTATGGTGGCGTTTATCGTAGATGTGCCGGGTAGCGTGATGGATCCGTCAGCTGTCCTGCCTGTACAGATCTATCTGTGGGCAGACAGTCCGGAGCGTGCCTTCGTCGAACGTACATCCGCAGCGATTATGATACTGCTGGCCTTTCTCATCAGCATGAATCTGCTGGCGGTCTGGCTGAGAAAGAAATTTGAGCGCCGTTGGTAGACTGGCGTAAGTGAGGAAACTGTGGAACAAGTAATGAATGAGACAAGTGCCGCAACGCCAGGTTTAGCAGAAGAAACCGAAGCGGCTGCGGGCACAGTGCAGAGTACGGATGCCACCGTCGGTGAGATCTATGTTGATGATCCACGTATGACTTGCCGTAACGTCAATGTCTATTATGGTGAAAAACAGGCGATTTTCGATGTCAGTCTGGACATCGGCAAGAACCAGGTGATCTCCATGATTGGCCCCTCCGGTTGTGGTAAATCAACCTTTCTGCGTTGCCTAAATCGGATGAATGATACCATTGATGTCTGCAGGGTGACCGGTCAGATAAAGATGGATGAGCAGGATATCTATGATGGTGGTTTGGATGTGGTTCCACTGCGCGCCAGTGTTGGTATGGTGTTCCAGAAACCCAACCCGTTTCCCAAGTCGATCTACGACAACATCGCCTATGGTCCGAAGATTCATGGTCTGAGTGATAACAAAGAGCACCTGGATTCGATCGTAGAGAGTTCACTGCAGAGAGCCGGTCTCTGGGAAGAGGTCAAGGATCGCCTCGATCAGCCGGGTACCGGTCTCTCCGGTGGTCAGCAGCAGCGGCTCTGCATTGCCCGCGCGATTGCTGTCAGTCCTGAAGTCATTCTGATGGATGAGCCCTGTTCCGCACTCGACCCGATTGCTACGGCAAAAATCGAGGAGTTGATCGATGAGTTGCGCGAGAACTTTACCATTGCGATTGTCACCCACTCCATGCAGCAGGCTGCCCGTGTCAGTCAACGTACCGCCTATTTTCATTTGGGTAAATTGATTGAAGTGGGGGAGACCGATCAGATCTTCACCTCACCAAGACACAAACTGACTGAAGACTACATCACTGGCCGTTTCGGCTAATGCGAGGGTGGATCTGTAATGAATGAAATGACAAGCGGACATATCGTTAAGGCCTATAGCGCAGAGCTTGACCACCTGAACGAGCTGGTGCTGGATATGGGTAACCTGGGGCAGGACCAGCTTCGCCGGGCGGTGCAGACATTAAAGGATGAAGATCCGAAGGCGGCCGGTCAGGTGATCGACCGTGATCGTAAACTGAATGATATCGATATACAGGCGGATGAAGAGATTATCCGCTTGATCGCCAAGCGTCAGCCGATGGCAAAGGATCTGCGAGACATCCTGACCGTTCAGAAGACCATCTCGGATCTGGAACGGGTGGGGGATGAAGCGCGTAAGATTGCCAACCTCACCATCCACTTCTATGACAACGGGAAAAATCCTCCCAGTAAAGAGATTCTGCATGACATCTATGACATGTCGGAGTTTGTCGATGAGATGCTGGGGCTGAGTCTGGTTGCCTTTACCGAGCTTGATCTGGACAAGGCGCTGGAAGTGATCGAGATGGACAAGAAGCTCTACGAGGACTTCAGGGGAAGTCTGCGTCGTCTTTCAACCTTCATCATGGAAGACTCCCGCAACGTAGGCTCTGTTGTGGATATTGTGCTGGCGCTGCGCGCCCTGGAACGGATTGGCGGTCATGCAAAGAATATTGGTGGCTTTGTGATCTTTTTGGTCACTGGTAAGGATGTTCGGCACGAGGACATTCAGGCGATTTCGGCGGAGATTGAAGCCAACCGAGTAGCTGAATAATTGCCATAATAGACCGTACTCCCGTCCTAGGGCCTGTTAACACGTATCCAATACGCCCTAGAATCCCATCCCTCACGGTCTCATTGAGGGATGGGAATCTGATCAACCGAATTCACTTCCTGTCTTGAGAGAGTTTGCTGATCTTCTTCGCGGCAATGTTGACACTTCGGCGCATGAGTTCAAACGAGCGTGTCAATGCGCCAATTTCATCATCTCTTTCTGAGTAAAACGGTTGATTGCTACGCCCAAGGCTGACCTCTTTGGCGATTTCAGTGATCTCCTGTATAGGCTGTATGATCTTGTGCTGCACCACTCGGTTAAGCACCAGTAGAACAATCGCAAAGAGTACGGTGATGGATGCGATAACAATCAGAAATCGTTGCAGGACGGCGGAGTTGAGATCGGCCAAGGGTACGCCCACCAGGCTGGCGCCGATGATCGTACCGGACTGCCATCCATAGCCCGAATTCGAGCCGTATTGATCAACGATCTCCCGCGGTGCTGTTTTCGCAGAGCCATGACAGATCAGGCAGCCATCACTGACCTTGGTTGCCGCCGCAGAGATCAGATACTGACGACCCTGAATGTCACCGGTCATCACGAGGCCGTCATCCGGATTGCCGTAACGCAACATCTCCAGGACTTTCAGCTCAAGCCCTTGTGGGTAGTTGTCCTTGTTGAGTGGATTGTCACTCACCATTCGGATCAGGTAACTGGGCTGCAGTTTTTTAAACTGAGTTGCCAGCTCCTTTGCCATTACCGTGGAGGAGACTACGGGTGGAAAAAAGACCCCCTTGGGTAGAAAGTGGGGTCTGGTCCGCTCCCTGACGATAGAGCGTGCGGAGCGGACCACGTCGACCATGAGCTTGAGTTCCTTGTCAGCTTGAGAATAGAGTTCATCCTTGGTAATAAAATAGATGGTCGGTATGGCGGTCAAAATACTGACCAGATAGATGATAAAAAGCCCTCTATAAAAAGCTGTTGAAACAGATCCTGTTTGTGTTGTTTCCCGGGACGCAAGACTCATTGGACTTCTCAACAGCCTGGTTTGCTCATGCCTGATTTACAGGTGGCCGGAAGCGGCTCAAGCATCACAGTTTTTACCGGACGGTTCTGCAGGGTCCATTGATGCATCGAACCATCAAACAGGCGTGCCTTGTTGTTGCCGACGAGTTCATGTTCGATAAACCAGGGGCCGGCGGCTAGATGACCACTGTTGCAGTAGAAAATGGTCGGTTGGTCGGCTTCGATCTCACTGATCTCCAGGATCGAACGGTAGGCCTCAGGGGAGTAGAATTTGACCGCATCGCGGTCTTTGCGGAACAGTACTTCTGTCGGCAGCATTTTAGCGCCTCTGATATGGCCGAAAGCTGAGACATAGTCCCGTTTGTTGATTCCGTAGAATTGTTCAGTACCTCGGGCATCGACCAGTTGTACATTGGTATCGGCGTTTGAGACGTCATTCGGTGTGGCGATCAGTTCACTGCGGGTTGCAGTGGCCTTCCAGTCGCCTGGTGTGGCGCTTCCCTCAGTGGTAACCACTTCGTGTCCATCGTTGAGCCAGGCGGCCAGTCCGCCATCCAGTACGGAAATATTGTCTTCACCGAAATATTTCAATTGCCAGAATAGCCGCAGTGCTTCGTTTACACGCTTTGGTGTCATGCCGGTGGAAACGATGATAATAGGTTTACCGGCACGCAATCCCGCTGATTGCATGAGTTGTTCAAAATCATCTTTTTCCGGTAGAAGATATTTTACTTTCTGGCCATCAACCTGACGTTCACCGCGAATCGATTTATAGGGCAGCAGAATGGCGTTTTCAATATGTCCGCCAGCCTGTGTCAATACTTCCCGCTGGGCTTTTTCCTGTAGTTCAAACACAGGTTGGGTTGTAAAAGTCGCTTTATTGGAGCGTACATCGATGACTTGAACCTCTTTGAGGTTCTTGGCCAACCATTGGGTATCTACGATTGAGCCGGGCAGTTGAGCAGCGGATGCATTTCCGCTCAGAATGGCGAATGAAAATGTTAGGGACAATAGAATCCTATGAAGCTTCATTGGTTTCTCCTCATTAAATATTATGTAACTAATTTATATAAGTAATCTCAAATACTGCTGATGTATCTAACTCGGTGTGAGATCTTGATTGCGGTTGGTTGCAAGTTGACTGCAGGATCTAATGGTTGGTGTTTCTGATTAAGTCCTTGTACTCCTCTATATGTCCTTTCCGTGTTGTAGGTGTTGGCCATCGATCGTTTTGTTGATCGGGTTCGTGGGATGTGTGCCGAAGCGCTTGTCTGTCTGTGCCAATTACCGCTGAAACGATGGGCCAGGCTGGCCAAATGGATTGGCGGGTGTGACCGGAGACAGTTCATGAATGGTTGGTTCAAGTTGAGTGGCTGCTGGATTGACAGCAGGATAGACTGGGCTTTCCGGGTTTTTGGGCCAGTGAGCTTGTCATGTTTCAGACTGTCTACGGCTGGTAGTGAGTAGAACAGCGTGTTTAGACTGATTGGCGGTTTCAATAACCGGTAACGCCAATACTCCATCGAATCACCAACAAACTGATACGTGTCAGTTCCTTATTAAATGAACCCAAGGTTGCGTGTTGATGTTCAGCGATCCTTCACATCCCTAAAAAAACCAGGGTAATCTAAACCAAATAAAATAACAGAAGCAATAACTATAACTAAATGGTGTTATAAAACTCACCTGTTTAATCCGCTCGCGACAGTGATAGTGAACGCTTATTGGTTCGGGTTAACTGTTTGGAATTGATGGTTATGAGTCGGCTCCATGAAGGAGTTTCGGCTCGTCTTCATGTATCGTAATTCCGAAGGTCTCTTTGGCGTTTTAAAGCGGCTTCATTCATTGATCACAGTCAATCAGTGAGTTACACAGATTGGTTGATAATCTTGTCGATTTTGAACAGAAGTGCCTGCGCGATATCGGGTCGGTCAATCTCTTCATTGATGATATCTTTGATTGAATCGAATTCGTTACATCGTTCAATTGTATCCATAACAAAACTGCCCATTGGACCAATCTCTTCCAGTAGACTGTTTTCGATTTCGGTTCTCTGTTGAGTGGAGAGCTGTATGGGGCGGTTATTGCCGGAGACAGTTTTTATAGCTGCTTTCGCTTGGTCGGACGCAGCTTCAATCATCTGTGCGTGGAGGGATAGGATCTTGTTGAAGATGGTTTCGTTATCTTCTAGCTGCATCTTCTTTATCAGGCTGGTGCTCTCCTCAAATCGGCAGGAGCCATGCTTGATTTTTGCGATCAATGGAATCGCTTTATCGCCGGTACGCAGTCTGCATTGGAGGGAGACGATACGACCCTGTTCAAGGCCGAATGTGGCGGAGTGTTGCTCGCTGCTGACGATAAAGAGATAGCCAGTGGATTTTCCCTTGGCCAATGAACGAAGTTCAAGAATGATCTCGGTAAGTGGTAGGTAGTTTGAGCTCATAAGTCACCAACCAGACTGTCATGCGGCCTGCTTTTTATCTGTTGATGTTTAATAAAAAAGTTTTTATCTAAAACTGTAAATCCAATTTTTACGCTTACTCGAAGCGTAAGTATTTTTTAATAACATAGAATTCCTTAGTATCCTAGCTTATCGGCAAAGAATGGTGTTCGAATTGCGTTGTAGTCGACAAGTAGAAAGATCGTGTCATGTGTTGCGCTTCATCTCTCCGCAGGTAAATGAGCGAGA
Source organism: Candidatus Thiodiazotropha sp. AKAK2 (assembly GCF_058244685.1). Taxonomy (NCBI): domain Bacteria; kingdom Pseudomonadati; phylum Pseudomonadota; class Gammaproteobacteria; order Chromatiales; family Sedimenticolaceae; genus Candidatus Thiodiazotropha; species Candidatus Thiodiazotropha sp. AKAK2. Next base: position 17,842 of record NZ_JBSYOP010000022.1, on the reverse strand, counting down.
CAACTCACTGGTCTGCTATTAATTCAGTGCTTAATATGATTGGATTAGTGTTAACAGGCCCTAGTAACTGGTCTAATGTTTCGTGAACTCTGCGTTGAGATCACAGCATCTCTTGTGGGTCAACGTCGACAGACCAGCGTACCTTGCGGGCGTGAGGTAGCGTCGGGAATATCTCGATTGCTTCCGACAACCAGCGATGCAAAGGCAGGCGCTGATTTGATTGAATCAGAAGATGGGCTCTGGTCTTACCGGCCCGCCGCTCCATGGGAGCAGGGACCGGGCCCCAGAACTCAAGTTCTGCGGCGTGTTGGAGTTTCTGACAGGCTTGTAACAACTGTTTAAGAAACAGCTCAGGATAATCCGATCGAGTCGCTTCGGCGCGAATCAGAATCTGATGAGCATAGGGGGGCAACATAGCCATTTGCCGCTCCTGCATTGCCAGTTTGGCAAAAGCAGCATATCCCTGTTGGGTCAGCAGTTGCATCAATGGATGGTCGGGATGACGGGTCTGGATCATCACTCTTCCCGGGCGTTCGGCCCGCCCAGCTCTGCCGGCCACCTGCAGGATCAGCTGGGCCATTCTTTCAGAAGCTCTGAAATCGGCACCAAACAGCCCCTGATCAACATCCAGGATGGCGACCAGTGTGACGGCGGGAAAATGGTGTCCTTTGGCGATCATCTGGGTACCGATCAGCAGTGGGATACTGCCTGATTGGACCTGCTTCAATAGTTTTTCCAGACTGCCCTTGCGGCTGGTGGAGTCCCTGTCGATTCGTGCCAGGGGATAATTCGGAAAGTGCTGCTGTAAGATCTCTTCAACCCGTTCGGTACCTTGACCGATTGGGCGCAGATCGGGGCTGCCACAGCTGGGACAAACGGCCGGTTCTCTCTGCTGGTGACCGCAATGGTGACACCAGAGCATTTTCTGACGGCGATGATGAGTCATGCGCGCATCGCATCGGGGACAGTCGGTCAGCCAACCGCAGGCGTGACAGGTGAGCATCGGGGCGTAACCGCGACGGTTGAGGAACAACATCGCCTGCTCCCCGGCCTGCAGGGTCTGTTCAAGGTGTTTGAGCAGGGCGGGAGACAATCCCCCTTTGAGATGACCATTGCGAATGTCGATCAGTGAAAGGCTGGGCATGCTGGCATCGGCAGCCCGTTTCGGCAGATCGAGCTGGCGGTAACGGCCCTCCTGAACGTTTCTCAACGACTCTAGGGATGGGGTCGCAGAGCCCAGAATTACTGGGCAGCCGGTCTGCTGCGCACGAACCAGAGAGATATCCCTGGCGTTATAACGGAATCCTTCCTGCTGTTTGTAAGAGAGATCATGCTCCTCGTCGACAATTACCAGACCCAGGTCGGGCATCGGGGTAAACACGGCTGAACGTGTTCCGATGAGGATATGCTGCCGCATCTGACGTATGGCATGCCAGACTTTTTCCCGCTCTCCATCCGCCAGTCCGGAGTGCAGTACGGCAACCTCATGCCCCATGCGTTGTTGAAAACGCTGCAGCAGCTGCGGTGTCAGACCGATCTCCGGAACCAGGATCAATGCTTGGCGTCCCTGGGCCAGAACATCGGCTACCAGGTGCAGATAGACCTCGGTTTTTCCGCTGCCGGTTACCCCGTTGAGCAGAAAGGCCTGAAATCCATCCAGTTTTTCACGGACCTTGTCTACCGCCTGCTTTTGTTGTGGATTGAGCAGATAAGCCGCTTCACTGGGGAGTGGTTGGGGCGGTAGTTCACAGGGGGTAACCAGACCTTTATCAAGCAGACTGCGCAATACCGCAGGGGAGAGGTCGTGATCCTCCACAAGCTTGCTTTTGGCCAAGCCCTGGGGATGTCGTTGAAGTGCCAGGATTACACTGCGCTGCTTGGGTGCTCTGGAGAGACTGTCTGCATCCACAGTCTCGCCTGTCTGGGTCAGTCGCAGACCTGGAGGGCTGGTTTTGGAAGCGGTCGGTTTTTTTCTCAGGTTGACAGGCAGGGCATGAAATATGACATCACCCAACGGGTGCTCATAGTAGTCAGCCGCCCACTTCAGAAGACGCAGGTCTGATGGCTGGAGCAGCGGGGTATGGTCGAGTTGAGACAGAGCTCGTTTCAGTTTATCAGCCGGAACTGAAGACTTGTTGTTGGTTGAAATCAGTATGCCCACTCGGCTGCTGCGGCCAAAAGGTATCTCAAAACGGCATCCGGGGGCGAACGTAATGCCTTTGTCTTCGGGAGGTAGGTAGTCGAAGTAGCCGCGAAGGGGGCCGGCGAGCGCTATCTTTAATATGGTATCCGATTCCATCACGAGACTTCAGGGCCTGTTAACACTAATCCAATCAGCCCTGCTGGGGCTGCTTTATTTTCCAGCAAGGTGGAATGAGCGATGTGTGATTATTCTACATCAGTGAACGACTCTGTTAGCGGTTGAAATGGTTGTCGCGCCATTTCGGTTTGCCATACCCGTGGTCACTCTGCATTGTGCGTCGTTCAATTGCAATCTTCAGAGCTGTCTGTGGTGTTTTGGCGTGTTGATGGGAGAGAGGATTAGGGTGGTGTTATTGGGGTATAAAATGTTGTTATCAATGAGTTGGCGAAATGCACTGGTTTAAGGCAGGACTTTTTCCACAAGTGCTGTGGATAACTTTGTGGACATTTATGGAATAGAGGGCCCAAGGCCTTGTGTTTGTTGGATTACTGTTAATTTGACTATTTTTTTAGCAGTTTGACTAACACTATAATTAACAAGTAGTTATAGTATATTAACCACTTCTAATAGTAATAAAATTCGCAAAGCCTTGTATGTTGTGTTGCAACATTAGCACATTGTGAATAATCACTGGCTGCCAGAGGTGTGAAAGGGCGGGCTTTGATCCGCAGGATAGGGGGATTTGGCATGAATGATTGGCAGATTATCGCGCAGCACATTGCACACGCTACTGAAGCGCCATTCAGTCCGTTAGAGCCTAAAATGATCGGTGGGGGATGCATCAACACCGGGGTGCGCTTGAACGATGGTGAGCGCAGCTATTTCGTCAAACTCAATCGAAGTAGTTTGCTCGATATGTTCGAAGCGGAGTCAGAGGGACTTCAGGCCCTGGCCGATACCCATACCATTCGAGTACCCAGGCCGGTTTGCAGCGGTGTGAGTGGCGATCAATCCTATCTGGTGATGGAGTTTCTGGAGATGGGGCACGGCAGTCGGGATGGTGCGGAGATTGCCGGGCGCATGCTGGCCGCCATGCATCAGGTAGAGCAGCCCTATTTCGGATGGCACCGGGACAATACCATCGGTTCAACCCATCAGCCGAATCAAAGAGAGGATGACTGGATCGAGTTCTGGCGTGAGCAGCGTCTCGGTTTCCAGTTGCAACTGGCAGGAGAGAACGGATACCGGGGAAGTCTGCAGCGGCGGGGTGAGCGGCTGCTCGATCACTTTCATCTGCTGCTGGACCACCAACCGGTCGTGTCGATCCTGCATGGTGATCTGTGGGGTGGCAATTTGGCCTATGACCGGACGGGGCAGCCGGTAATCTACGATCCGGCGGTCTACTTTGGTGATCGGGAGGCGGATCTGGCGATGACCGAGCTGTTTGGCGGATTCGGCAACCGCTTCTACGATGCCTATCGGGAGAGTTTGCCCCTGTCGCCGGGCTACTCCACTCGCAAGGTGTTGTATAACCTCTACCACATTCTCAATCACCTCAATCTGTTCGGTGGTGGTTATCTCAGTCAGGCGGAGGGGATGATCGACCGGTTGCTGGCTGAAGTTTGAATCTAAGGAAGCTCTGAGCGAGTCATGAACCGACATCTCGTCACCAAAACGCACCACTTCTATGTTGCAGATCTTCTCAATAGCGGGCTATTACCTGCGATCTGCGCCTTGAATTGGTGCATTTTGATCGACAATCTGTTCGGCTCATGACTTGTTCGGAGGTTCCCTAAACCAGGAAGAATTCTGTCTGCAAATGAACACAAATATATGTGAGTTCTTCTGTGTCAGTGTCAACCGGTAGTGATGGGTAATATGATCAAACCGATACCGTCCGAATTGGACAATCCATTGAATCAGCAGATATTGACTCATCTTGATGGGCAGAGCTGTCATACAGACATCATTGCTCCGATTGAAAAGTGTCTATCCGAGCTTGAAGGTGTGAAGTCCTATTTTCCCGACAGTCAGAACTTTGCTTATATGCTCTGGTATGTGAATGGGATTGTTTTCGCCTATGCCTCGGGTATGCGGAATGTGGGTTTAAGATTGTCACAAAGCGCTGAATTGGGTTTGCCGATGACACCACAGCCTGAAAGCTTTAAGCAAGAAACTGGTTGGTACCCGGTACCCTACAACTCAGAAAATCTGCAGATGTTGGTTAACCGTGCCTATGAGTCAGCAGCAAACTCATAAGCGGATTTCAGCAGCTAAGCAAGAATAGAGGGAGAGGCAGGAAAGTCGTATGTGTTCATTTGCAGCCTGAAAATCGACTCAGACGATCTGCTGCAGTACTTCGAGCAGTCTTTGGTTCTCTTCCGCTGTACCGACGGTGATACGCAGAAACGCTTTGATTCGGGACTGCTTGAAGTGACGCACGATGACGCCCTGTTGCCGCAGTTTGGCTGAGATGGTCTCAGCCTGATGTCGAGGATGACTGGCAAAGACAAAGTTGGCTGCAGAAGGCAGCACCTGGAAACCCAGCTTTGTCAGTGCTTCGGTCAGGGTGTCCCGGGAGCTGATGATCTGTTGACGGATCTGCTGAAAATAGTCCTCATCCTTGAATGAGGCGATCGCCGCTTTGGCGCCGATTCGATCCATCGGATAGGAGTTGAAGCTGTCTTTGACTCGAATCAGGCCTTGGATCAGGCCCACATCCCCCATCGCCAGGCCAATCCTCAGGCCGGCCAGAGAGCGGGATTTGGAGAGAGTCTGCACCACCAGCAGATTCGGATAGCGGTCGATCAGCGAGGCGGCGCTTTCCCCGCCGAAATCGATATAGGCCTCGTCAACCACCACGGCAGAGTCACGATTACGCTTCAGCAGCTGTTCGATGTCAGATAACGCCAACAACCGCCCGGTGGGGGCATTCGGATTGGGAAAGATGATGCCGCCGTTTTCCATCGGATAATCTTCCAGGCCGATGGAGAAATCCTCTCTCAGGGGGATGGTGCGGTAATCAATGTTGTAGATGCCGCAGTAGACCGGGTAGAAGCTGTAGCTGATGTCGGGAAACAGTAGCGGCTTCGGCTGCTGGAACAGGGCGAAGAAGGTGTGGGCCAGAACCTCGTCAGAACCATTGCCGACGAACACCTGGTCGGCTTGCAGGCCATAATACTCAGCTACCACCTCACGCAGTTCGGCGGAGTCCGCCTGGGGGTAGCGCCGCAGATTCTCCCCCGCCTCTTCACGGATCGCCTCGATCACTTTGGGTGAGGGGGCATAGGGATTCTCGTTGGTGTTGAGTTTGACCAGTCGCGCAAGCTTGGGCTGCTCCCCCGGAACATAGGGGGATAGCTTATCGATGCCCGGGCTCCAGTAGGGATTCATGCTGATTAATCCTTGTCAGCCTTGAAACGGTATTCGGCAGAACGGGCGTGGGCGGTCAGCCCCTCACCGCGTGCCATCACCGAGGAGGTTTTTGCCAGGGTGTCCGCCCCATCTGGGGAGGCCATGATCAGGCTGGAACGCTTCTGGAAATCATACACGCCCAGAGGCGAAGAGAAGCGCGCTGTGCGGGATGTGGGCAACACATGGTTGGGCCCGGCACAGTAGTCACCCATGGCTTCGGCAGTGTGTCGGCCCATGAAGATGGCGCCGGCGTGACGGATGCTTTTTGCCATCTCCTGCGGATTGGCCACCGAGAGCTCCAGATGCTCAGGGGCGATGTGGTTGGCCACGTCCACCGCTTCGTCCATATCCTTGACCTCGATCAGCGCACCTCGCACTCGCAGTGCGGTGGCAATGATCTCCTGGCGTTCCATGGTCGGCAGCAGTCGGTCGATGCTGGCCTCCACCTGTTTCAGGTAGTCGCCATCGGGGCAGAGCAGGATCGATTGGGCGTCTTCATCATGTTCCGCCTGGGAGAAGAGATCCATGGCGATCCAGTCCGGTGCGGTCTGGCCATCGCAGACGATGAGGATTTCAGAGGGGCCGGCCACCATATCGATACCGACCTGACCGAATACGGCCCGCTTGGCGGTGGCCACATAGATATTGCCAGGGCCGACGATTTTATCCACCGGTGGTACGGTTTCAGTACCGTAAGCCAATGCCGCCACAGCCTGGGCACCACCCACGGCAAAAACCTTGTCGACCGAGGAGACGTGAGCGGCTGCCAAGACCAGTTCGTTGAGTTCGCCGTCCGGGGTGGGGACCACCATGATCAGCTCATCGACTCCGGCAACCTTGGCGGGGATGGCGTTCATCAGTACCGATGACGGGTAGGCGGCCTTGCCGCCAGGCACATACAGTCCAACCCGGTCCAGCGGGGTCACCTGTTGACCCAGCAACGTGCCGTCCGCCTCGGTGTAGGACCAGGAATCCATCAGCTGACGCTGCGCATAGGCGCGGATCCGATCGGCCGAGACCTGCAGCGCCTGTTGCTGCTCCGCGGGAATCGTCTCCCAGGCCTGTTGCAGACGACTCAGTGGGATCTGCAGATCATCAGCGCTGTTTGCCTGCCAGCGATCGAAGCGATGGGTGAATTCCAGCAGCGCCTCATTGCCTCGTTGACGGATAGCCTGAATGATCTGGTTGACCGTATCGTTAACACCGGTGTCGGAGACCGATTCCCAGGCGAGCAGGGCATCGAGCTGTTGCTGGAAGTCGCCGTTGCTGGTCGACAGTTTGCGTATGTCGCTCATCTTCAAGTTCTCTAAAATGGATAGTCCGGCTCCATCGGGAGACCGGAGTTTCAGTGAATCTGCCCGTCAATAATAGCGGATTGGCTGGGGCTATTTCTTGACTGCTTCGCGGAAGGCTTCGATCAGCTGCATGATCAGGCTGTGCTTCATCTTCCAGGAAGCCTTGTTGACCACCAGTCTGGAGCTGATATCACTGATATGCTCAAGCGGTACCAGTCCATTCGCCTTCAGTGTATTGCCGCTCTCAACCAGGTCGACAATGATGTCTGCCAGACCGACGATGGGTGCCAGCTCCATCGAGCCATAGAGCTTGATGATCTCGACCTGTTCACCCTTGGCGGCAAAATAGCGTTGCGCGCTTTTGACGTATTTGGTGGCCACCCGCAGGCGTCCTTTCTGTTCTACCGCGTCCGGGTAGCCGGCGGTCATCATGCGGCAGCGGGCGATATTCAGATCCAGCGGTTCGTAGAGCCCCTCACCGCCATGCTCGAGTAACACATCCTTACCGGCGATGCCGAGATCCGCTGCGCCATACTCCACATAGGTGGGTACGTCGGTGGCGCGAATGATCACCAGTTTAACCTGTTCATGATTGGTATCGAGAATCAGCTTGCGGCTCTTCTCCGGGTCGTCGGTAGGCTCGATTCCGGCATGGGCCAGCAGCGGCAGACTTTGATTGAAGATGCGGCCTTTCGACAGGGCGATGGTTATGGGTGCGTCAAATTTCATGATTGGTACAGGGTTAGCACAGCTTGGAAGCTGCAAGGATAACAAATGACGAAGCGGATGAAATCCGGGAAAGGGCGATTATTCCGCCGTCACCCGGTTTTTCATGCACTAACTGGGGATCCGTCGTATCTCGCCTCCCAGGCCGGCCAGCTTCTCTTCGATATTCTGATAACCCCGGTCGATATGGTAGATCCGGTCGACCAGGGTCTCACCTTCAGCGATCAGCCCGGCCAGCACCAGGCTGGCGGAGGCGCGCAGGTCGGTGGCCATCACCGGTGCGCCGGTCAGGTTTTCCGAGCCGGTGCAGATCGCTGTATTGCCTTCGAGTTTGATCTGGGCACCCATACGCTGCAGTTCATGGACATGCATAAAACGGTTTTCAAAAATGGTTTCGGTGACAATGCCGACCCCTTCCGCCACTGAGTTCAGTGCCGTGAACTGGGCCTGCATATCGGTAGGGAATGCCGGGTAGGGCGCGGTATAGACATCCACGGCCTTTGGACGGTTGCCCTGCATGTCGAGGCTGATCCAGTCATCACCGGTTTCAATCACCGCACCGGCCTCGCGCAGTTTCTGCAGCACTGAATCCACCAGTTCGGGGCGGGTGTCGCGTACTTTGATGTTGCCTCTGGAGATGGCGGCGGCAACCAGGAAGGTGCCGGTTTCGATCCGGTCGGGCAGTACGTTGTATTCGGTGCCCTGCAGACTGTCCACACCCTCGATGGTGATAGTAGGCGATCCGGCGCCACTGATCTTGGCGCCCATCAGGTTGAGGCATTCGGCCAGATCGACCACTTCCGGTTCCCGTGCGGCATTCTCGATCAGGCTGGTGCCTTTCGCCAGGACAGCGGCCATCATCAGATTCTCCGTGCCGGTCACCGTCACCATGTCCATTACGATACGGGCTCCGTGCAGTCGTTTGCAGCGGGATCGGATGTAGCCGTTTTCGACATCGATGTCCGCCCCCATCGCACGCAGGCCTTCGATATGCAGATTCACCGGGCGTGATCCGATGGCGCAACCACCGGGCAGGGAGACATCGGCCTGGCCGAAGCGGGAAAGCATCGGACCCAGTACCAGGATTGACGCACGCATGGTTTTAACCAGTTCGTAGGGTGCGTTGAACTCCTTGATGGTATTCGCATCCACCTCGATGCCCATCTTTTCATCCACCATCAGGCTGACGCCCATGCCTCCGAGCAGTTCCATGGTGGTGGTGATGTCCTGCAGGTGCGGTACATTGCCGACCCGCATCGAGGTTTCGGACAGCAGGGTGGCGGCCAGAATCGGCAGTGCTGCGTTTTTGGCGCCGGCAATCCGTACCTCCCCCGATAGGGGTGTACCCCCGCGAATGATCAATTTATCCATGGTTGTCCCGGATAGCCAGTTTTTAACAGGCCCTACTGTAGATTGAATCAGCCCTGGGTCTAGCACCTATATCTATGTAAAGGATATAGGCCTGAAGTCTGGTTTTAGGACCAGGTTGGGTATGGAAAGCGACAGTCGTGGAAGCTCACTGTCCCGCTGAAATCCACCCAACCCCGGGGTTTCTGACGAAAAAGACAGGAGATGATAACGAAAATGGATGGAAAACGGGAGTATTTGTAGAAAACTTACTCAATCGGTGCTGTCAGCGTCGACTCACCGCCTGGTCGATGTACCGTTTGATGGCGCTCTGTCCCGCTTCGTCGATGCCGGTAAACTCCATCCGGCAGAGCCAGTCCTCACCGTTTTTCTCGTTATCGAGAATCTTCGCGTAGATGTGGCTGCTCTGCTCGCTCATCATTGAGGTATAGAGGGTGATGCGGATGTCCGACAAGGCCTGCAGCTCGATCGGTAGACGTGCCTGCAGTCCATAATAACTCAGGTCGATGGCCTGCCCGGCATAGCTTGTTTCAGATACGGTCTTGTTTTTAAGGGTTTGAAAAGTTAACGGAAAATCGACTTCTATGCGTGGGCTTTTGCGGGATTCAACCCGTGGGACTTCAAGGAACCTTGGGCGCTTGGTGGAGATCAGCTCATACAGTTTGACCGGCGTCTGCTTGCCTTTGACCAGTACCTGGTTCGGCTTTTCGCACTCGATAAAATCTTTAGCCAGTTCCCGGGAGTGTTCGCTGAGCAGGATCTGGCCTCTCAGGCTGTAGGCCTCGATACGTGAGGCGAGGTTAACCTCATCACCGATTACCGTGTACTCGTGATGCAGCTCCGATCCCAGGTTGCCGGCAACCACCTCACCGGTGTTGATACCAATGCCCATGAACAGTCTGGGGTGTCCATGCTGGATGTTTTCGCTGTTGATGCTCTGCATGCTGCGTTGCATCTCCACGGCACAGGCGATGGCGCGCTCCAGATCGTCTTCCCGCTGCTCCGAGAGGCCGAAAAGGGCCATGATGGAGTCGCCCATGAACTTGTCGATGGTGCCGCCGAAACGAAAGATGATCTCGCACATGCGGGAGAAGTAGAAGTTTAGGATCTCAATGATGATATCGGGTTGGTAGTGTTCCGAGAGTGCGGTGAAACCTCTCAGATCGGAGAGTAGAATGGTGACCTGTTTGGTCTCCGGTCGAATACCTCCCTCGGGAGTGTCGAGAGATTTGATCAGCGCCTGGTGAAGCCGGCTTCTTTCAGTCGGTGAGAGCTGGGTTTGCAGGGTCTTGCCGACGGTATCGATAATTCTCTCGATCTCTTCGGCGTGTTTCATGAAACAGCTCCTTATTGGATTTCTTCTCTGTCCCGAGTGCTCGGCGGTAGCTCGAAGGAGCCTCATTGGCCGCACCGCAGCGTGGCACTGAAGTGCCGGAATCGGTTGTCAGGCCATGGTTTCAGTATAGCCAGACAGGCGTGATCTGAAACCCGATGAATAACGGGTGATAGGGCCCCGGCAAGGGCTGCTCAACCGCTGCAAAGCTCGGATCTACTCATCAAATGCCGGGCGCTCTCCGGAAACGGTTTTCAGATTGAAGGCGTCGCTGCCGCGCCAGCCGCCAACCATCAGCTCGGTGCCGGGTGGCAGGCCGGCAATATGCTGCATCAGATCCTGGGAATTATTGAGTTGGATCTGGTTGATGCTTGTGATCACATCGCCCGGCCGTAAGCCGGCTCGGCTTGCCGGGCCGTTTTCCAACACCCCGGTCACCAGGACACCGTCCTCAATGTGCAGGCCAAACGCTTCAGCCAGCTTTTTCGTCACATCCTGTCCCTGGATGCCGATCCAGCCCCGTACCACATGTCCGGTGCTGATCAGCTGTTGCATGATGCCCTGGGCGAGATCGAAAGGGATGGCAAAACCGATCCCGTGGGAGCCGCCGGTCTGGGAGAAGATGGCGGTGTTGATGCCGATCAGTTCGCCATGGCCATTCACCAGCGCGCCTCCGGAATTACCCGGGTTGATCGCCGCATCGGTTTGGATGAAATTCTCGAAGGTGCTGATACCCAGTCGCGATCGGCCGGTGGCGCTGATAATGCCCATGGTCACGGTCTGTCCCACACCGAACGGATTGCCGATGGCGAGTACCACATCCCCCACCTGCTGGGTGCTGGAGTGGCCAACCGGTATCGGTTGCAGGGATTCTTCACTCTTGATCTTCAGCACCGCCACATCGGATTCCGCGTCACTGCCCACCACACTGACACTGACGCTCTGACCGTTGGCCAGCACCACTTTGATCTCGTCGGCGCCATCGATCACATGGTGGTTGGTCAGCATGTAGCCGTCTTCCGTGACGATCACCCCGGAGCCAAGGCTGGTATCCAGGCGTTGACGGGTCTTTTCCGGCAGAATGCTACCAAACAGGTGCTGCAGAACCGGATCCTTGAAGCGCATCGCCTGGGATTCGGTGGTGATTTTCGTGGAAAAGATATTGACCACCGATGGGGCAGCCCGTTCGACCGCCTCCGCATAGGATACCGGGCCGGATTCTCTGGGCAGGTTGATCTCCGGCTGGTTGGCCGTTGATGCGGCGGGTGGGTTTGCCGGTTGCGGTGCGAATATGCGGTCAGGCATCAAAAAAAGAACAACGAAGGCCCCTGCCAAACCGGCGGTCAAGGCCGTGAGTAGTAGTGATAGCAGTCTTTGCATACGCATCGGATGATCTAGTGTGGTAAAAACGTTACTTCTGGCAACTCTAAATTGAAGTTTAGGTTGAGTTGATGGTTGAGAAAAAGTTTCAAATTCGCTGGACAGTGCTCGAAACCTCATGCGCAGAGCACACCAGGCCCCAGTAGAGCCCTATAGCAGGCAAACATAACATGATTGAACTGATTACGCTTGAAAACTACTGTAACCATTTGTTGGCAGCGGATAGCTTCGATGACTACTGCCCTAACGGTATCCAGGTCGAGGCCGGCACCACAGTTGGTAAGTTGATGGTGGGAGTGACTGCCAGCCAGGCGCTGATCGACGCGGCGGCAGACTGGGGGGCGGATGCCTTGCTGGTTCATCACGGCTATTTCTGGAAGGGTGAGCCGCAACCACTGCGTGGCATCAAAGGACAGCGGATTGCCAGCCTCTATCGTCAAGGCATCAGCCTGCTTGCCTACCATCTGCCGCTGGATGCCCATCAGGAGTTTGGCAACAACCGTCAATTGGGCAATCATCTGGGTCTGCCCCAGGCGGAAGCTTCAACCGCCGGGCAGGGCCTGGTGTGGACGGCCGAGTTCGCCCAACCCCAATCGCCGCAAACCCTGAATGCAAAGCTGGCCGAGGTGCTGGGCAGGGAGCCGCTGCATATCCGTGCCGAGCGGCCACAGATCAAGCGGCTTGGCTGGTGTACCGGCGCGGCCCAAGGTTATATCGAGCAGGCCGCCGCGCTGGGGCTCGACGCCTATATATCCGGTGAGGTGTCGGAGCCCACGGTGCACCTGGCCAGGGAGCTCGATATCCACTATTTTGCGGCAGGCCACCATGCAACAGAGCGCTATGGTGTTGAGGCCTTGGGACGCCATCTGGCTGAGCGCCATCAGCTTGAATGGCGCTTTTGCGATATTGAAAACCCCGTTTAAATGGAGTGGCTTTACACGGTTTTATTTATCTTCGCCATGTGAATGCGCCTTGACCAACATGGTCACATTGTGGAGAATGCGCGGTTAATTTTCATTGTTTTATGTAAGTATATTCTAATGTCCTGAAAATGTGGGCTGGGAAGGGGCCGTTTCGGCTTCGAAGGCTCATGACAGTATCCGGGGAGTCCATAAAGTTATGAGCGCAGATGGCGTTGATTTAAAGAAGCGGCGTACCCTTACGCTTGCTACCAGTGCGGTCGGAGCGGTTGGTGCCGGTTTCGTGATCTATCCATTTCTGGCGGCCTGGGCCCCCAGTGAGAAGGCCAAGGCGGCAGGTGCGCCGGTTGAGGCTGATATCGGCAAGCTTGAAGCGGGTCAGCTGATGCGGGTGAAATGGCGCGGAAAGCCGGTTTGGATCGTTCATCGTACCGATAAGAACCTTACCGATCTGCCGTCACTGGATGGTGTCTTGGCCGATCCAAACTCCGATGATACCGGACAGCAGCCAGACTACTGCAAAAACCCAACCCGGGCGGTCAACGACAAGTATCTTGTCGCTGTGGGTATCTGTACTCATCTGGGTTGTTCTCCCACCTACCGTCCTGAAGTGGCTCCCGAGGATCTCGGCGCTGATTGGAAAGGTGGCTTCTTCTGTCCTTGCCACGGTTCGCGATTCGACCTGGCTGGTCGCGTCTACGCCGGTGTGCCTGCACCGAAAAACCTGGAAATTCCCCCATACCAGTATCTCTCTGAGACGAAGATTATGGTCGGTGCCGACGGAGGTTCATCCTCATGAGTATGATGAAAAATTTTATGACTTGGATAGACGACCGCTATCCGGCGACCAAGGTCTGGAACGAGCACCTGGCGCAATACTACGCCCCCAAGAACTTCAACTTCTGGTACTTCATGGGCTCACTCGCCCTGCTGGTACTGGTTATTCAGATCCTCACCGGCGTCTGGCTGGCGATGAACTACAAGCCTGATGCGGAACTGGCATTCGGTTCTGTGGAATACATCATGCGTGATGTGGACTGGGGCTGGTTGATTCGTTACATGCACTCAACCGGTGCTTCAGCCTTCTTCGTGGTGATCTATCTGCACATGTTCCGTGGTCTGATGTACGGTTCATACCGTAAACCAAGAGAGCTGCTGTGGATCATCGGTGTGATCATCTACCTGGCGATGATGGCGACCGCTTTCTTCGGTTATCTGCTGCCCTGGGGTCAGATGTCCTACTGGGGCGCCCAGGTTATCGTCAACCTGTTCTCAGCGGTGCCGGTGATCGGTCCGGATCTGGGTGTCTGGGTTCGTGGTGACTATGTCATCTCCGATGCAACCCTGAACCGCTTCTTTGCCCTGCACTTCCTGTTGCCTTTCATCTTGGCTGCACTGGTGTTCATTCATATCGTTGCGCTTCATAAAGTCGGCTCCAACAACCCGGATGGCGTGGAGATCAAGAAGGGTCCCAAGGGCAACCGCTGGTCTGACAAAGCGCCTGCTGACGGCATTCCTTTCCACCCTTACTACACAGTGAAGGATATTGCCGGGGTTGCCGGATTCCTGTTCATCTTCGCGGCGGTGGTATTCTTCGCGCCGGAGATGGGTGGCTACTTCATCGAGCATCCAAACTTCGAACCAGCCAACCCGCTGAAGACGCCTGAGCATATCGCGCCGGTGTGGTATTTCACGCCGTTCTACGCGATTCTGCGTGCTGTGCCCTCGATTGCCGGTTCGGCCTTCCCGGGTGTGGTGGCGATGTTTGCCTCGATCCTGATCATGTTCTTCATGCCCTGGCTGGATCGCAGCCCGGTCAAGTCGATCCGTTACAAAGGTATGCTCTATAAAGTGATGTTGTGGGTCTTCGTGGTCAACTTCATCCTGCTGGGTTATCTGGGTACACAACCGACCACTGACCTCTACAAGCTGTTGGCGCAGATCGGCACCATCTACTACTTCGCCTTCTTCCTGCTGATGCCGATCTACAGCAAGATGGACAATACCAAACCCGTGCCAGAGAGGGTGACCGAATGAAAAAGCTGATTGTTGCATTCTTATTAGCCGTGACCCCGATGCTCGGGCTGGCAGCCGGTGGCGGCGTGCCGCTGGACGACGCGGACATCGATCTGAGCGATCAGGCCTCCCTGCAGCGCGGCGCCAAGTACTTCATGAACTACTGCCTGAGTTGTCACTCGGCCAAGTACCAACGCTATAACCGGATGGCGAAGGATCTGGGTCTGACCGAGCAGGAGGTCATCGATAACCTGATGTTCACCACCGACAAGATTGGTGGCACCATGAACATCGCCATGACGGCCGAGAAAGGTACTGAGTGGTTCGGTAATCCGCCACCGGATCTGAGTGTTATCGCCCGTGCCCGTGGTGTGGACTGGCTCTACACCTACCTGCGTGGTTTCTACATCGATGAGAAGCGTCCTTTCGGTGTCAACAACCGGGTCTTCCCCGATGTGGGCATGCCCAATGTGTTGTGGCAGTTGCAGGGTGATCAGAAAGCGGTCTTCAAGACCGAGGTTCACAACGGCACTGAAACCGAAGTGCTGGATCGCCTGGAACCCGCCAGCGAAGGCACTATGAGCCCGGAAGAGTTCGATCAGGTTGCGCGTGATATTACCGCCTTCCTGAGTTACATCGGTGAACCGATCCAGATGGAGAGAAAACGCCTGGGTGTCTGGGTGTTGCTGTTCATTGCGGTGTTTTTCGTGATGTCCTATCTGCTCAAAAAGGAGTACTGGAAGGACGTTCACTAGAACTCATTGGTGTTTAGCTGACAAAAAGGCGTACAGTTGCGTTATACTGTGCGCCTTTTTTTATGTGAAAATTATTTTTCCGGCACAAAATCCACTGGTTGATGGCGTGTCAGAAATTTTGGAGAGAGGCAATAAATGGCAGCAGTTGCGAATAAACGCTCAGTGATGACCCTCTATTCGGATCCGACGGACCCCTACTGCCACCGGGTCAGGATGGTGTTGGCGGAAAAAAACATCACCTACGAAGTGGAGGATATCGATCCGCTGAACGTACCCGAAGAGGTGATGGAGCTGAATCCCTACGGAACCCTTCCCACCCTGGTGGACCGGGATCTCAAGCTGTACGAGTCCCGCATCATCATGGAGTATCTGGATGAGCGGTTTCCCCATCCGCCCCTGTTACCGGTCGATCCTGTCTCCCGTTCCACATCGCGTTTATTGATGTATCGGGTCGAGTCGGACTGGTATCGTCAGCTGGATATCATTCTGAGTGGCAAGAAAGAGGCGGCAAAGGCTCGTAAAGAGCTGCGTGAGAGTCTCATCTCCACGGCACCGGTATTCGGTGCCAAACCCTTCTTCATGAGCGATGAGTTCTCCCTGGTGGATTGTGCCATTGCACCGCTGCTGTGGCGCCTGCCTGAAATGGGCATCGAGATTCCGACCAGCGCCAAGGGCCTGCACGAATACTCCAAGCGTCTGTTTGAGAAAGAGTCATTCATCAAGAGTCTGTCTGAAGCTGAACAAGAAATGCGTGGATAAACCTCGGTTCCGCAGTTAACCGCTCCATTCTGTTGCTTAGTTGAAGAATGACATGAAAAAGTGTTCGAAAGAGGGTATCACCCGCTGGGGGAGTCACGCTACAGAGCGAGTAATACACCTGTGGCGGCGCATGGCGGCGTTGCAACTCCTTGCCCTAGATTACGACAAGCGCACACATCAACCTGTCCATCTGCGGACTCTAGGTTAGACCATGTCAGAGATGACATCCAATCGTCCCTATCTGATCCGGGCCCTCTATGAGTGGCTGGTGGATAACGACAAAACCCCCTATCTGATGGTCAATGCAGAGTATCAAGGGGCAGTGGTGCCAATGCAGTTCGTCGAGAACGGACGCATCATTCTGAATGTGGATCCATCTGCCGTGTCCGGACTGGAACTGGGTAACGACTGGATCAGTTTCAGTGCCCGCTTCAGGGGTGCTGAGGAAGAGATCCTCATCCCCCCAGGCGCGGTGATGGGGATCTACGCCAAGGAGAATGGCCAGGGTATGCTGTTTCCGGAAGAGGAAGTGGATACCGACAGTGAACCGGAAGACGACCCGGATCCTAAGCCACCCAGCAGCCGTCCGGCGCTGAAGGTTGTCAAATAGCTTAATCCTGCTGCTGCTCCGATGGTTCAGCTGGGGGTTGAGGCGGCTGAGGGATATCCATGTGCAGGCTCACATTGTGGATGCCCATCATCACCAGATAGCCGGTTCGGCGCCCCGATCCCTCAAGACTGTAGTCAAAGGCGTAGACACGACGCAGTTTCGGGCCGCTGCGCAACCAGCGGACTCCCAGCCGGTGCAGCGCCACCGTCTGATCCAGAAACTGAACCCCATGGCTTTGACAACTGCTGCGGCTGATCCGGATCGCCACCTCTCTGACTTTCAAACTGTCCCGCCAGAACCAGGCAATCAGCATCAGCAGGAGTAACAAATTGAGTGTTGAATAGGACATGGGGTGGTGTTGTGATCTGTCGGATTATAAGGATTCTACCTGATTGGCGACCGTACAGGGGTTGCGCATTTACTTTTTTATCAGGCCAGTCGCGGCGTTATGCCTACACTAGAAGTTATGGGTCAGATACACATTGTAACGGCAGACATCACCCGGCTGGAAGTCGATGTTATCGTCAATGCCGCCAATACAACTCTGCTTGGCGGTGGCGGGGTGGATGGTGCCATTCATCGGGTCGCTGGTGGGGAGCTGCTCGACTACTGCCGTAGCCTCGGCGGCTGCCAGGTAGGTGAGGCGAAACTGACGCCCGGTTTCAAATTGCCCGCAAAATGGGTGATTCATACGGTTGGGCCGATTTGGCAGGGTGGCACCCTGGGTGAACCGAAACTGCTTCGGGACTGTTACGAGAACAGCCTCGCCCTGGCGTCAGAACACAAGCTGCAGCAGATCGCCTTCCCCGGTATCAGCACCGGCGTCTATGGTTATCCCAAGGACGAGGCGGCTGAGATCGCCCTGTCGGTGATGCAAGCCTGGCGGGAACGTTTCCAACGCATTATCGCATGCTGTTTCAGTGAGGCTGATGCGGAGCTCTATCAAAACGCCTGTGCTCAGTGCATTAGGGAATAAGTCTCTATGGTTGATCCCAGCTTTGGAATCTCTTGCTGGCTCTGTATCTGAAGTTGCCTGTGCCTTGATTGGAAAGGTGATATCATGCGCTCCTTACAGGACAGGCCTAAGCTGAATGGCGCTTACCTTAAGCCGCATCTGGTGGGG